>CAILYI010000162.1 GCA_903838415.1 uncultured Anaerolineae bacterium | reverse complement strand
TTCGTCAACAGCGGCGCCAGCAGCAGCAGCGTCCTGCGGGCAGATGATCAGGACTTTGATGCCCTTGGTCAGCAGCGCTTCGACGTTGGCTTTTTCTTTGGCGGAATCGCCCTGGCTGAACATGATCTCAGCGCTGAAACCGGCGGCTTTTAGAGCATCAGTGAAACGGGTTTCGTCCTGGATCCAGCGGGGTTCGTCCTTGGTAGGAAGAACGATACCGACTGACAGGCCACTGGCCGCAGCAGGGGCTTCCGTCGCCGGGGCGGCGGGGGCGCAAGCCGCTAACATGGAAACAGCGACCAGCAGGGAAAGGAAAGCTAATGCGAACTTCTTCATCTTGACCTCCTTGGATCAATTGAAAAAAAGGTAAAAGGAGAACGGTTTCTCCACGTTATTTCTGAAGGCAGTCTGGGAGATTGGCGAAATTGCACCATTTTACTTACACTTCAGATAGTTACAAGTCTATCTCGTGCGTCAGCGCTACTCAACCCGTTTACGGACATACTTTGGACAAATATCGGCCATCGGTTGGAAATTTACTGGTTGTGTTGCAATTTGTGGCTTTGACCTGACCCGGACAAGCCAGAACGGTTATCGAGCTTGTCGAGACAAAGAGAAAAGGAACCGCGAAGGCCGCCAGCGCGCGAAGTTTACAAAGATTTTTCGTCTTGAGCGCTTCGCATCCCGAAGATCACAGGAAAAAAAATGGGGCTGAATGCTTACAGATTTGACCGGGTCAAAGTTTGGTTTGACCGGGTCAAATTAAATTTTCACGCCGTCAAACCAAATTTTCTCGTTGTCAAACCAAACTTTCTCCTCGTCAAATTAAATTTACGTCAGGCCATCGTTTCAAGCCTTGATATGCCTTGTCTCTCATTCCTTATTCAATCTTCATCTCTCCCCAGAGCGGAGTAGAATAGACGTATATTCTTTTCCAAAAGGAGTCCATCCGTATGACTATTGTCCTCGACGGTTCTTCCCTGACCATCGAAAAAATCGTTGCCATCGCCCGCCACGGCGAAAAAGTGGAACTTGCACCTGCAGCGCTTGAACGCATCAAAATCTGTCGCGCCATGTTGGAAGAAAAACTGGCCAACCATGAGATCATGTACGGTACGAATACCGGTATTGGCGAATTTTCAGAAACCCTACTCTCTGATGATCAAGTCAAGGAATTTCAGCGCTTCCTGGTGTACAACCACGCCGCCGGGATTGGCGATCCCGCGCCGATTGAACATGTGCGCGCGGCGCTGGCGGGACGCATCAACGTGCACGCCCACGGCAATTCCGGCTGCCGCCCCGAGATCACCCTGACCTACGTCGAGATGCTCAACAAGGGCGTGACGCCGGTAGTCTGTCAGAAAGGCTCAGTCGGCGCTTCGGGCGATCTGGCTCCCATGGCGCAGGCCGCGCTGCTTTTGATGGGGGAGGGCGAAGCCTTCTTCCGCGGCGAGCAGCTCCCCGGCAAGATCGCCATGGAAAAAGCCGGGATTCCCGTCCCGGGGCTGATGGCGCGCGACGGGTTGGCCGCCATCAACGGATCGAACCTGATGACTGCCATCAGCGCCCTGCACATCCACGACATGGAACGCTTCATCAGGCAAGCTGAAATTTGCGCGGCCATGTCGATCGAGGCCTTGCTGGGCAATCTCAAACCCTACAATACCAAAATCCATGAGCTGCGCGGCTTTAAAGGTTCCATCACCAGCGCCAGCAATATTTTGAAGTGTCTCGAAGGTTCCGACCTGGCGACCGGCAAGATGAAAACCAAGGTGCAGGATGCCTACTCCATGCGCTCCACCCCGCAAGTCATCGGCGCGGCGCGGGATGCCATCGCTTATGCCCGCTCACAGGTTGAGATTGAGCTCAACGGCGTGGGCGATAATCCCATTTTTGTCCCCGAACTCAAACTGACGCTGACTGGCGCAAACTTCCAGGGCAGCCCGGTGGCGCTCCCCATGGATATGGCCGGAACGGCCATCACGATGGTTTGCGTACTCTCTGAACGCCGCCTGAACCGTCTAACCAACCCGGCGCTCAGCGCGGGGCTGCCCGATTTTCTCGCGCACAGCCCCGGTTTCTACTCCGGGCTGATGCTCAGCCAGTACACCGCCGACCACCTCATCGTCGAACAGCGCATCCTGTCCGCGCCCGCCAGCATCCAATCCATCCCCGCCGCCGCTGACCAGGAGGATTTCGTCTCGATGGGCATGAATACCGCCCTTAAAAACGGCCAAATTCTGGATAACGCCTACGGCATCCTCGGCATTGAATTTATGGCCGCCGCGCAGGCGCTCGATTTCCGCGAATTCACACCCGGCAAAGGCACCGCCAAAGCCCGCGAAACCATCCGCAAGCACGTCAACCATCTCGAAATCGACCGCCCACTCTACCCCGATCACAACGCCATGAAGGCGCTGGTCAAGAGCGGCGAAATCTTGAACGAGGTCGAATCCGTCGTTGGAGCACTTGGCTAAATTAACCATAAGCCATGAACCGAGAACAAGAACCATCCAGCGCGGTTCATGGTCGGGATAAAAATATGATTCTGACCGAAGTTAACTTTTTCTCGGAAGCACTCGGGATGCGCGCCACGATGGGCGTGATCCTGCCGCAACGGACTCTGAAGGACGCTCAGAGCGGCGCCGCGCAAAAATACCGCACCCTGTATCTGCTGCACGGTCATTCAGACGATCACACTGCCTGGCAGCGTTGGACGTCCATTGAGCGCTACGTTGAGGGGCTGAATCTGGCCGTGGTCATGCCCTCCGTACATCTCAGCTTCTATACCGACATGGCGCATGGCGGGAAATACTGGCAGTTTATCAGTGAGGAAGTTCCCGCCGTAGCCCGCGACATGTTCCCGCTCTCGTCCGAACGCGCCGATAATTACGTCGCCGGGCTGTCGATGGGCGGATACGGCGCTTTGAAACTGGCGCTGACGCACCCTGAGCGTTTCGCCGCAGCTGCCAGCCTTTCCGGCGTCGCCAATCTTCCCGAAGTTTTCACGGAACGCGACGATCCCGAAAATGCACTCTGGCTGGAGGGAATGCGCAATATCTTCGGTGCCGACCTGGGCAAAGTGGCTGGCAGCCAGCATGACCTGTTCACCCTGGCCGCGCAGGTTGCCGGGGGCCCGGTCAGGCCCAAACTCTACCAGTGCTGCGGCACCGAAGATTTTCTCTACCAGAACAATCTCAGTTTCCGCGATTACGCCCGCACCCTGCCGCTCGATTTGACCTACGAAGAAGGCCCCGGCGAACATAACTGGGCTTACTGGGATGTCATGATCCAGAAAGTTCTGGCCTGGCTACCGAAGTAAGCCAGCCACATCAAAAGGACAGGACTAACCGACCGAATTTCCCGGCCTGTTAGTCCTGTCCTTTTAAGCCCGCTTGGGCGGCTTACTTCTCCTGGGGATACTGCGGAAGGATGTTTTCCAGCACGAATTTAATGACGCTGCCCAATTCCGCGGTTTTTAACGGGCGGCGCAGAGTCAGTTCCAGCGCACTGGCGCCGGGCAGCAGATTCATTTCCGGGATATCCTGGGCTGAGATAATGATAACCGGGATGTTGGCGAGCTCTTTTTGGCTTTGTAAACGCTTGAGCCAGGCCCAACCATTGATATCGGGCAATTCCAGGTCAAGCAAAATGGCATCCACCGGATTGCTTTGCAGCAATTGAAAAGCCTGTTCGCCACTTAAAGCGCTCATCAGCTCGTAAGTGCTGCTGGTTCGGTCGTCATTATCTGCACGAAAAGATTGCGTCACAAAACGGATCATGGCCGGGTCGTCATCCACCACCAGCAGACGCCGCACTTCAGGCCCAAGAGATTGGATCGTATCGAGTAAGACCTTGCGCGAAATCGGTTTGACCAGCTGCGCATGCAGATTGGCGACATGCAATCCGGGGCGCGGCAGGCTGAAGTGGACCACCGGCAAATCGTAAGACAGATGCTCCGCCGGAAGAGTTCCCGCCTCAGCCGCGACAATCACCGCGCGTGGAAATATGGACTGGGTTTGTTCGATAGCCATCTGGGTATTTTCAACACGCTGAATAGTATATCCATCCAATACATGCTGCAGCATGGCGGCGTCCTCATCGCGCGGCGTCACCAACAGCACCAGGCGGTTATCGCGCAAAATTGGCTGGCTGCGCTCGTCCTGTCCCCTCCGCTCCGGGATGTCACTTGAATCGAGCGGCAGGCTGAAATAAAAGCGGGTTCCCAGACCAGGAATACTTTCCACATCCATTTTCCCGCCGTGCAGTTCGACAAAGTGGCGGCTGATGTAAAGCCCCAAGCCTGTTCCCGCGCGCCGTCGCCAGTTGTCCTCACCCACCTGGCGGAATTCGTCAAAAACTTTGGGCAAATCTTCAGGGGCAATGCCGGTACCGGTATCCGTGACGCTGACCAGCAACCGATTTTCCTGTTTTTCCACGCGCAAAGTGACATTGCCTTGATCGGTGAAACGCAATCCGTTGTTGAGTAGATTAATGAGAACCTGCCGGATGCGGGTGGTATCAACAAAAACGGGCGGCAAATCTGGAGCGAGGTCGATCTGCAGGTCAATCCCTTTTTGCGCGAAAGCGCCGGTCAGCATCTTGCGCACATCCTCCACCAGTTGATCGACCTGGGTTTTTTCCCGATAGAGCGACATCTGCCGGGCGTCGATCTTACCCATATCCAGGATGTCGTTAATCAGGCGCATCAGGTGCTTGCTGGAAGTGTAGATTTCCTGAACATCATCATGCATTCCGGGCGGCCAATGATCGATCGGCGCGTAAGTTTCGGGAGAGTTAACCATCAGGTCGCTGAAGCCAATGATGAAGTTGAGCGGGCTGCGCAGTTCATGGCTGACCGCCAGCATAAAGCGATTGCGATTTTCACGTGCTTCCTCGGCCTGGGCGCGGGCATACGTCAGCATCTCATTCATACGTTCCAGTTGATAGTTGACCTGGTTGCGGTCTTTGAGCATGCGGCTGATTTCAGCGCGATGATTGCGGGTTTCTTCAAGCAACCGGTTTGCCTCGCCATAATGATAGGAGGCCGCATCGAGAGCAGTGAGCAGGTTGCTGGAAACGCCCCAGCCGAAGATGGCGATGAAAGTGCTGCTGATGAAGATGGCGAGCGGAAAGCCCTCCGGCAAACCGTAGCTACGATCGAGAATGTTCACGATCAGGGTGATGCCCACGACAGACAGGACGGTTCCCGGCAACCCAATGGTGACCAATGTAACCAATGGCAAGGCGATCAGCAGCAGCAGGATTTGTGTCCATTGATAGATAGAAAACGCCAGGAGTATGGCTCCGACCAATCCCACCAACCAGATCACCTGGGATAACAGGTAATGCCCTTCGATCAGGCGTAGCGTAATCAGTACCAGCACCAACATCAATAAAGATATGCTCCACAGGCTCGGGCTGAATACCTGTGGATAACCCAGAGTGGCGATCATGTGCCATATGAGATACAAGCCCGCAATGGTAAATACCAGATTGCGCGCCGTGGAACGCATCTGGTCATGCAGTTCGGTATCTTTTTGGGATAGGTTTTTGAGCCAACGCATATTTATTCCTGGATAATGGCCAGGCGATTCAAGGCCGCGAGAAGATCCTTCTGGATAACCGGTTTCTTCAGGAATTCCACGGCGCCCAGCGAGCGGGCCAGTTCCGGTTCACCCCAGGCCGAACAGACGAGAATAGGGATATTCCTGGTCTGGGGATCAAGCTGCAGGGCCTGCAGCACCTCCCAACCGTCGATGCGCGGCATCATCACATCCAGCAAAATCAGGGCGGGCTGCAACTGTCGGGCGGTTTCCAGGGCCAGAGCCGGATCGCTGACTCCGGTGACATCCAGCGAAGTACCGCTTAAATAGCGTTGGAACATCTTGAGGGTGGCGGGCTGATCATCAATCATCAGCACGGTTTTGGGCTTCACCGACCCAAACAACAGGTGAATTTCAGCCTGACCAGCCTGTCCCGGCTGCGGATAAACTTCCTCCAGCCTGGCGGGCAAGCGCGGACTCAGTTGACGCACAAATTCGAGTGTATCCTGCTCATCGCTCTGGATGCTGGCCCATTGTTCTTCCGCTTCGAAGAACAGGCCGAGCACCGGGCCAGGGTTGGATTTGGCGCACAGGCGAATGACGGGATCTTCCCGCAAATGCATGACATAATTAAGCAGGCTGAGCAGAATCTGCCGCAAGACAACCCGGTCGGTGAATACTGACAGGGGCGCGGCGGGAAGATCAATGCTCAGGCGTACTTGTTCACTTTCAAAACGGCGAGATGTCAGGCTGACGACACCTTCGACGATTTCACGCAAATCCAATTGTTCGGGGTGAAACTCAAAATCCTGCTGCTCTTCGCCTTCCAGCTCATCAGCGTTTTCGACGTTTTTCGCTTTTGCGAAATATTCATCCCAGATGCGCGTACTGAGCGCCTGCAAAGCCCGGCTGTGATCCCGTCGAAACTGTCGATCACCGATATACAGCGAGCGGGCAATGTCTGAGGGATCTTCCGCTTCCACGTAACGTTTATTCAGAATCAGGTAAGGCCGCCATTCGGGCGATTGCCACAAAATCTCGAGCCCTTCAGGCCGCAGATGCTCAATTTCCTTCAGTATCAACTGGCGAATCGCATCTGCGCGACGAAGTTTCACATCCGAGGTAATTAAAAAATGAGCCGCCAGCGGATGGTTTTCAATGGCGACCCGATCGTAGATGCGCGAGACTAAATCGCGGAAGAGACTGTTAAATGTGAGTTGATCCATGTCCAGAGTATGTCCAGCGCTAGTCCATAAATGAATTGAGATAAATGCGCAAGTTCGATACACTTATTGTAATCGGTATCATTTACACTGGCGCATTGTCTCTTAATCCATAGGATTATTCAGATCGGATTTTGCTGTTTTCTTTGGCATAATCAAGGTCTGGATAATCTTGAAAAAGGGTAATATTGTAAGGTGGCAGACCCGGTTTCTGCATGGGCTCGACGAGTTGGTATTTCGATAGATTATTCTTCCATCACCGGGTTTGAGTGCAAACAAGGAGAAGAGAGAATGTTCCCCAGAAAACCTGTTTGGGGTCTAGCCAGTTTGATGGCGCTGGTTGGGCTTGTCTTTGCGGCCTGTGGCACGCCGGCCACACCAAGGGCGCAAGGAACAGAGCCATCTACAACTACACCCCCTCCGCCAGCCAAAACAACCACCGCGCAACGGGCAAAGGTTGAAGTCTTTTCGTGGTGGGTGGGAGGTGGCGAGGCGGCCGGTTTAGATGCAATGATGAAAATCTTCAAAGCCCAAAATCCAGAGATTGAGTTCATTAATGCTGCTGTGGCTGGCGGCGCGGGCACGAATGCCCGCGCAATACTGGCTTCGCGCTTACAGGCTGGCGACCCGCCTGATTCGTGGCAGGGACATGCCGGGCAGGAACTGATCGGCACCTATGTGAAAGCCCATCAGCTGGAACCGCTCAATTTTCTTTACGAGCAGGAAAAGTGGCTGGACGTCATGCCGAAAACGTTGATTCCGCTGATTTCGCAGGATGGCAACATCTATTCCGTTCCAGTAAACATTCACCGTTCCAATGTGCTCTGGTACAACCCGCGGATTCTGGCCGAAAACAACCTGCCCGTTCCAACCACCCTGGATGAATTCATCGCAGACTTGGAAAAATTAAATTCCACCGGCATCATTCCGCTGGCAATGGGCGAACAATGGACAGCCATGCATCTCTTTGAAACCATTCTGCTTGCTTCACTTGGCCCTGAGAAATACAGCGGCTTATGGACCGGTAAAACAGATTGGGATGGGCCTGAAACCCGCCATGCGCTGGAAAATTTTGAAAAAGTGCTCAGTTACACCAACAATGACGCCACCACGCTTGCCTGGCAGGATGCCGCGCAGCTGGTGGTAAACGGCGATGCCGCATTCAATATCATGGGCGATTGGACGGAAGCCTACTACAAGGAATTGGGAAAAACGCCCAGGGTTGATTATGGCTGGGCGCCGGTGCCTGGTACGACGGGCGTTTTTCAATTTCTGTCTGATTCCTTCGTCCTGCCCATCGGGGCGCCCAACCGCGAGGGCGCAATCGCCTGGTTGAAACTGGCCGGTTCCAAAGCGGGACAGGATGCCTTCAATCCCGTCAAAGGCTCGATCCCGGCGCGCAGCGATGCCGACCGTTCGCTTTATGACGAATACCTGCAATCCGCCATGGCTGATTGGGCCAGGGATACGCTGGTTGGGTCACTCTATCACGGTGTGGTGGCCAACGACTCGTGGAAAACCGAGATTAATACCGATTTGGGAATCTTCCTGACCGATAAGAACGTCGACAGGTTGCAGGCGGCTCTGATGTCCGCCTGTAAAAGCTCCGGCCCATGCCATTAAAACCTCGTCCGATGCAGGGAACGCCGCTTTCGAGCGCTGTCCCCAACATCAAGCCCGCTGCCATGGTTGTCACATCCGCGCATAGTTTGCCTGAATTTTTCCGGCGCTGGCAAGGTCCGTTGATGACCAAACTCAAAAATACGGATGCCATCATCTCATTTGCGCTGGTGGCCCCTTCCATGATTGCAGTGGGGATTTTTATTTATGGGTTTATCGCCTGGACTTTGCGGGTTTCGTTCAGCGCCTGGAAAGGCCTGCTGCCAGATTACACCTTTGTGGGCCTGAAAAATTATATTGAATTGTTTTCTGACCCACGTTTTATCATCGATTTACGCAATACGGCCATTTTTACGATTGTTTTTGTGATCGGGGCCTTGTTGCTCGGGTTTATCCTGGCCGTCTTGCTCGACCAAAACTTGCCCGGAGAAAACTTCTTCAGAAGCCTGTTCCTGTTCCCCATGGCGATTTCCTACATTGTCACCGGCGTGGTCTGGCGCTGGTTAATGAATCCATCCGAAGGAACCCGAATCAGCGGCCTGAATCAGATTTTCAGTTATTTTGGCTGGGATTTTCTGATCAACCGCTGGCATACCACTCCCACCTGGGGCATTGCCGCCATCGCCCTGGCTGCCATCTGGCAAATGTCTGGTTTTACAATGGCTTTGTATCTGGGCGGATTACGCAGTATTTCTGACGAAATCCGGGAGGCGGCGCGCGTGGATGGCGCTTCGGAATGGCAGCTTTACCGCTATATCATCATCCCCATGCTGAATCCGGTGACTCTCAGCGCAGTCATCATCCTTGGACACATTTCCCTGAAAGTGTTCGATTTGATCATTGCCCTGGCAGGGAAACAACTTGCCCTGGATGTGCCCGCCATTTATATGTGGCAAGCCACCTTTGACGGTTATTTCTTTGGGCGTGGCGCAGCCATTTCAATCTTGCTGTTATTGATTATTTCCATCCTGATCATTCCGTATATCTTGTACAACCTTGGGCACGAGGCGGATGTATGAGTGCCAACAAACGCCTCTCGCAGCTTCGCATCCCCGCACGCTATTTTCTGTACATTCCGCTGGTATTGCTGGCGGCGCTGTACCTCGTCCCAATGTACGTCATCCTGGCGACCGGTTTTAAGGGCTTTGACCAGGTCAGCCAGAAAACCATGTGGGATCTGCCCACCAGCCTCAGTATCGATAATTACGTGGAAGCCTTCAACAAGCTGGCGCCCTACCTGTGGAATAGTATCAACATGGTGGTGCCAGCGGCGGTCATCTCTGCTTTCATCGGGTCTTTGAATGGTTTTGTGCTCGCGCGCTGGAAATTCCGCGGCGCAAACATCATCTTTCCGCTCATTCTGTTCGGAATGTTCATCCCCTACCAGAGCATCTTTATTCCATTGGTGGAATTTATGCGCGCCATCCATCTCTACGGAGGACTGCCCGGACTGGTACTCGCGCACATTATTTATGGGATTCCGATTACGACTTTAATTTTCCGAAATTACTACGCCACCATCCCAACTGAAATTATCGAATCGGCTCGCATTGACGGTGCGGACATTCTCCAAACCTACCGCTATATCCTTTTGCCCCTTTCCGCCCCGGCTTTTGTAGTGGTGCTGATCTGGCAATTCACCTCCACCTGGAATGATTTCATTTTTGCGGTGGTGCTGACAAAGCCGGAATTTTGGCCGATCACCGTGGCGCTGAACAACCTGGCGGGCAGCCAGATCATTGCCTGGAATGTGCAAATGGCCGGTTCCCTGCTGGCAGCCCTGCCCACGCTGCTGGTTTATATTTTCCTGGGACGCTACTTCCTGCGCGGCCTGATGGCTGGCGCGCTCAAAGGCTAAGGTTTTTCCAGCCCGTGCGCTTCGAGCAGCGGCACATCTTCAAGAATTTCCACCGTCAAACCATCTGCAACGATTGAGCCGTTGTCCATGATGATGGTGTGGGGGAAAAGCTCTTTGACCATGGCCAGGTCGTGCGTGGAAACGAGCATGGTAATCGGTAAATCTCTCAGCAAATGGATCAAAGTCCGGCGCGCGCGCGGGTCGAGACCGGCGGAAGGCTCGTCGAGCACCAGGATTTGCGGGCGCATGGAGAGTACCGTCGCAATGGCGATGCGTTTCTTTTCGCCCACGCTCAGGTGGTGGGATAGCCTGTCGGCAAAGGAGGTCATGCGCACCGCTTCGAGCGCTTCCGCCACCCGGCTGCGGACTTCGTCTTCGGGCAGTCCCATGTGCAAGGGGCCGAACGCCACATCTTCAAAAACTGTCGGGGAAAATAACTGATCGTCGGGATTTTGAAAAACCATCCCCACAGCAGCACGAATCAGGGGCAGATTCTTTTGAGTAAACGGAAGACCGGCTACGGTGAGTCCGCCTTTTCCCGTCAGAATGCCGTTCAGGTGCAGCATGAGGGTACTTTTCCCGGCGCCGTTTGGCCCAACCAGTGCGACTTTATCCCCTTGACAGAGATGCAGCGAGACACCGCGCAAAGCCACATGTCCATCGGGATAGGAGAAGTGCAAATCGTCAACCACGAGTACATCGCCTTCGCACTCGGGATAAGTATATTCAACAGCAGCTTGGTGATTGACAGGGGTCATTAACGAATCCAGCCTATAAATTGGATGAGAAGAAGAAGGGTCACGGCGCAGGCCAGAATCAGCCAGTCGCGCCGGTGCATGATATGCGGGTGGAGCGTGCGCAGGTTACCGGTATAGCCGCGCGCGAGCATGGCGCTGTAAATTCGATCGGAGCGCTCGTAGCTGCGTAGAAAAAGTTGGCCGGTCATGTTGCCGGTAACTTTGGCGCGCCAGACGAGGCTGCCTCCTTTTTTTTGTCCCGGCAAACCGGCACTGCGCGCTTCTCGGGCGCGCAGCAGACGAAAAACTTCATCTGTGAGCACAAACAGGTAGCGATAAAGAAACGCAATGATGGTAGTCAGGATGCGAGGCACGCGCAAATGCTCAAAAGCGTGGATGAGATCGGGGAATTGGGTGGTGGCAACCAGCAAAATCGCCATCTGGATGGAAAGCCACGAACGGATGAGAATGCTGACGAAACGCAGCAAACCCGCGTCGGTGGGAATCAGCGTCAACCAGGCGATGTGCCATTCGCCGAGCGGTTTGCCGGGGATCGAAAAAATAGCCGTGATGGCGGCCAAGGCAAATGGCAGGGCCACAAAGGAGCGCTTGAAAGTGTAGCCCAGCCCGAGGCGCGCCAGCTGATTGGCGAACAGAATCAGCAGCCACGAAAAGACAAAGGCCAGCCAGGCACCATCGGGGAGCAGGGCGTTGGAAAGGATGAAAATGACAGTCAGCACCGCTTTGACGCGCGGGTCGAGGTGATGCAGCGAACTGTCACTGGCGTGGTAACGGTCAAAAACGTTGTCATGCATGGTTAATCAGGCTTTTTGAGGGAACGGCCAAGCAGGAAGGACACAATCAATACAATCAGCACGCCCAACGCCCCAGCCAAAATCGTCGAAAGCGGCGTTGATCCCAAAAACGGGAGGGTGTAATCAGAAATGATATGGAAAGGCGCAGATTGACTGGTTTTGAGAAAGCCCATATTTTCTGCCACCCGTTCCAATCCATCAGGACTGGCGGAAGCGAACGGCGAGAGCAGGACGACCACGAAGGTCAGCGCAATCCCGGCGAAGATCCATGCCCGGCTGCCCTGTCCCGAAGCGGAACTTTCGTCCAGTAAATCGGGGCGGGTGCGAAATATGAAGGCCAGCGCCGCCACGGTAATGAGCGCTTCGCCAATGCCGATCAGGGTATGGACTCCCAGCATGGCCGGAACGACCAGATTGAGCTTGGCGGTGCCGCTCAACCAGAGTTGGAGCGCCGTGGCGAGCGCGGCGGTCATGACGGAAAGCCAGGCGGCGATCCCCGAAACGACCAGCCGAGTGGTGGGGCTGCTTTTGCTGACAATGCGATACAACCCGTAGCCGACCATCGCCGTCAGCAGGCCCATGTTCAGGATGTTTGCGCCCATCACAATCAGCCCGCCGTCTTGAAACAACAATCCCTGCACCGAGATGACCGCCGTCATCACCAGCATGGCGGCCCACGGCCCGAGCACAATCGCGGCCAGAGCGCCGCCCAGCAAATGACCGGAGGTTCCGCCCGCAACGGGGAAGTTGAGCATTTGCGCGGCGAAAATGAATGCCGCCATGATGCCCATCAGCGGTACCTGTTTTTCACCCAAAGCCTGGTTGGTCTTACGGATGGCGATCGCCAGCAAGCTGATGGTGATTGCCCAACAAATGAGCGCAACCACGATGGTCAGAAAACCATCCGGGATGTGCATGGGAGCAGGGGAGAAGTGCATCGATCCTCTTTTTTAGGGTCCAATAGCGGGAGACGTCATCAAACTGAATTTACCGTTACTTGCATTTTGGGCACAGGCCCCTGAAAGTAAGGTGACTTTCGGTCAGGCGATAACCAGTGATTTGTTCCACCTGGTCATAAATGGCCTGCAATTGCGCTTGCCGAACTTCCTGCTCCTGCCCGCAAGCGCGGCAAACCATATGATGATGCTGATGCCGCGCGAGCTCATACGCCAGTTTTCCGCCACCGGTATGAGTGACGCGGACCAAATCGTTTTGCGCCAAAAAATCGAGTGTGCGGTAAACGGTCGGTTCCGTCAAACCGGGCGTAGATCCATGCACCCGGGCGTAGATTTCCAGGGCGGAAAGATGCCCACCGGCAGCGTGCAGGGCATTTACAATGGCAACTCGCTGCGGGGTCAAACGAAAACCCTTTTCGCGGATTTGCCGGGCAAGATGTTCAGGGGAGCAAGTCATTGCCTTATTATAACTTATTGCAATAAGAAGTTCTTACGAGAATAATTCATCACGCTAATTATGTCCAGCAAGACTATCAAAAGGTCTCCGTATCACCAGGAAAATGGTCAGATCGGCGCCGCTCATCAGCAGTATGGTATTTGTGTATAATAAAAACGTTCTTTCAACTGAGGAGACCCAAATGAAACGACGCTTTCCCTTCTGGCAAATCGCAATTTTCATCTTGCTGACAATCTCGCTGGCTTGCAACCTGAGCCTGCCAGGCGCACCGGCCTTCTTCACCACTCCCACCGCCACCCCGGTGCCATTGCCGCCCACCATCGTGGAGACCCTTCCGCCAACGGGCAGTGAAATTCCCTTGCAGGGATTAATCACCGTTTTCTTTAGCGAAAAAATGGAGCGGGCTTCGGTGGAAGCAGCGTTAAGCGGGGATTTTCCGGGTGGATTTATCTTCAGCTGGGTGGATGACGCCACGCTGACCCTCGCCCCCAAAGTCGCTTTACCGGTAAATACAAAAGTGACTTTCACCCTGGCCACGACCGCCAAATCAACCGCCGGGCTGACGGCGCTCGCGCCCCTCAGCTTTTCGTACCAGACGCCCGGTCCGCTGCGCGTGGCGCAGATTTTACCCGCCGCCATGGCAGCGGATGTTTCCCCCGATTCAGCCGTGGTGGTTTCCTTCAATCAGCCGGTCGTGCCGCTCGGCGCGGATGCGGCCAGCCTGCCAGCCGGGTTGACGCTTGAGCCCGCCGCGCCAGGCAAAGGGGAGTGGTTGAATACCAGCACCTATCTCTTTCGCGCGGAACCGGGCCTTTCGGGCGGCGTCCAATATGTCGCCAGAGTCAATCCAAAACTGATCAGCACCAACGGCATGGCACTGGATTCCGACAGTCAGCAAACCACTTGGGCCTTCAGCACCAGCCTGCCCAAGGTGGAAAAAATCACCCCGGAGGCCAGCGATACCGCGCTGAACATCGACGCGACTTTTGAGATTGCCTTTAACCAGCCGATGGACAGTGCCAGCGTGGAAGCCGGTTTTTCTTTCAGCAGCGCGGGCGGCAAAGTCCCCGGCGCTTTCAAGTGGAATGACAAATTCAGCGTGGTGACGTTTACGCCCTCGTCCAACCTGGAACGCGCCACAAATTACACCCTGACCGTCAGCGGACAGGCACAATCGAAAGGCGGCGCGCCGCTCGGCAGCGACACGAAAATTTCTTATCTGACGGTGCCGGATTTTGCCGTGCTGTACACCAATTTCCCGAGCGGCACAACGCGCCCGCGCAATGCTTCCGTTGAGATCACCTTCACCGCACCGCTGGCAACCATCAGCGATGCCGGGCTGGACGCGCTGGTTTCCATCAGCCCCAAGCCTGGCTATCACTATGTGAACGTGAGCGGACGAAGCATCGTTCTCAACGGTGAGTTTACACCTGGCAAGACCTACAGCGTAACAATCTCATCCAAACTGAAAGACCCCTGGGAACAGACGCTCGGTCAGGATTACGTTTTCACTTTCACCGAGCCGGATGCCGACCCGAACCTGAGTTTCGGCAGCTACCAACAGGCCATTTTCACCCGCCCCGAGGATCCCAACATCAGCGTGCAAGCCGTCAACCTGAACACGCTGACGGTTTCCAGCGGCAGCATGTCGCTGGATGATTTCCTGCGTACCCAAACAAATTACGACTACCAACAGAGCTATACACCCGCCGATCTGCAAAGCTGGACGGTAAAACCCAACCTTCCGCGCAACGACAACCAACCTGTGTTGATTGAACTGTCCGACAGCCCGCTTTCACCCGGAATTTACTACACCAAGGTGGATTCGCCTGATCTTGAATATCACCAGTACAACCGGTACAGCCTGGTGGTCAGCAATCTCAACGTGACAATTAAGACCAGTCCGAGCGAGGCCTTACTCTGGGCCGTGGATTTGCGCAGCCAGACACCGGCGCAGAATGTGCCGCTGACCATCTATGACTCAAAGGGCGCGCGCGTTGCCAGCGGCAGCACCGACGCAAACGGTCTGTGGCGCGGAGCCTTGCCCCAAAGCCCGGATGACCATCGTATGATCGCCATCCTCGCTCAACCCGGCGATGACTTGTTTGGTGTGGCCAGTTCCAGTTGGGGACAGGGCATCTCGCCCTGGGATTTCAACCTGGGAAGCGACTCCAGCGGCCCGCGGGCCGAGGCTTATCTCTATTCCGAACGGGCCATCTATCGCCCCGGAGATACGATCCATTATCGCGGCATTTTGCGAAACTGGTACGATGGGCGCTACAGCGACAGCAAAACCAGCAGCATCGATCTGACCTGGTATGACACGAACGGGAAAATCGCGCAGCAGCAGGCGACAGTTTCCGGGCTTGGAACTTTCAGTGGCGAGTTCAACCTGCCCGCCAAAGCCACCCCGGGATACTACTCACTCTCCATCGCCAGTAACGGAAAAGACATTTACAAAGGCAATCTGTATTTCACCGTGGCTGATTATCGCAAACCAGAGATTAATCTCACGGTGCAGATCAACCCCAATCCGGCGAAAAATGGCCAGCCGCTGACCGGAACCGTCAAAGCGGCCTATTTCTTTGGCGCGCCAGTGGCGGATTTACACGTCAACTGGAGTCTCTACAACGCGCCTTCTTATTTCTCCATCCCAGAATTTTCCACCGGCATTCCAAACTCACACTGGCTGACGATGGGCGAAGGCGGGCGCTTTGGCTTGCCCTATCTGAGCGGAGAGGGCCGCACGGATGCCAATGGCAACTTCTCCATTCCATTGGATGGCTTGAATGTGGACGATACATCTGAAATCACGCTGGAAGTCAGCGCCAGCGAATCGGGCGGATTCCCCGTCAGCACGCGGGATCGGGCCATTTTGCACCCCGAAAGCTTCTATATCGGCGTCCGCCCGGAAGCGTGGGTCGGACAGGCCGGGGCACCGCTCAAATTCGACCTGTACAGCGTCGATTGGGATCAAAAACCTGTCAGCCAGCCGCTGACAGCCGCGCTGCAAAAAGTCCGCTGGGAGCGCAGTGAATCGACCTATTCCTACGACTTCACGCCTGTTTACACGCCCGTGGAGAGCAAATCCATTACCAGCGGCGCGGATGGCAAAGCCAGCCTGAGCTTTACGCCGCCCGAAGCCGGGACGTATGCGCTGGATGTGACTTCCGGCGGCGCTCATACCCAAACGCTGATCTGGGTCACTGGCGGACAAAACGCCGAATGGCCCAACCTGCCTTACCAGCAAATCCAGTTGACCGCCGATAAGAATCAATACCTGCCCGGCGAAAAGGCTGCCGTGTTTATCCCCAACCCATTCAACGCCCCGGCGCTGGCGCTGCTGACTACGGAACGCAGCACCTTCAAAACGGTGGAAGTTGTCAGCATCCCAGCGGAGGGCTATAAGTTCAACCTGCCGCTGACGGATGAGGCCGCGCCGAATATTTACGTCTCGGCCACGCTGCTCGGGCCAAAGGATGTGGATTTCCGCCAGGGCTACGTTAATCTAAAAGTGGAGCCATCCGCTTTTACGTTGAACGTGGATTTGAAGGCGACCCCCGAAAATGCCAAACCCGGCGACACGCTCAACATTGACCTGACCGTGACCGATTCCAAAGGCCAGCCGGTGCAGGGAGAATTTTCCATGGCGGTGGTTGACCTGGCCGTGCTGGCGCTGGCGGACCCCAACTCGCAAGACATCGTACCGGCTTATTATTCCATTCAGCCGTTGGGGGTGAGTACCGGCCTGACGGCTGCCATCTACACCCGGCGTTTGCTCAAATTCGGCGGCGGTGGCGGCGGCGGCGGTGGCAGCGACATCATGACCCTGCGCGACAAATTCCCCGACACCGCTTACTGGAAGGCCGACATCATGACCGACGCGCAAGGCAAAGGCCGCGTGACGCTGACTCTGCCCGATAACCTGACCACCTGGCAGGTGGAAAGCCGCGGCCTGACTCAGGACACGCAGGTGGGGCAGGCGCGCATCCGCGTGGTGACCAGCAAGGAACTGCTCATCCGTCCGCAGACGCCGCGCTTCCTGGTCGTAGGCGATCAGGCCGAATTGGCGGCAATGGTCAACAACACCACCAGCCAGGCATTGGAGGCAGTTGTCAGTTTGCAGGCCACCGGCCTGACGCTGGATGACCCGGCCAAGGCGGAGCAAAAAGTCTCAGTACCTGCCAATGGCAGGATTCGGGTCGCCTGGTCTGGTCTGGTACAGGCCGGGGAGGCCGTCGACGCCATTTTCTCAGTCAAAGCTGGCAGCCTGCAAGACGCCGCGCGTCCCAACGATGGCCCCATCCCGGTTTTATCCTATTCCGCGCCGCAAACTTTTTCCACCGCCGGGATATTGACAGGCGCCGCCACGCGACAGGAAATCATCGCGCTGCCGCGCAGTTTCCAACCTTTGGGCGGAAACTTGCAAGTGGAACTCTCCCCGTCGCTGGCTGCCGCTATTTTGGGTTCGCTCAAAGCCCTTGAAGTGAGCGAACAACCCTGGAGCACCGAGCAAATCGTCTCGACTTTCCTGCCCAACCTGGTCACCTACCGCACCCTGAAGGAATCAGGGATCGACGACGCCGAGTTGAGCGCACAACTGCAAGCCAACCTGGCGAGCGACATCCGCCACCTGCTGGCTTTCCAGCGAGAGGACGGCGGCTGGCCCTGGACGGCCTCCAGCGCAGAAAGTGACCCGTACCTGACAGCGTATGTGCTGTTTGGGCTGCAGCAGGCTGCCCAAAGTGGCCAGAGCTCTCTCCCCGACTCAAGTGACTTCATCCAAAGAGGGCGAGATTACCTGCTGGCAAGTGCGCCCATCCAACCACGGAATGAGTTGAACACCGCCGCCTTTTATGGTTATGTCCTGCAACAAACCGGCGGATTGAATAACTATGCCGCTGTGCTGGATAATCTCTACGATAATCGCGCCCAACTTGACCCATGGGCCAAAGCGCTGTTGGCGCTGACCTTGTACGGCATTTCCCCGGTTGACGAGCGCGCCAACACCCTGCTTTCTGACGTGGAATCAAGCGCCATCCGTTCTGCGACGGGCGCGCATTGGGAAAGCGCTTCCGGCGCTTGGATGAATCCCGACACGCCGCTCTTTAACACGGCAGTTGTGCTCATGGCGCTGGCAGAGCGCAACCCGGCCACGCCGCTCACCGCTGATGTGGCGCGCTACCTGGCCGGTCAGCGCAGCGCCAGCGGACGCTGGGCCTCATCCTATGAAACGGCCTGGGTCATCCTCGCGCTGAACAAATACATGCAGGCCTCCGGCGAACTGCGCGGCGACTTCACCTTCTCCGCGGCGCTGAACGGCGCGCCACTTGCGCAGGGACAGGCTTCCGGCCCGCAAAATATGACCACGGTCACAACCACAGCCGCGTTGACGCAGTTGAATCTTTCGGGCGCGAACTCGCTGCTGATTAACAAGCAGGATGGCACCGGCAAATTGTATTATCGCGCCGCGCTGACGGTGGACCGGCCCGTCGAAACGGCCCCAGCCCTGGAACGCGGACTGACCGTCAGCCGCCAATTCCTGGCTTGCAGCGAAAAAGACTGCCAGCCAGTCTCAGCCTACCAGATGAAGCCGGACGAAAGCGGGCGAGTCAGCGTCAGGTTGACCGTGACCTTGCCCAACGACGCCTACTATTTGATGGTGGAAGACCACATCCCAGCCGGGGCAGACATCCTCGACTCATCGCTCAAAACCAGTCAACAGGGCCAGCAGGATCAATCCGTGCAGGTGCAATATGACCCCGCGGACCCATTTGGCGAGGGCTGGGGCTGGTGGTATTTCAACCAGCCGCAAATCTACAGTGACCACATCCTGTGGAGCGCCGACTATCTGCCCGCCGGAACCTATGAACTGACCTATACCATCGTGCCGTCACTGGCCGGGCAATACCGCGTGCTCCCGGCGCATGCCTGGCTATCATATTTCCCGGAAGTGCAGGGTACCAGCGCCGGGACAATTTTTGAGATCAAGCCGTAGGAGTGAAGCAGGAATAGTAAGAAAGCAAAAAGGTCAGGCTTTGCCTGACCTTTTTGCTTTCTCCATTGACACACACCTGTTCCCGTTGCCGGGATTAACGGGACGGACTAAAGCCTAAAGCTGCTCGAAGCGGCTGACCGGCACCACGAACACCGTCCCGCGTTTGGGTTCATTGGGCGTGCTGGAAGTGTTGGCACGCAACAATTCAATCGCGGCCTCCACCTTATCATCATCCACGCCGATCAGCAGGGTGGTGCTGCCCTTGCGGAAGAATCCGCCGGTTGAAGCCACGCGCGTCACGCGGAAACTGTCGGAAGTGAGACCCTGCACGACATTATCAATATCATCATCTTTGAGAATGGCAATAATCATTTTCATGGCTATAACTCCTCGTAATGTTCAACGGGCAGGGTAAACATCGTGGCGCCGCCCACTGTCACCGGGACGGGTGTTGGCATCGGCAAGGGCGAACCTTCCAGCGGAATGGCAAGATATTCCACGCGCTGACGACAGGAAGTCTGAAGCGCCTTCAACACTACTTCTTCGAGACCATCCGGCAGTCCAATCAACAGCGTAGCGTTGCGGCGTCCCAAAAAGCCGCCAGTGCTGGACAGGTGCGTCACAGGAGCGGCCACCTGCGCCAGCGCGCGAGTCGCCATATCCACATCCTGTTCTTGGATAACAGCCATCATAAGAGCGTGAATTGAGCTTGATTCTGGCATACAGTCTCCTTGTTCATACCAGGTAAATTAATTCTCAGTTTTCCCGGTATCAATCGCAGGAAATCACTGCGTCGGTCGGGTCAGTCAAATTGAGCGGTTGGCCGTTGGGGAAAATCACTTCGGTCTTTCCCATCAAACGAGTCACCGTCAATCCTCTATATTTTACCGTAACCGGCCACGGGAAGAGATTTTCTCCCCTCAGAATCACCCGTGTCGGTGATTGGATTTCCACTCCCAGGCTGGCCAGGAACAATCCCAACGGCGCCAAGCCATGCAAAGGATTGCGTTCGCCCTGTCCCGCGCCTGTCTCGGCGTGATAAGTCCGATAAAACGCCTGCGACCGCTTCAGATTCTGGATGACCGCCGACATGATATGCGCCGTTAAACGGGCGGCCTCGCGGCGGAATCCATAAAGCAGCAGCCCCTCGCCGATTAACTGGTTCCACGGCAAGTGGACGCTGTAACTGACCGGGTCCGCATCCTGGATAAACAGGTGGGGCAAGGCTGGAATGCCGTAAGGATGATCGTAATGATTGGCGTCGAGAATCGTGCGATAGACCAGGCTGTGCGCCTCGTGCGTGCTGGGAATTCCAGCCCAGAGCGGCAGCAGCAACGTATGATCGGCAATGGTCAGATCGACAGTTTGAATGCTGACACTGTCGCGACGGTTGAGGCCGTCAATTTCGAAATGGCCGACGGCCGTATAAACTTTTTGCGTCGTCGCCACCGCGCCGCTGGAACTGTACGAAAAATCCCGCGCATTGAGCGTTTCTGTTTGCTCGTGACCATTCAACTGCCCGGTAACCACCATGCGCGGACGTTTCAGTGCTTCATCCTGGCCGACAATGCGGATGACCAGTCGCACCGGTTGTTTGAATTCCCGTTGAAGGTCAAATTCCGGGGCAGACTGGCGTTCGCTGAGCAGTTTTCCAGACAGGCTTAAATGCGTGTCCCGGTCGGCATATTGATAGAACGCGCCGTCGGCATCCCAGCAGGCATCAACACCCTTGCGTAAAATTTCTGCCTGCGCCTTGAGCAGGATGGTATCTGACGAACGTCCCAACAGATCGGCCATTTTGATCAGGCACTGGGCCTCGCGGTACAGCGCCGCGGAAAGCGTTGGGCTTTGCACCGTGGTAATGTCAACGCCCTGCGCCCAGATATGCCAGCCATCAAAAAGGGGATTCTCTTCGAAACCGGTTTGAATCTGGTGCTGCCATTCGGGCAATCCATTACGATCGTGGTCGCGGGTTGGGGAGAACCAGGCCCAAAAAAAAGTCAACAGTGACGGGTAGATGGATAGAAGAAAATCCTTTTCGCGGCCGGCCTGCGTCAAATTCCAGGCCATACTGCAAAGGTAAGGCGCGGCCAAAAATCGTCCGCGCTGACCGGCCAGCCCGGGTTTGCAATCTATCGTCCCATCCTGAACATCCTGCACGGCGATGAAATTCCGCAGAACGCCCTGCGCCAGTTTGGGCGCGGCAGGTAACAACGTGGATAAATAATAGGCTTCCAGGGCAGGCTGACCGTTCCAAAAATGCTGATAGTCGCTGCCGTCGCCGAGCCGCGAATAGCCCTGATCCGGCTGGCGGGAGAAGACAAAGCTGGGGTTTGGGAGGTGATCTGTCGGCCCCATGAACAGGCTGAAGGCGGCTTTCTGTGCGAAAGCCAAGGCGGCATCCCAATCGGAATCGCCGGTGGTGATTTCGAGGGTTTCGCTGGCATTCAACAGCTGGATGCGGGCTTTTTCCGCATCAAACGGGCGAGCCGCCGTTCGACGGGCCAGGTCGAAGGCTTCCTGGGCATCTTTAAGCGTGGCCAACGCCCAGCTAATCTGACGCGATGCGCCGGGAGCCAGGTCGAGCATCAGCGACAGCGACGAGTATGGCCCGGGACCGGCTTCAGGCCCGCCGGTGATGAATAAAACCGGGCGCAATCCATCCATCTGACCTTCCAGCACGGTGACAGATTGGCGCGAGGCCGCCGTCATACTCTGCCCTTCCAGCGGAATTAACTGTCCCACCAATTCAAAGCGAATTCGGTGTTGGCTGGTGGAATGATTTACTACCGAAAATCGTCCGGCCACCACCTGGGAACTGGTCACCCAATAATCAGCGCTTACATTCACGCCAGGGTAAGGCGCAAAAGTTACGGAAAGAAAGTTGGGATAAAAAGCGCGCAAACGCGGCGGAACGGCAAATTCTGCCGGGTCATTCATGGCTTTGCCGTTTTCAGTGAAACGGGGAAAGACTCGCATCAACCGCGCCCGCAAACCATATGTTGTACGCAATGCCAGCGCAGACGGATCGCCGCCGCTCAAATCCAACTCCCAGATGTGGTCATTGACATAATCTACGGGAGTGAGACGAGCGTCAGCGGCGATCGTCATTTGAAGCGGGTCGCCAGGGCCGAGATTCCATGTACGCATATTCCAGCTATTGTACGTGCAACCGCCCCACAGGTCAAAGGGAAAACACGAAGGGATTCAGCAACAAGTCCGATAATGAAGGGAAAAGGGGGTGGACAGATGGGAGCAGGCAAAAAAGATGGGTTGGATGAGAAAAATTGGTCAAAAGGCTGGGAATGCAGGCCTGTGCAG
>CAILYI010000161.1 GCA_903838415.1 uncultured Anaerolineae bacterium | reverse complement strand
CTGCGCCAGCAAATCGCGGGGGGCGTAGACGTGTCCATCGTTGATCAGCTCATTCAAAGCGAAAACGATCCCGGCTTCGATGCGCGCGGGATGCTCGGGAGCCAGTCCCAGCGCCTGCGCCAGGCGGTCAGCGGTTTTGAAGCCCACCCCATAAATATCGCGCTCAAGTTGGTAGGGATTTTTCTGGACGGTTTCGAGAGATTTATCGCCGTAGGTTTTGTAGATTTTGACAGCCAGGTTGGTGCTGACCCCGTGGCCATGCAGGAAAATCATGATCTCCTTGACCTGCTTTTGTTCTTCCCAGGCGGCGGTGATCTTGCCGGTGCGGTCCCGGCCAATTCCAGGGACTTCCAGCAGGCGTTCAGGCTGCTGTTCGATGATCTCGAAGGTCTCTTCCTTGAAGCAGGCCACGATGCGCTCGGCCAGCTTTGGGCCAATGCCTTTGATCATGCCGGAACCCAGGTAACTCTCGATCCCGGCTACGCTGGCAGGCAGGGTTTGTTCGCAGACTTCAACCTTGAATTGGGTGCCATGTTTGGAGTGGGTGTCCCAATTCCCCTGCAGACGCAGGTGTTCACCCGGGGAGACTTCAGGCAAGTTGCCAATCACGGTGGCCAACCCGTCAAAACTCAGACCTGGAATCCGCTGCTGCCTGGAGCTCTCCGGGCGTAGGCGCAGGACGGTGTAGCCATTTTCTGAGTTATAGAAAGTGATGCGCTCGACCGAACCGGAAAGGGTATCCATTGGGACAAGTATACCCGGCGAGCTCAAGATTTTTGGGCGCGTAGCACAGGCAATCGTTTTGACCTACTGAGTTTCCATGGTGAAGCTGTGAAATTTTTGAATTTTTCGATATTTGATACAATACCAGATGCTATATTCAGATCTGGATTACCAAAGTCTATTGAAGTTCGAGCAATCTTACGGACGATAATTGTGACTACAAAATCGAGGTAAGGCCACCCTACTAGCGCAACCGACAAACAAGTTTGAGAATCTGTCAAATAAAAAAGTGGGTAAATTTCACGCAGTTATCGGTTAGTCTTATCCAGTGGCAGCAAAATATAAACAGGAGGTGGCTACAATGAATCAATCAGACGTCGAATCTTTCCCCGAAGAAGTTGCCAAGCAACTCAAGACATATGTTTACAGGTTGATCGACCCTCGAAATGGTGAGACCTTCTACGTTGGAAAGGGCAAAGGAAACCGTGTGTTTGCCCATATCCACGCAGAGGTAGCCCAGGAAGGTGACGAGATAAACAACAAGCTTAGACGAATCCGCGAAATAAGGCTTGCTGGCTTTGAGGTAGCTCATGTCATTCATCGACACGGCATGGATGAGAAGACTGCATTCGAGGTGGAGGCTGCATTGATTGACGCCTATCCCGGCATCACAAATATTGCTGGCGGGGCTGGCACATCTGAATATGGAGCTATGCACGCTAAAGAGATCATTCGCCGCTACTCTGCCGAGCCAGCAGTCTTTCGTCACAAGGCAATTATGATAAGCATCAACAGATCATCTGCCGAAACTTCACTTTATGAAGCCACCCGTTACGCCTGGAGAATCAATAAATCGAATGCCAATCAAGCTGAGGTCATTTTATCAACCGTTCGCGGACTCATCGTCGGAGCGTTTGTCGCTGAAAAATGGTTGGCTGCAACGGCAGTGAACTTCCCAGGTCGAGAGGATGTGCCAGGGCGCCTGGGTTTCATCGGTCACGAGGCATCCGACGAGATCAAAACGCTGTACATAGACAAGCGAGTGCCGAATGAATACCGAAAGCGAGGATCTGCATCTCCGATCAAATACTCATGGAAAGTTTAAATCAACTTGCTTTCCGGTCTTTGCCCACGAATTTGACCTCTGTGCCTGGGTCCGGCGCACAAGCGGTAAATTTCAGCAGGATGAGGTTGTTATGAGTAATTCGGACTCGGTCCATGCCGGGTGAGTAAAAGGTGAAACTTTTGGTTTCAGCCAGCTTTAGCGAAAACCCTGCTTATTGTTCCCGGCCGCGTTTCTGATTGTAGCTATTGTAGTGCGACTGCTTACGGTCGTGCTCTTCCATACCACGTTTCATTCTTTCGGCCATATTCAGGAATTTCACGACTTCGTCCGGGCTCATAAATTTCCGATATTCTTCGATCGTCTGGATAAGTAATTGGCTGGCTTTATTATTCTCTCCATGGCGTTCCATCTTTAATGCGTCGGTGGCAATTTCCGCCAGAAATACCAGAGCGAAGCGTTCCACGAGCTCGCGCTTTTGTGGGGTTGCCTCAACCTTTGCCTGCTCAGCATACCGGATTACGACTTGAGCCTGATTTTCGAACTGTGTGCCGTTTTCAGCTTTGCCAGAAACCGTCGCATTCAGCACCAACTCGCTCAGGTTACTGGTCAGTGGGATAGCCAACTTGATATAGATTTCTTGAGTTTGACCGGAAACAAGATTCCCCAAGAAAATGCGTAAGTTGCCTTCTGAGAATTGAGTTCTCCAGCCGCCCGGCACTTTGAGATACCAGATGGACGGAAAATCGAGGCTGATTTCAACGTCACTCGCAGTGACGGCGGCCAGTTCTTTGAACTCTCGTAGAAAAAGATCCGGGATTGCTTTTGGTGTATCGATATAGTAGAAGTTGCCACCACCCTGGTTGGACATGGCCTCCAGCAGGTGTTCATTAAACCCTTCGCCTACCCCAAAAGTGGAAGTAGAAATGCCACGTCTGGATAATTCTTTGGCATGTTGGGCTAATTCTTCCAGGTCGATGATGCCGGCATTTGCCAAGCCATCCGTGAGCAGCAAGGTGCGGTTAATCGTCCCATCCTGGGCAGTAGAAGCTGCTTCCTGGCATCCAGCCAGCCAACCCCCACTCAGGTTTGTAGATCCACCTGGCTCGAGCTGCGATATCCGGCGAATAATTTCTCTGCGATTAGTGCTGGTCACCTTGATGCTGGGCGACAATAAATTTATCTCATCGTCATAAGCCACCAGAGCAACACTGTCCTGTTCTTGAAGCAGATTGAGCACGTGCTTGGCTGCCTGTTTGACGTAGTTGAGCTTATCACCGCTCATTGATCCGCTTCGGTCGAGCACCAGTGCCAGGTTCAGGCGCGGTCTTTCGTTTTGGGTGGCGGATGCTGGCGCTTGCACGCGAATTTCCAGAATGCGCTGCGATGCAATACCCTGGGGGATCAAATCCCGGTCTACATTCAATTGAAAATGGTTTGAATTCTGATTCATGTTAGCCTCCTCAATTATTAGGGAAACAATTTTTGGGCAAATGCGATTAATTGCTGGGTCCGGATTGTAGAATCCGGATCGATTGGCGTGCGCAGACTCAGTTCGATCCCTGGCGCAAGCGGAATGCGCTGCCAGGTCTCACCTTCGGATGAGGTTGTTGGCGCAGCAGGTTGGTTGGCAATCAATGGGATCTGCCCGCCTCTGCGCATCGGTTGCGCGGATTGAGATGGGATCGCAGTTCCTTGCGGTCGATGCACTGACTGCTCACCCATCAAGCGTGAGATGTACTCCAACGCTTTCGTTCCTGACTGCTCTGGCTTTGATTCCAGTTCAGTTTTTGGGGTGGCCAGAACCTGTTCTTGCAGACGCTGGATGACTTCAGTGTCGCTGAGGGAATTCATGATTTGCCGAATTTCACGCAAAGGCAGGTAAGCATCCTTCATCCGGCGGATGAGTTCCAACCGGTTGAGATGGTTTATGGAGTAATATGCATATTTCCCCTGGATCAGCGGTTGTGGTAATAGGCCTTCGTCCGTATAGTAACGGATAGTTCGGACAGTGGTGCTGACCCGTTCAGCAAGTTCATGAATTAATAGATTTTCCATTGGCATTGTTGTGTGACCTCCTTCCTGTTCAAAACACTAAGACAATAGTAACAGTATTACGTAATAATGTCAACGATTCGCGATTCAGAGTTTACTTTTCATACAATAACTCAACATTATTTGTCTTTTACACTCATGAGAGTCAACTAACAATTCCTATAGCCCCGACCAAGCTTGCGTAATTTTCAGACCGTTTCTAATTTTAACTACAGCGAGTTTCCTGGTAGTTTGCTGAATGTATAAAGTATTCAACCCCATTCTTGTGAACACCAGAAATACTAGAGATGAATTCATTACCTTATTGAAAGGCGTTGGATAAGACGTTCATATAACAGACACATACATCAATGCGATCAACACCAGTTACAAGGACAACTCGGACTTGAAGATTTCCGATGAAGTGACGGTTCGTGTTTATGTCTGGAGTTCCAAAAGCCATGCATTCCAAGATTATCCGAAAAAATTTTAATCTTCTCTGCTATACTAACACTCAATTATTCGCTCTAGTTTGATCAATCGGGGAGAAATCAATTGTCCGTCGAACTGCTCATCTCGCCCCCGGCAACGGGGAAAACAGAAACCTGTATTCAAAGGATTCGATCAACTTTCGCGCAGCACCCGCTCGCGCAGGTCTGGATTGTTGTCCCGGACCGTCTGCAAGCTGCTACTTTTCGGCGCAGGTTGGCGGCTTCGGGCGGTGTTCTGGGCGGATACGTCGGCACGTTCAGGGACTTGTATCGCAGCATCCTGGAACAAGTGGGTTCCTACATTCCTGTTGTTTCTTCACCATTATTACACCGCCTGGTTCAAGAAACTGTTGATCAATCTGTAAAAGAAGGCGAGCTAAAGCATTATGCCCCTATACAGAGGGCTCCCGGTTTTATTTTGGCACTGCAAGACTCGTTTGCCGAGCTCAAACGCTCCCTGATCCTTCCAGAAAGCTTCCTGGAATTTACCCAAAACGGGACACTTGCCCAACAGGAACTCGCACTACTGTATGCTCGCTACCAGTCGCGCTTGCGTGAATTGAATTGGGCCGACCAGGAAGGCTTGAGCTGGCTCGCGGTCGAAGCCCTGGAAAGCAACCCTGCCATCGCCGCGTCCATCCGCCTGGTGGTTGTGGACGGCTTTGACTCCTTTACCGGTGCGCGCCGCCGCGTCTTGCAGCTGCTGGCCGGGCAAGTGGATGAGCTGCTGATTACTTTTCCCGGTGAGCTGGACTCAACTCGATCTGCGCATCGCCGCTTCACCCCGGTTATCGAAACTCTTCGCCAGGAAATATCACCTTGCCTGACCACCCTGGTAAATCTGCCCTATCTCCCGCCTGATTTGCTTCATCTCGAAAAATCCATTTTTGAGACCGACTCGGGCAACCCGCGCCTGGCAACACAACCATTGCTTCTGGAAGCGCGTTCCCCAGGGGATGAAGCTCGCGAAGCCCTGCGCTGGATCAAGATGCGGGTCATCCGCGACAAAATTGCGTTGACCGACTGCGCGATTTTCACTCCAAACCCACAAACCTATCAAGCCTTGCTGCGCGCCTCCGCCGCGGAATTTGGCATTCCAGTACACTTCACCCAGGCTGACGCGCTGAATGAATCGCCAGCCATCTCGGCTTTGATAAATCTCCTGACGCTTCCGACGCAGAACTTCAAGACCCGCCTGTTAATAAACAGCTTGCGTTCACCTTACTTTGATTTTTCCATTGTTACCCAAACGATTGATGACCTGGAAAACGTCAGCCGGGTGGCCTGCATTGTGGAAGGGCGCGACCAATGGGATGAAACCTGGGCGCGCCTTGCGCCTTCAGGGGGCATGACTTACGCGGACATTGACGAAGAACGCAGCCTTCCCGGTTTGCCGCACGGCGCGCAGGCGGATGCTCTGCGCGATTCCCTGGCCAATTTCTTTTCGCGCCTGATACCCCCGGATGGATCGCTTTCTCAAACGGAATGGATCGCCTGGCTCGAAGACCTGCTGGAAGCCCTGCGTTTCTATGAAAATGCATCCAGCGATCGCGATCAGCTGGCTTGCGAAGCCTTACGCGAAGGACTGCGCGCCCTGGTACTGAGTGAGACAATTGTCGGCCTGCGTCGCGCCGGGTATGCCCAATTTCTTGCCGATCTGCAGGGTGCGCTGGATGGGGTCGACCAGCCTGAACCATTCTTGAGCGGCGAGCCTGCCCTATTGGTCGGGCGGATGTCGGAGGCGCGGGGTGTGCGCTTCAAGGTGGTGGCTCTGTTGGGCTTATCCGAAGGCATCTTTCCCGCTGTCGAAAATCCGGATCCGTTTCTGGATGAAAATCTGCGCCAGGCGCTGGGACTCGAAGCGCGCCTGCAGCGCGAGCAGGCCAGTCTTTTTTACCAGGCCATCACCCGCGCAGACCAACATCTGCTGATCACGAGACCTTATCTGTCTGATGATGGCGAAAATTGGGAAGCCTCCCCATTCTGGAAAGCCGCCGAAAGCCTGTTCTCTGCATCTGCGCTGCAAAAAATACGCCCGGATGATCCGCGCGCACTGGCGGATGCAGCTTCGACCCAGGAAGTCTTGTTCTGGGCAGTCCGCCGCAAAGGACTGCCGGGGCGTTATGCAGAACTACGACCGCGTTGGGATACTCTGCGGCATGCCCGGGATGTTTTGCAAGCGCGCCGCGCGAAAGTCGCACAGGGGATGTATGAAGGTTCTGCGGATGCGATCACTCCGTTGCTGGCGGAACGCTATTCTCCTGCACAGGTCTGGAGCGCTTCACGCCTGGAAAGTTATGGCGCCTGCCCACAAATGTTTTATATCGGGACGGCACTCAGGCTGGAAGCCAAAGGTCCGCCCGAATTGGGATTGGACGCCAGCCAGATTGGTACCATCCTGCACAAAATCCTGGAAGATGTTTACCGGAATGCAGCCAACCCCGCCGACCCTGAGTCTGTCCTGGCGCTGCTGCCTCAGGTGGCGAAACAGGTCTTTGGCAGCGCGCCGCAGGAATACGGTTTTCGCCCTTCAGCACTCTGGAAGGTGGAACAGGCGCAGTTCCTGGCTGCTCTGGAATTAACCATCACTGCGTTGGCAGAAGAAGGCCAGGATTGGACTCCATTTGCCTACGAACAAACCTTTGGAATCGAAGACAGCCCGCCGCTTGTCGTGGATCTCGCCGGTGAAAGCTTGCGATTGCACGGCGTCATCGATCGTCTCGACCGTAATTCGCAGGGCGGCATCCGCGTGGTCGATTACAAGACCGGTGGCAGTCACCTGGCCCAGAATGATTTGAAAGATGGCAGGCGTCTGCAATTGCCGATTTACGCGCTCGCGGCGCGCGATGCACTGGGATTGGGTGAACCTGCGGATGGAATCTATTGGAAAATCCTGGCTGCTGCAGCGGGTTCGCTCAAGCTGGCCAAGTTCAAGACGGAAGAGCTGCAAGGTCCGGAGGCTGCCTATCAGGTAGTTCGTGAACACCTGCTGCGCATTATTACCGGTATCCGTGCCGGTAACTTTTCGCCTGCAGTGCCCAAAGGCGGTTGCGCATCTTATTGCCCGGCAGCGCAGTGGTGCTGGCGTTTTGAGCCAGGGTGGTAACGATATGTCTGAGACTTTAGCACAACGAGTTGTTTCCTCTTTTAGCCTGACCCCTGATCAGCGCGCAGCCGCCCTGGAACGTGAGCGCGACGTGGTTGTCACGGCCGGAGCTGGCAGCGGCAAGACCCGCACTCTGGTGGCCCGTTATGCCAGCCTGCTGGCCGATGGGCTCCAACCGCGCCGTGTGGTGGCGATCACCTTCACCAAAAAGGCTGCCCGCGAGATGCGCGCGCGGGTGCGCGAGGCTATTAGTGATCTGGCCCAGAAAGCGGATGTCGAACCAGAACGCCAGCACTGGATTGCGCTGGGGGCCCAGATGGACTCGGCCCGGATTGGGACCATTCACAGCTTATGCACTGAAATCCTGCGAGCCCACCCAGCCGAAGCGGGCATCGATCCGCGTTTTGAAGTCCTGGATGAAGGTCTGGCTGCCGCCTTGCATGTCCGGATCGTGGAAGATACGCTCAAGTCTCTGGTGGAACAGCCGGAATTCGAACCGCTTTTGCAGGCGTTTGGAACCTCCGGGTTGGGGAATTTGCTTGATTATCTGCTGTCCCGTCGTCTGGAAGTCCAGGGATCGTTTGATCAGAACATGGACAGCCGCAAGGTGATCCTTTACACGCTTGAGATCGCTCTGCGCAGTCCTGTGCTGGCAGAACCGATCGCCGAATTGCGGGGTATCCCCAGGGACAGCCTGCTGCAAAACGAAGGCGACAAACTGGCAAGCATGGTCACTGACTTGCTCTTCCTGTGGCAGGAGGCCGAGGCTGCGCTTGCGCGTGGAGATGTGATTGCTTGTGCGGAAAATCTTTTCCAGGCGCGCCGGGAAAAGATGAAAGGCAATATCGGGAAAAAGGTCAGCGCGGTCAAAGATACCATTTCGACGCTCAGGGCTGCCTTTGATGCCTTGCTTAACCCGTTGACAGGTGGGGCCAATTCGCAGGATACGCATCCCAACCGTGAGAGTGAAATGCTTTTTGAGCAGCTCCAGCCGCTGGTACGTGCTGCTTTTACGCTGCTTCATCAGGCCTACCGGGCTGCCCTGCAGGAGCGGCAAGCGCTGGATTTTGATGATCTGGAATATGGCGCGCTGCAATTGTTGAAACGCGCCGATATTCGCACCCGCTGGCAGTCTGAACTGGATGCTCTGCTGGTGGATGAATTCCAGGATACCAATGCGCGCCAGCGCGAACTGGTCGAGGCTTTGGCTGGAGCGCCAGGGCGGTTATTCCTGGTGGGCGACAGCCGCCAGAGTATCTACCGATTCCGGCGCGCGGACGTGACCGTCTTTCGTTCAATCCAGGAACGAGTCAGATCCGAGGGCGGGTTGGTATTGGATCTCGACATCACCTACCGCGCCCACGATCCCTTGTTGATGGCGATGGGTGATCTGCTGGCGACTGTGATGGGCACCGAGCCTGATCCGGCGCGTCCCTACTACGTCCCGTTTTCAGCGTTAATTGCCCAAAAGCTGGCACCTCCCGTGTATATCTCCGGACCGCATGTCGAGCTTGTGCTTGGGGCAGGCGCGGATGCCGGAGCAGCCAGACCCGCTGCGTCGCAAGCGTTGGCAGTCCGCCTGCTGGAACTCAAAGCCGCCGGACAAATCCGCAGTTGGGATGAAGTCGCGCTTTTGTTTCGCGCTTCGACCGGATTCGTACATTATGAAGATGCTTTCGAAGAAGCGGGTATCCCGTTTGTGACTGTAGCCGGGCGCGGTTTCTATGACCGTCCGGAGATCCGCGATGTGCTCAATCTGCTGCGCGCGCTGGCTGATCCGTCAGATGATCTGGCAATGGCCGGTCTACTTCGCTCCCCAGCATTTGGTCTGACCGACGCGGCGCTCTATCAACTGCGCCTGCAAAACAAGCTGACTGTTCCTTATTGGACAGCTTTGCAGGGCGATTTATCCGTATTGAATGAAGCCGATCAGGCCTGCGCGATACGGGCGGTGCAAATCCTGAGCGGTTTGCTGCCGCTAGTGGACCGCATTCCTGTGGCCGAACTGTTGAAGCGCCTGGCGGATGCCACCGATTACCGGGCGATCCTGGCAACGGATGATTCGAGCGGTACCGGCGGGCGGCTGTGGCGCAATCTGGATAAGCTGCTGGATGATGCCGGGGCCAGCAAACAGATAAATGTGCGCGATTTCCTGGAATACCTGGCGACGCTCAATGACGCCGGGGCGCGCGAAGGTGAAGCACCAGCCGAGGCCCAGGGCGCGGTGCGGCTGATGACCATCCATAAATCCAAAGGACTGGAGTTCCCGGTGGTGGTGCTGGCGGATGCCGGACGTGAACCGCGTGGAAACAGTGAAGCGGCCTTCCTGCTGCCCGAACTGGGGCTGGCTTTCAAGCTCGACCCGGCGCCGATGTTATACCGCCTGGCAAAGTGGCAGGATAAGCAGCAAAGCGATGCCGAGACCCAGCGCTTGCTGTATGTAGCCCTGACACGTGCTAAAGATAAGCTGCTGATCAGCGGACACGCTGCACCTGCGCGCAGTGGTAGTGAGTTTTCGGTTTCGGCCTGGATGTCCGATTTGTGCGCCGCTGCCGGAGTGGAGTTACCCAGCGTGCTCGATCAGGCTGGGACGCCGCACGAAACCCGAACAACCTCCAACCAAGCGCTGCGCGCCTGGTGTATCGCTGCGGAAAGTGCGCAGCCCACAGCCACAGATCTAGATGGAAAGGGAACTTATCCGGAGTCAGACGAACTTTCCCTGTACATGCCCCTGGCTGAACCGCTTCCGGCGTTGATGGAAGAAGATGAGCCGGAGACCTTACACATTTGGCGCGCGACGGGGACGGGCACGCAGGTGCCGCCCAGCGTCACCGGGCAAATGGTACACAAGGCTATCGAACTGTGGTTGTTCCCGGATGATCCCCGTCTGATACCGATGCTGGAAGCCGCAGCGCTGAATGCCGGGTTGGCGAGTGATGAGCAGCGTATTGAAGCCGTGCGGCGCGCAAGGGAACTACTGGAACGCTTGCAAACGCACCCGCTCTGGGAAGAGATCAATACAGCCCAGGAGCGGCATCACGAAATCCCGTATTCACGGATGACCGGTGACCAGGCAGAAACAGGCTATATCGATTTGCTTTACCGAACCGCCAGCGGCTGGCAGGTGCTTGATTTCAAGACAGATTTGATCCGCAATGTTGCCCAGCGCGAAGCGCTTGTGGCGAAGTATGCCCTCCAGATGCAGCGTTATGTCAGCGCGGTGGAAAACCTATTAGCAGCGCCGGTCCAGGTGCGGATGTGTTTTCTGGATGATATGGGCCGGGTAGCACTGGTGAAAACAACTAAAAGGACGGCCGTAAGCGAGGATCTCAGTACACTATAATCTTTCAATGCATGAGATAAGTTATTTTGTGTAATCCATGAAACATAGCGTTTTAATCTATGACAATTGGTCATTGCCTGAATCACGAAAAACCCATACAATAATCGTAGTGCATTCCGCATAAAAAGGCAGGGTTTTATGGAAATCGATCTTCCCAAAACATTCCAAATGCGCTTCGATCTACAAAATGAACAAGATCAGATTATTGCCCGCTTTCTGCAGGAGTATCCTTGGTCACGGACGCAAAAAGTCAAGGAAATTTTGCTGGCGTACATTGACGCTCAACCATCGTATGCTAATCTAAAAGTTGTCACAGAAACATCCGATAAGGTAGCCAAGTAGGGGGAACCCATGAATGTTTTTGATCTGCGCAACCAACTTGTTCAGGACTACAGCTCATATATTTCCAGCTTTATTAATATCCGAGATGAAAAAATCCATAAGTACGTCAAGGAACAGCTTGAAAATGGGTTGTTATGGCCCGAATCCCTAATCCAAATCAATCCTGCTTTTGAGCCTGGTCATTGGGTGGATGAACTTGTCCAGGAAGGACTGCTGCACAAAATCTGTGGGGACATCTTCAGGCGCAAGGACGAACAGAATCCGATTGGAAACCGTTTTCGCTTTCACAAACATCAGGAAGACGCTATCCGCGTAGCCCAGGGTGGCAATAACTATGTACTCACCACGGGCACAGGTTCTGGAAAATCGTTAGCCTACATCGTTCCAATCGTGGATTTTGTGCTCAAACACGGTAGCGGTCGGGGCATACAGGCTATCATTGTCTACCCAATGAACGCCCTTGCTAACAGCCAGTTAAATGAATTAAAGAAGTTCATCAGTCTTGGCTTTCCTGATGGCAAGGGCCCGGTCACTTTTGCACGCTACACCGGGCAGGAAAACGACGAAGAAAAAAACCGGATCATGTCCAATCCACCGGACATCCTGCTGACTAACTATGTCATGCTCGAATTGATCCTGACACGTCCAGGTGAGCGCAAGACCTTGATCAATGCTGCCCAGGGGTTGCGCTTCCTGGTGTTGGATGAGCTGCATACCTACCGGGGAAGACAGGGTGCGGATGTCTCGATGCTTGTGCGGCGGGTGCGCAATATTCTCAATACAACCCGGCTGCAATGTGTGGGCACATCAGCTACCCTTTCGAGTGCGGGGGGCCTGGAGCAGCAAAAACGCGATGTGGCCGAAGTTGCAACCAAGCTTTTCGGCGATACGGTCAGGCCGGAACATATCATTGGTGAAACTTTAAAGCGTTCAACCAAAGAACTGGATTTCTCGCAACCGGAGGGGTTGGATGTCCTGACTAAGCGGCTTAAGGGAGGTTATACAGCCCCAACAACTTTCGAAGAATTTATAGGCGATCCGCTGCCAAGCTGGATTGAAGCCACTCTGGGTTTGAGAAGAGATATTGAGACCGGCAAACTGATCAGAGCCATCCCACGCAGTCTCAAGGGGAAAGACGGCGCAGCCAGCTTGCTCAGCACTACTACCGGGGTGCCCGAGGACGTTTGCTACAACAACCTGATCCAAACCTTGATGACTGGTTATAACGTCCGAAATCCGGAGACTGGTTTCCCGGTATTTGCCTTCCGCCTGCACCAGTTCATCAGTCGTGGCGATACCGTATATGCATCTTTAGAAGCAGAAGATGAACGCTATGCAACGGTCAATGGACAGAAGTTTGTGCCTAATGATCGCAGCAAGATATTACTGCCTCTGGTGTTTTGCCGCGAATGCGGGCAGGAATATTACGTGGTACGGAAATTCAAAAATTCCGATACCCGTTCGTCACGAGGTAGTGCCGGTTCCAGCACGGCAACATTTGGTCCCCAGGAATTTGATGATAATACCGAAGATGATACCAGTGAAAAGGGCTATCTTTACCTGAGCACACTAGACCCCTGGTTGCCGGAAAATATGTTTGAAAAAATCCCGGAAGAGTGGCTGGAAGAGCGAAATGGAAAGATGGGTGTGATCGCCAGCCAGCGCAAATACTTGCCGGATACTTTCAAAATTAATCCAGGAGGCCAGGTTGCGGAAAGCGGCCTGGAGGTTCAGTTCATCCCCGGGAAATTCCGCTTCTGCCTGTGCTGCGGGGTCTCGTATAACCCGCGTCAGGGTTCTGAATTTTCCAAGCTCACCCAACTGAGTTCCGGCGGGCGCAGCACCGATACCACCGTCCTCAGCCTTTCTCTCATCCGCAACCTGCGTGCGGATCGCACCTTGATCGAAAAGGCGCGCAAACTGCTCAGCTTTACCGATAACCGCCAGGATGCATCTCTGCAAGCCGGGCATTTCAACGACTTTGTCGAGATTGCCATCCTGCGTTCAGGAATCTATAAAGCGATCTTGAAAGCGGGTGAATCAGGGGTTACTCACGAAGTTCTGACGCAGCGCATCTTTGATGCGCTCAAACTGGACTTTGCTCATTATGCCATTGACCCGGATGTGCGCTTTGACCCGAAAGTTCAGACAGAGCGAGCATTAAAGGAAGTGCTCGGTTACCGCATTTACCGCGATCTCAAACACGGTTGGCGGATCACCTCGCCCAATCTGGAACAATCCGGCCTGCTTGAAATTCATTATTCTTCTTTGCAGGAAGTTTGTGAAGCCGAGGATGTCTGGCAGAATTTGCATCCCGCATTGGTGGGAGCCAGCCCACAAACACGCCAAAATATCAGCAAAGTACTGCTGGATTTCATGCGCCGCGAGTTGGCAATCAAGGTAGATTACCTGAACCAAAATTATCAAGATGGGATTAAACAATTAAGCAGCCAGCGCCTGAAAGAACCCTGGAAAATTGATGAGAGCGAGAAGCTCGAACATGCAGCCATTCTGTTCCCACGCAAAAAGGGTCATGCACGGGGCGAAGATTATCTGGGCAATGTTTTCCTGTCCGGGCAGGGTGGCTATGGCCAGTTCTTACGACGCCGAAAGAATTTCCCTGATTTCCCTGGGAAGCTAACCCTCGACGATGCCCAGGAAATGATCCGCCAAATCCTAGAAGCCCTGCGCGTGGGTGGCCTAGTGGAAATTGTGCAGGAAGCCAAAAAGGATGATGAAATCGCTGGCTACCAGATTCCCGCTTCGGTGATGATCTGGAAAGCCGGGGATGGCAAGAAAGCCTTCCATGACCAGATCCGCGTGCCACGCCAACCTGATGAAGGCGGGCGTACCAACCAATATTTTGTCGATTTTTATCGTACAGTGACCAATGACATCTATGGTTTGTCAGCACATGAACACACTGCCCAGGTGCCAGCCAATATCCGCCAGGAAAGGGAAGACCTTTTCAAGGAAGGCAAGCTTCCGATCATGTACTGCTCTCCGACCATGGAACTGGGTGTCGATATCTCCGAACTGAACGCCGTAAATATGCGTAATGTGCCGCCCACCCCTGCCAACTATGCCCAACGCAGCGGTCGCGCTGGACGCAGTGGGCAGCCTGCGTTGGTATTTACTTATTGCACGATGGGCAGCCCGCATGACCAGTATTACTTCAAACGTCAAAACCTGATGGTGGCGGGTGCTGTGACACCCCCGCGCCTTGACCTGGCCAACGAAGACCTGGTGAAGGCGCATGTTCATTCCATCTGGTTGGCAGAGTCGGGTGAGGATTTGAAACGATCACTGAAAGACTTGCTTGACTTGTCTGGAGATGATCCATCACTGGAAATTGTCGAGTCTCTCAAAGATGCATTGAACTCAGATGTCATTCGGAAGAAAGCAAAATTGCGCGCCCAAGGCGTGCTAAAGACAATCGAACAGGAATTGGAAAAAACGGATTGGTACAGCGACACCTGGCTGGAAGGTACGTTGAACCATGTGCCGCTGGACTTCGACCAGGCCTGCAAACGCTGGCGCACTTTGTACCGCGCAGCGAAAGGGCAGCAAAAAGCGCAGCAGCGCATCATTGATGATATGTCGCGCTCTTCCGACGACCGTAACCAGGCCAGGCGCTTGCGTAACGAAGCCGAAAGCCAGATCGAACTGCTGACAGATTCAGAAAACCTGATCCAGTCCGACTTCTATTCGTATCGCTATTTTGCCAGCGAAGGTTTCCTGCCAGGATACAGCTTCCCTCGCTTGCCGCTTTCTGCCTTTATTCCAGGCAGACGCATCAAGGACAAGGACGAATTTCTTTCCCGCTCGCGCTTTCTGGCCATCTCCGAGTTCGGTCCGCGCTCCATTATTTACCATGAGGGTTCCCGTTACATCATTAACAAGGTCAACCTGCCGGTATCCGAGAGTGGTGATGGGCTGGTCACTAATCGCGCCAAGCAATGCCCGGTTTGTGGTTACTTCCACGTGATCACCAGTGGCGACGGCCCTGACCGCTGCGAACGCTGCGATGCATTGTTGGAAAGCCCTTTGACTGCTCTCTTTCGCCTGCAAAATGTCTCAACCAAGCGGCGTGATCGTATCAGCTCGGACGAAGAAGAACGTATGCGTCAGGGCTTTGAACTGCGCACCGCCTTCCGTTTTCAGGATACCCAGGCAGGCGAACCTGCGGCCCAATCCGCCAAATTGATCAAGGATGAGCAGCAGATTGCTACGCTGACGTATGCCGGGGCGGCCTCGCTCTGGCGCATCAATATGGGCTGGAAACGGCGCAAAGACCCGAATCAGCACGGTTTTGTGCTGGATATTGAACGTGGATATTGGGCCAAGGAAAACGACAAGAACGACGATGTGGATGATCCAATGACCGCCCGGATCATGAAGGTGATCCCTTTCGTGGAGGATACAAAGAACTGCCTGATATTTGAACCAGCCAGCCAGCTTCCAATTGAGCAAATGGCCAGTCTGCAGGCCGCGCTTAAATCCGCCATCCAGGTACGCTACCAACTGGAAGACAACGAGTTGTCAGCTGAACCGCTACCTTCACCAACTGAACGTAAGATGATCCTATTTTACGAATCAGCCGAGGGTGGCGCGGGTGTGCTGCGCAGGCTCATGGAAGATCCACAGGCTTTTGCGGATGTAGCCCAGACTGCTCTGGAACTGTGCCACTTTGACCCAATCAGCGGAGAAGATTTGCACCGGGCGGAAAACGCAACTGAAGATTGCGAAGCTGCCTGTTATAACTGCCTGATGAGCTACTTCAACCAGATGGAACACCGTTTGTTGGATCGGCAGGTCATTAAAGATGTATTGATTGAATTGAGTGGGACACACGCCGATATTTCTCCTTCAGCGCTTTCGCGTGCTGAGCATCTTAAGCGCTTGCGCGCACTGTGTCAGTCAGATCTGGAGCGAGACTGGTTGGCATATATTGAAAAAGGTAACCTTAACCTGCCATCGCATGCCCAAAAGTTGATTGAGAGTTGCAGCACTCGTCCGGACTTCTTATATGAAAAGGATTGTGTGGCGATTTATGTAGATGGCCCGCATCATTTGTATCCTGAACGCACCGAGCGTGATGCTGCCCAGTCCGGCTGCCTGGATGATATCGGTTACAGCGTGATTCGCTTTGGCTTACTGGATGATTGGGATCAAGTCGTCAAGAAGTATCCGCATGTGTTTGGTAATGCAAGTTAAGAGGAAAAATGACATTTTCACCAGCGTTGCAGCCCACCCAGAAATCGTATCTTGACTTTGATGGTAATAAGGTTATACTATGCTTAGTAGACCCGCCAAGCCTCTGCTCCTATGGGAGTATGCGCCACTGTGGCGGGTGTTTCTTTAAGGGGTTCCATGGATAATAACTACACAAAGCCTGCGCTTTCCTTCAACCAACAAGCTCAAAGATTGATTTCGAGAGGATTAATTGTCCATGATCCCGGGGAATTGGAATCTTATCTATCCGTGGTCAATTATTATCGACTCAGCGGATATTGGTATATTTATAAACAAATTGATCTGATCACTGGCGAAGAAAATTTAAGCCGGGCACTTCATTTGATACCATTCGCAATCATTATGAGTTTGACCGCCAATTACGCCTGCTTCTAATGGATGCAATTGAACGAATTGAAGTAGCTGTATTCCGTACTCAGCTTGTCGAAGTCAACACTATCGCATATGGCCCGTTTGGATATACAGATAAGAGTAACTACAATCCAAATATTAGCGATGGCGAATTTCACAAATTGATGAGCGATATTCATGAAGATGAAATCAGGAGTTATGAAGAATTTATTCAGCGTTATCGTGCCAAATATATTGGGGAACCCCATTTACCCTTATGGATGGTTACCGAACTAATGTCCTTCGGCCAACTTCTGACCTTATATCGCAAACAACACCTGGCCATCAAGCAAAAGATATCCCATAAATATAACCTGTTTCCTATGGTTTTAGATTCCTGGCTGCTGGTTCTGAATGCCGTCCGCAACAGTTGTGCTCATCACAACCGCATTTGGAACCGGCCTTTGCCGCTGAAAGTCCGTCTGCCAGACCGAAAATACGCACCCTATTGGTATACACCTGTTCAAATTCCAGATAACCGCTTGTTTACGGTGTTGACCATAATCAATCATCTACTAAAATTTATCGCGCCGACTGATCACTGGCAGTCATCAGTTTTAGATTTATTAAATGCCTACCCTGCTGTACCATTAAGGCCAATGGGAATTCCCAATAATTGGCAAGAGCTACCACTGTGGAAATAATAAAATGGCCTGTGGAAAGCGCCTTAAATAAAACACCCCCAACTATCCTTTATCAGGAAAGCAACCTCAATTGGTTACCTTTTATCGGGAGTTGTGCAGCACTATTTTTATCTAATCAGGAAAAGGTCAAACATGCCGGTGCCAAACTTTTCAGTCGGTTCCCTGGTAAAAGCGCGTGGTCGTGAATGGGTGGTGCTGCCCGAATCGGACGAAGAAACCCTGATCGTGCGCCCGTTGGGTGGCACGGATGATGAAATCGCGGGTATTTACCTGCCGCTCGAGACGGTGACTTCAGCGCAGTTTGAGCTGCCCGATCCGACCCTGGTCGGCGATTATCGCTCAGCGAAGTTACTGCGCGATGCGGTTCGCCTCGGGTTCCGCTCGAGCGCGGGACCATTCCGCTCATTTGCTCGATTGGGAGTCGAACCGCGCCCCTATCAGCTTGTTCCGCTCTTGATGGCGCTCAAACTCGATCCGGTTCGCATTTTGATTTCGGATGACGTTGGTATCGGCAAAACCATCGAAGCTGGGTTGATCGCCCGTGAACTACTAGACCGGGGCGAAATCCAGCGTTTGGCGGTGCTATGCCCACCACAGTTGGCCGAGCAGTGGCAGGCTGAGCTGCGCGACAAGTTCCATATTGAGGCCGAGTTGGTTTTGCCGGGCACCGCCCCGCGCCTTGAGCGGAACTTAATGCGCGCCGATCAGACCATCTTTGATCTGTATCCCTTTGTCATTATTTCCACCGAATTTATCAAAACCGAAAAACGTCGTTCCGATTTCAGCCGCACCTGTCCAGAACTGGTGATCGTGGATGAGGCCCATACCTGTGCTCTGGGCCAGGAACGCGGGCGACATCTGCGGCATGCACTGGTGCAGGAACTAGCCAAAGACCCCAATCGTCACATGATCCTGGTGACCGCCACCCCACATAGCGGCAAGGAATTCGCTTTTCGTTCGCTGCTCGGTTTTTTGGATGAAAACTTTAACCAACTGCCCGAAGATCTGACCGGCGCGGAGAACGAGAAAAACCGCAAACACCTGGCGTTGCACTTTATCCAGCGCCGCCGGGCCGACATCCGTCATTATATGGATGCGAATACACCCTTCCCGGAACGGATCGAAGGCGAGTCGACTTATAAACTATCCCCAGAATACAAGCGCCTGTTCGAGCGCGTGTTGGAATATGCCCGCGAATCGGTGAAAGACCTCAGCGGCAGTCAGTTCCATCAGCGGGTGAGATGGTGGTCGGCGCTGGCTTTGTTGCGTTCGCTGGCTTCCAGCCCGCTGGCAGCTGCCTCGACTTTGCGCAACCGCGCCGCCACTGCGGATGCGGAAACGCCCGCAGAAGCGGATGAAATCGGTCAGCGCACGGTGCTCGATCTGATGGATGACGAGAATCCCGAGGGCATGGATGTAGCTCCCGGTAGCGACAGCGGCGAGGATGATGACGAATCCCAACGCAACCGCCGCCGCTTGTTGGAGATGGCGCGTGAGGCCGAAAAACTGGCTGGCGCAAAAGATGAAAAACTCAACAAAGCAGTGGTGATGGTAAAAGACTTGCTTAAAGAAGACTATCGTCCGATCCTGTTCTGCCGCTTTATCCCGACAGCGGAGTACGTGGCCGAAGAATTGCGCAAACAACTTCCCAAGAATGTGGAGGTTGTCGCCGTGACTGGCTTGCTGCCGCCTGCCGAGCGTGAAGAGCGCGTTCAGCAACTGGGGCAGGCCGAAAAGCGGGTTTTGGTCTGCACCGACTGTTTGAGCGAGGGCATCAACCTGCAAATGTATTTCGATGCGATCCTGCACTACGACCTGTCGTGGAACCCGACTCGCCACGAACAGCGCGAGGGACGAGTCGATCGCTTCGGGCAAACTAGGTCCGACGTCCGGGTGCTGACCTACTACGGTGTCGATAATCAGATCGATGGCGTCGTACTGGATGTCCTGCTGCGCAAACATAAAACCATTCGCTCCTCGCTCGGGATTTCGGTGCCGGTGCCGGTGGATACTGAAAAAGTAGTGGAAGCCATTTTCGAGGGGCTGCTGCTCAAATCAAAGCCGAGCACCATGGATAATTACTTGCCCGGTTTTGAAGAGATCATGAAACCGACCAAAGATGACTTGTATGGCAAATGGGACGCGATTTCGGAGCGCGAAAAACGCTCACGGACGCTCTTTGCCCAGGAGACCATCAAGCCGGATGAAGTAGCCCGCGAACTGCAGGCTGCCCGCGAGGCGGTGGGTTCAGGCGTGGATGTTACCAGTTTTGTCAAAACTTCCCTGCAAGGGCTTGGAGCCGTGGTCAGCGGAGATGAAACGATCAAGGTAGATCTAGGCGAGACGCCAGTCGCCCTGCGTGATGTGCTAAAACGCAACACCAACATTGGTGATAAATTTACGGCACGTTTTGAACTGCCCACCGAAGAACGTACCTTGTTGCTGACCCGCTCGCACCCGCTCGTGGAAAGTTTGTCGAATTATGTAATGGAAACCGCACTCGACCCGCTCTCGGCAGAACGCAAGAGTATGATTTTTGCCCGGCGCTGCGGCGCAATCCGCACCAAGCAGGTGGAGCGACGGACAACCTTGCTCCTGGTTCGTTACCGTTATCACATCCTTACTCTGCAAGGCGGCGAGGAAAAGCCCCTACTGGCAGAAGACTGCCAGGTGCTGGCCTTTCGCGGCTCACCGGAAAGCGCAGAGTGGCTGGAGGCCGGAGCCGCTGAAGAATTGCTGGGCGCCCTGCCAGATGCCAACATCAGTTCTGAGCAAGCTGGCGAGTTTGTTGGCCGGGTGGTGACAGGTTTCGAGGTTCTGCGCCCACACTTGGACGAGGTCGCGCTCCAACGCGGCGCTGAATTGCTGGCGGCGCATCAGCGCGTGCGCAAAGCAGCCAAGGTGCGGAATGTGCAGTACCGCGTGGAACCGCAGCTACCGCCGGATGTGCTGGGCATTTATGTCTATTTGCCGAAGGTGTAATGAAATCGTCTGACCTGCACTTTGTCCAGGTTGGAAATGGACGGATGGCTTTAACCCATCGGCCGCGTGGCATGGATTTCTCTATGTTCCGTGGGTTGGGCTGTACGCACATTGTCACACTGCTGAAAGAGAGCGAAGGTGCGCAAAGCATTGGCAAAATGGCCCAAAACGCGGGGCTAACCTGGGTCTGGGTGCCTGTCCCAAATGGAAATCATCCGGAAGGCGAGGTTCACCAGCGTCTGATGGAGGCGTTGCCCCATTTATCGCAGCTGCTTGACGAGGGCGCTTCCCTGCTGATGCACTGTTCGGCTGGTATCCACCGCACGGGGACAGTGGCTTACGGTCTCCTGCGCTGGCGCGGGATCAGCCAGGAAGATGCCCTGAAATTAATCGGTCAGATGCGAACTGTGACACATGACGAGATGGGCCAGAAACGCCTGTGCTGGGGCAATGAAATTGCCCGTGACTTGCCTGAAAAGAGAACCGCCTGGATTGATTCTGTTCGGGAATTCATCACGCTGTTCTGGAGGAACATCTTCAAGATGCGCTAATTGTGTGGAAGAAACTGTAGCTGCCACGAGATGTGCCTGGGATTTATATTCATTTGCCGAAGGTGTAGCGCTAATCAGCTATTTTGGTTTGGATGGGAAGGTCAATGGATAACTTTCAACAAATTGGTGGGATCCAATACCTGGGTGTACGCTTCTCACCCGCCGGGATTGCAAACATGCATGGCGCGCGGACGGTTTTAACGATTAGCAAACAGGATTTGCGCCGTATTAGGCTAGAATACGGCGCGCCCGGGGAACGCTGGTGGCTGGAGTTGATTATTGGACTGGCATTGCTGGGCGTGGTTGGCTTGCAGGCATTGAATTTGTTGAATTGGATGTTCTTTGGCGGCAGAATCTATGATGTTTGTTTTGTGGTCCCCTTGCTGTGCTCTGGCACTGGCGGCTGGCTGATATGGGATGCGGTGCGCAAACAGTGGTATCTGGCCGTGGAGACCGATCAAAAAGTGCGCAAAATCACTTTTGATGAGACCCCGAAAATCGCTGAGTTGTCTGCTTTTTTGCAGGTTGCCAACCAGTTGGGATATTCGATTGATTTGTCTCCGCTGGAAAAGCAGGCGAAGCGCTAGCGTGGTTGCTCGATTTGGTTGCGGATCCGCAGAGGCCGCCGAAAGTGCCTGGGATTTATGTGGATTTGCCAAAGGTGTAACAAAAAAGCCGCGAATAGCGGCTTTGGATAATGACTTGCCAGGGATATAGAACTGAACTGACCGCAGTCAGACAATTACACGGCTTGGAGCCGAACTTTGTCCACTGGCAACTTGATTTTAGCATTGAACAGGAAGAATACAAGGCGGCTGCTTTTTTATGATTGATTCGATTTTGTGCTACGCTTTCCTGGATGAATCGGGTACGGTCGGTGCCTTAAAAGGAACTCATTTCCTGGTGGTGGCGGTCTTGGCGGCTGAGAATCCGCGCGATTTGGAATTGCCGGTGCGCCGGGCGCTGAAAAAGCAGGAGCGCGGTTTAATCAAGAGCGAACTAAAGGCGGCCAATAATTCGGAAAAGGCCAACTTGCGCTTGCTGGAAGCGATCGCAAAGCACGATGTGAGCATTGTGGCGGTGATTGTTGATCAGCAGGCAATCCTGCGTCCGCCCGAAGACCCCGAGGAAATTTACCGGCAGGCAGCCGCCCAGGCTGTGCGTTTGTTGGTGGAGCATTGCCCGAAAATTGAGATTTGCCTGGATAAGCGTTATACCCACGAGCCGTTGCGTTATGAGTTGGAAAGGCGGATTCGTGAAGACTTGGTGGATATTTTTCCCCAGATGGTGCTTTTGCGGCAGGAAAGTTCGCAGGAGCGCAAAGAATTGCAAGCGGTGGATGTGGTGGCCTGGGCGTTTTTTCAAAAATATGAGCGCGGCAATCCCCGTTTTTACGAGGTGATTGCCCCCAGGGTGCTGGCAGAAGAAGTGATAGCCAGGCAGAACTGGCAGGAATGAAAAATTCCCCAAAATGGGGAATTTTCCGGGAGCGGCTCACCCTGGGCTTCGATTTCAGTCTGTCCCGTTCCGTTGCAGAAAAGGCTAGGCTGTTCTACGAACAGCCAAAGTCACCAGGCTTTACGATACCGCTCAAGATTATTTTAGCACGGATTCAAGTAACTTGATTGGATGAGTTTTTATGCAAACCCGAACCCGTAACCCCTTTACCACCATCCACACCGAGGGAGCATTGCTCCCTTCGGACCTCCTTCAGCGCGTGCTGGAGAATGATAAGAATCTCGCGGGGCTTTCGCCGGAGGGGTATCACCTTTCGGGGGAGAAACTCAACGAGGCGATTAACCGTTCGTGGAATCGACTCTCGGGGGCGTGGGCGGCGTTTCGGGCGTCGAGGGGGCGGCTCGGAGCAGGTGACGCCGGGACAACGTTGACGCGTGAACGCTGGTTGCTGCCGTTGTTCGATGAACTCGATTATGGGCGTTTGCAAACCGCCAAAGCGGTGGAAATCGAAGGGAAATCCTACCCGATTTCGCACGGGTGGGCGAATGTGCCGATTCATCTCGTGGGGTGCGGGGTGGATTTGGAGCGGCGTTCGGCAGGGGTGGCGGGGGCTTCCAAGGCCAGTCCGCATAGTTTGATGCAGGAGTTTTTGAACCGGTCACCGGATGCGCAGTGGGGCTGGTCTCGAATGGTCTGCGGCTGCGGGTGCTGCGCGATAACGCCAGCCTGACCCGCCAGGCGTTTTTGGAGTTCGACCTGGAGGCGATGTTCGAGGGCGAGGTCTATTCGGATTTTGCGTTGCTGTGGTTGGTGTGTCATCAGTCGCGGTTTGAAACGGTAGGGGCGGATGGCGTCCGCCCGGATTGCATTCTGGAGCAATGGAGCAAGACCGCCCAGGAGCAGGGGACGCGGGCGTTGGAGCAGTTGCGCAAGGGGGTGGAGCAGGCGATTGCGGCGCTGGGGAGCGGGTTTTTGCGCGCTCCAGCCAAGGCAAACGCCAAATTGCTAGCCGACCTGCGCTCGGGGGCGCTTTCGACGCAGGATTATTACCGTCAGTTGTTGCGGTTGGTGTACCGGCTGATTTTCCTGTTCGTGGCCGAAGACCGCGACCTGTTGTTCGACCCGCAATCCAGCCCGGAGGCGCGTGGGCGCTATTTGCGTCATTATGCGCTGGGGCGGCTGCGGCGGCTGGCGGAACGTTCGCGCGGCGGGCGTCACCCCGATTTGTATGCGGCGCTGCGGCTGGTGACGGATATCCTGGGGGGTAGGAAAGAGTCCGGGGCGGGCAAGACAGGTCTCGGGTTGTCGGTGCTCGGTGGATTCCTGTTTGCAGGCGAGGCGCTGCCAGACCTGGAATCCGCCGAATTGGAGAATGAGTCCCTTTTATCCGCCATCCGCCATTTGACCTTGATGGAGGATGGGCGCATTCGCTCCGCTCGCCGGGCGGTGGATTATAAAAACCTGGGCGCGCGCGAGTTGGGGAGTGTCTATGAGTCGCTGTTGGAATTGCACCCGCTGATTAATACGGACGCGGCGACGTTTGAGTTGAGCGCGGTGGCGGGCAGTGAGCGCAAGACGACCGGCAGTTTCTATACGCCCGAAGAGTTGATTGCGGTGCTGCTTGATTCGGCGCTCAACCCGGTCATCGAGCAGGCGCTGGCGCGCGCGGCGGGCGGGCTGGAGGGGCAAATTGCGGCGCTGCATACCCTGAAAATTTGCGACCCCGCCTGCGGTTCGGGTCATTTTTTGCTGGCGGCGGCGCGCCGGTTGGCGCGTCGGCTGGCGCAACTGCGCACGGGCGAGGGCGAGCCGCCCCCCGAGGCGCTGCGGGCGGCGCTGCGCGAGGTCATCTCGCAGTGTATTTATGGCGTGGACTTGAACCCGATGTCGGTGGAACTGTGCAAGGTGAGCCTGTGGATGGAAGCGCTGGAACCGGGCAAGCCGCTTTCGTTTTTAGATGCGCACATCCAGTGCGGCGACAGCCTGGTGGGGGTGGCGCCGGGGCTGGAGATGGCCGAAATCCCCGACGAAGCCTTCAACCCGGCCTTTGGCGACGATAAGGCCACGGCGTCGGCCCTGAAAAAGCGCAACAAGGCCGAACGCGGCGGGCAGATGGGGCTGGATGTGTTTGTCATCCGCGACCAGGAAGACCTGGCGGCCTGGATGGCGCGCCAGGCGCAGGAGATGGACGCCCTGCCCGAAGAGACCGCCGAGCAGGTGGGTCAAAAGGCGCAGACGTACCGCGAATACCTGGATTCGCCGCAGTACCGTCGTCGCAAACAGGAATACGACCTGTGGACAGCCGCTTTCTTTTGGAAAATGGAAGCGCAGCCCGGCTCGGCGGGGATTCTCGCACCGACGCAGGAGATGCTGCGACGACAGCGCAGCGGAGCCTATTCGGCGCTCCCCCCGGAACTGGTTCGCCGTGTCGAAGAACTGGCGCGCCGCCTGAACTTTTTGCACTGGGAACTGGCCTTCCCCAAGGTTTTTGCGGGCGACAACCCCGGTTTCGACTGTGTGCTGGGCAACCCGCCCTGGGAACGTATCAAATTGCAGGAAGAAGAGTTTTTTGCTGTACGCGAACCGGAGATTGCCGCCGCTGCGAACAAAGCCGCGCGCCAGAAGATGATTAATGCCCTGATTCATTCCAACCCGGCGCTGGCTACCGCTTTCGAGGATGCCAAGCACGCTGCTGAATGTTCAAGCAAATTTGTCCGTCAAAGTGTTCGCTATCCACTGACAGCTTTTGGCGATGTAAACACTTATGCGCTGTTTGCTGAGCTAGCTTGCAAACTCATCACTCCAGTTGGAAGAGTCGGTATCATAGTTCCCACAGGGGTAGTTACGGACGATACTACCAAGAATTTCTTTAGAGACATTGTTGAAAGAAAATCACTGGTAAGCTTTTTAGCCTTTAAAAACGAAGAATTTATTTTTGCATATCCTGTTGAACATACAGTTACTTTTGGTTTATTAACAATGCTTGGTGCTCAACTTACTTCCGAAAAAATGGAGTTCACTTGGCTTGCATATAACTTGAAACATATGAACGATAAGCGGCGCAGGCTTATTATGAGGGCAGAAGACTTTGCATTATTTAATCCAAATACGCGCACTTGTCCTATTTTTCGAACGGGAATCGATGTTGAGTTGACTCGTAAAATCTATCGCCAAGTTCCAATCCTTGAAGATGAAAGCTCCCAAACAAATTTTTGGGGAATATCTTTTTTCCGCATGGTGGATATTGCAAACGATAGCTTTAATTTTGTAAATGAAGAGATTTCCACATCATTACCACTTTATGAAGCGAAATTATTACATCAATTTGACCATCGATGGGCAACATACAAAGGCTTATCGGTAGATGAAATTCAAAAAGGGTTACCACGTGAGTTTTCGTTAGATGAAAAGTTGGACACAACTACTAGTATTACCCCACGTTATTGGTTGCCACAGAATTTAATCATCGAGCGAATTAAAGATAAAACACATCATAAATGGCTATTAGCTTATCGAAGAATTGCCAGGTCAACCGACATACGAACATTTATATCTGGTATTCTGCCACTGTCAGGAGTAGCCGATAAACTTCCGCTAATCTTAACTTCACAACCCGATGCATTAGTTGCATGTTTGTTGGCAAATATTAATTCATTGATATTTGATTACGTTACTCGCCAGAAAATCGGTGGAACGCAACTTGATTATCATTATGTGAAACAACTCCCCGTTCTGCCGCCAAGCGCCTACACCCCTGCCGATATCGCCTACATCGCGCCGCGCGTGCTCGAACTGGTCTACACCGCCTACGACCTGCGTCCGTTTGCCGAAGACATGGGCTACCACAACGAACCTTTCCGCTGGGACGAAGTCCGCCGCGCCCAACTCCGCGCCGAACTGGATGCCTACTACGCCCGTCTCTACGGTCTCACCCGCGACGAACTGCGCTACATCCTGGACCCCAAAGAAGTCCACGGCGAAGATTTCCCCGGCGAAACTTTCCGCGTGTTGAAGGAGAAGGAGATTCGGCTGTATGGGGAGTATCGGACGAGGAGGTTGGTGTTGGAGGCGTGGGATAACCTGGCCGGCGTGGAAGTGAGCAGTTATCAGGCTCCCGCTGACGATGGACGACGAACGATGGACGATGGAAAACCCGCCGTAGTCAGTGGTTCATCGTCTACGGTCAGCCCCGCGCCGGTCAAAGAAGTCAAACCTGCCGAAGAGAACCCCGCCCAGCCGTCATTTTCGGATTTTGGGCTGTATGAATGTCTCACCTGCGGCAAACGGTTGATGGGCTTCGACCAGCGCAAGCACGAGAGCGATGTCCACGCCGGGAAAGGTGTGGAGTGGAAGAATATCAGATAGGCCAATTACCTGGGAGAAAATCAAATGAATTACTGGATATTCAAAGTTAATCCCGAAGAAAATAATATCGATAATTATTTGAATAGTTCTGAAACAAACGCTTGGTGGCAGGTGAAAACGCATCAGAAGGAGATAAAAAAAGGTGACACCGTTTTTTTCTGGCGAACTGGTACTCCTCGAGGTGTTTATGCCGTTATGGAAATTGTTAAAAATCCCTGCGTATTACCAGGTGATGTCACCCCAGGTCCTTGGTGGATAAGTGTCAGAAGATTCGAGCGATCTGGGTTTTGGGCTGAATGCAGGCTTATCCAGCATTTTCCATTGATCGAAACCGAAGAAATAAGGCGAATTCGTGGTCTTGAACATTTTTCCTTTTATAAAGCTTTCCAGCAGGCAACAAACTTTGCGATCACCTTTGAAGAAGGTACGATCCTGGCAAAATACATCGAAAAGGTCAGGCCAGAAACCCGTGGATCGATTCTTCCATTTGAACATACAACCGATGATAATAAGGAAAGCCAGACGGAATTATCGATAACCACCGGCATTTTGTCCACTCTCCCGGCAGATTATTCTGAACGCGGATTATTCAAATGCATACCGTGCGATAAAATGATGTTTGGTTATGATTGCGAGAATCATGTTCTCAATATACACGTCGGGAAGGGTGTGGAGTGGAAGAAGATCAGGTAATGACTAACTGACCGTACTTGTGATATCGCCAGACAACAGTTGGAGGAAAAGTGACCGAAAAATCGATTGAAATATCAAATAACGATTATTGGTTCAAGGTTGTAGATATGCTGCAGCAAAATTGGGCGCTTATTGAAAGCAATGAAAATGAATATATTATCTATTTCATCGGCGACACATCCGGTGTTTTTGACCAGATGGCTTTTGTCAATTCCGAAGAAGCGGAAAGGCAATTAAGAAAGAATGGGTTTTCTCGCTACGCCGAAGATACTAAAGCACAAGAATTTATCATCCCTCCCAGCCCTCCATTCTATGAATCTACCCACCCCAATGGGCCAATCTATTCGTCGGGAAGATTCTGGACACGATAACATGAGTCATCATTATGGGTGTCAAGTGTTTTTATGCGATGCATGCCAATCTTGACGAGCCATTGGACATGTCTTATTTCGTTTTTTTGGTAATCGAACAATCCCTGAAAGGTTTTTAGATGATACGAGAAGATTGCCGGTCTACGAAACCCTCCTTCCCACACGACTTTGCTTACGAATAAAGGATTTTTTGAACTCACGGATAAAGTTTTGAATTCAGAAAATATCAATGGATCGATGAGGGTTGGACCAACCAAATCGATGGTTACGTTTTTTCGTAACCAATACGTAATCAACCAATTTTGAAGGTATCCAAAGCGTAATCATCCAAATTGAT
>CAILYI010000160.1 GCA_903838415.1 uncultured Anaerolineae bacterium | reverse complement strand
CTGCCAAGGCTGCCGGGCGCAACGAAACCGTCACTTACCAACTTGAGATGGAATAGCTTGCCAAATTCCCCCGAGGGAATTTGGGAAGAAAACACCGCACGCAAAGTTCTCCTGCTTTGGTGACTGTCCACACTGGTTTGTCTTTTGCTTATTCCCGCTCACCGGAACCTGTTAGTTTTCAGCAGGCGGGTTTTCACTTTTTGCGGTGTTTCCAGATATGCCAGCGGAATTCATAGCTCGCCTGTCACTGGTGCGATTTGGCTCACATTTCCTTTTTCAGCTGCTCTTTCAAGCGCTCGAACTGCCGCTCTAATTCGGCGATGCGTTCTCGCATGGCGGACAAGTCACCGTTTCTGCCGCTTACTTCCATTTCATTGGCTACATCGCACAGCGCCTGTGCGCTAATGTTGGCTGCTGCGCCCTTGATGGTATGCGACTGGCGTTCGGCGCCGACCGCATCATCTTTTTCAAGGCAATCTTTCAGCGCCTGGATTTGTAGCGGGATATCTTTCAGGAAATTTGAAATCACCAGGTCGACCAGTTCTTCGTCATCCATCAGGCGCTCAAGCAGATTGCTTTTATCGAACACTGTCAGGTTGTCCTTCCCGGTTGGGGATGCCAGTGACCCCTGCGTGGAGGTCTGATTCGGGTTGTCTTCTTTCGGCAACCAGCGCAGTAGCATCTCCGACAAGGCCTGCGGCTTGATCGGCTTGGAAACGTAGTCGTTCATCCCGGCCTCCAGGCAGTGTTCGCGGTCTTCTTTCATGGCATTGGCCGTCATGGCAATGATCGGGATGTTGTGATTGAAGACGGATGACTGAATGTCCCGGATGCGCCGGGTGGCTTCCAGGCCGTCCATCTCGGGCATTTGCATATCCATCAGCACCAGATCATAGCGTGTGTTTTCCAGGGCGTTCAGCGCTTCTGCGCCGTTCGTGGCAATATCGGATTGAAATCCAAGTTTTTTCAGGATGGCCTGTGCCACCATTTGATTGGTGAGGTTGTCTTCCGCCAACAGGATGCGCGCGCTGCTGTTCGTGGGCAGACGGAGTTTGCCGGTGGAGCGAGGCTTGGCGGCTACCTGGACTGGCGTTTCGTTGGACAAATCTGGCGCGCGCTCCGGTTGATATTCCAGGTTCACGGTAAACCAGAATTCAGATCCGCCACCCGCTATGCTCTCCACGCCGATTTCGCCGCCCATCAATTCGGCCAACTGCTTCGAGATGGCCAGTCCGAGGCCGGTGCCACCGTATTTTCGCGTGGTGGAAACATCCGCCTGGCTGAATTTCGTAAACAGCTTGCCAATATTTTCGGGTGAGATGCCGATGCCGGTGTCACGGATCGAGAAGCGCAGTTCAACTTCACGTTCCATGACCGCCAGGCAGCTAACCCATACGGCAACTTCTCCCTGTTGGGTAAACTTGATGGCATTGCCCACCAGGTTGGTCAGGATCTGGCGCAGGCGTCCGGGGTCGCCGCGCAGCAGGGTGGGAACGTCCGGGTCAACGCTGCTGACCAGCTCCAAGCCTTTTGCCTGGGCGAGCAAGGCCATGCTCATGCAAAAGTCATCCAGCAACCTCTGCAGGTCAAAGTCCAGGCTTTCCAAATCCAACTTCCCGGCTTCGATTTTGGAGAAATCCAGAATGTCATTGATCAAAGTCAACAGGGCTTCACCGCTGGAATGTACCACTTCAGCATATCTGCGCTGTTCTTCATTCAAGTCCGTATCCAGCAGCAGCCCGGCCACGCCAATCACGCCATTCATGGGCGTGCGGATTTCATGGCTCATGTTTGCCAGGAACTCGCTTTTGGAAGAATTGGCCAATCCAGCCTGCTCGGCGTAGCTTTTTGCCAGGTTGACGGCTTCTTCAAGCCGGTGATTGGTCTGTTTCAGTTCCTGCTCGGCCAGTTTGCGTGCAGTGATGTCTTCTTTGACGGCCAGATAATGCGTGGTGGTTCCATTCAGGTCGGTGATGGGTGAAATAGTGGCGGATTCGGAATATAAAGTGCCGTCTTTTTTACGGTTTATAAATTCTCCATGCCATTCCTTTCCTTGCGTGATTGTCTCCCATAATAGGTGATATACCTCCGTCGGAGTTTGGTCGGATTTCAGGATACGCGGGTTTTTCCCGACGGCTTCATCTAAACTGTAATCTGTGACCTGGGTAAAACGGGGATTCACATATTCGATATTTCCATCCAAATCTGTAATTACAATGGAAGCCGGGCTTTGTTCGACAGCCCGTATAAGTTTACGTAGTTCCGCTTCTGCTCTCTTTCGGTCGATTATTTCATTTTCTGACAGCATGAGCGCTTTTTGCGTCTGCTGTTGTGAAAAGTATGCCAGTCCACCGGTTACTCCAAACGTAATTGTAAATATGAACCACTGAAAAGTAGATTCTTCATAGTGGGGTAGGGGTAAAATGCCAGCATTGCGGGCCAGAATCAAGCCACCCACAACCAGAGAACTTGCAATTACGGCGACAACGATGCCCCCTACATTGAAAAAGAAGCCTGTCATGATCACCATAAGCGGAAATAAGGCGGTTGCCGGGGCCAGGGTGGTGCCTTCACTGGCCATTGAAATCGTCTGGAAGATAAAAACGGCGATAGTGCTGAAATATGCGACCAATTGCACTCGACCGGTAAAAAGCAGGTGGCGAAGAAACAAGAATATCCCAATGATACAGAAGTCGATCACGAAATTTCTGGGAGGCGTGCTGCTGTCCAAAATATTTCCAACCAGAGTCAGGCCGATGACTAATAACGCCGAATTGAACATGGCATTGAGCAACCTGGCACGATAAGTTTTTTTCTCGTCACCGTCAAAAATGGGGGGGGCTAACCAGCGATTGATCGAGATTTTCATGCGCAATGTTCCTGTTATTTCGAAGGGTTTTTAGCACAAACAGATTGGCGAGCAATTTTTATTAATGCGCTGGTAAATTGCATTGTCAGGACATCCACCACGAAGTATTTCTAGCTGTAAATCGATCCAATGCTGGGGGAAATACAACCCCGCAACTTCTTTTACGCAGCGACGTCATTTAGCTTTGGACAAAGCTGCCTGACCAGTCAACTATTTGAAATGTATGCTTATCCACCCATCTGCCCTAGTCTTTTGCGCAACAAATCATCGATTGTCTGGACCACCATTAATCAAAACATTTTACACGGAAAAAGTATATTCAATAAGAGTGAAACTCCCCCGTCTCGTTGCAATTCCGTTGTGCAATTTTTCACGGCATGAAACCGGCTTGTTTTTCTGAGCGCAGACCAGCAATAGCGATCATTTCATTGGGAAATGTCAGACATCCCAATAATACTTGGTCGCCGCACCGCTAAAAAGTGGTGTGCAAAAATTCCCTCGAGGGAATTTCCCGCCAGCAATCAGAAATCCCTGTCCATTCAGTCTCATTAGTGTCAATTGAAATATACCTGCAATGTAATTAGAACGTTAGTTCCAATTATAATAACACATGCCTCTTTTCAACCGCCTGCTGTCCCTGCTGGGCTACCGGTCTGACTTTCCATCCCCCGCTTACCATTTAAATCCAGAGCTTGACGCCCTGATCGCAGATCTGGCTCAACAAGAACACTGTACGCCCGAAGAAATTGTCGAGCAATTGATCAATCAGGCTTTGCAGCAGCGGCAGATTGCGGCAGATCTCTGGCAGCGCTGGCAATCCCTGTCCATTCGGGAGCAGCAGGTGGCGGCGTTAACTTGCCTGGGT
>CAILYI010000159.1 GCA_903838415.1 uncultured Anaerolineae bacterium | reverse complement strand
CGCGCCTGCTGCTCGTGAGCCAGGGCTGATTCAGGCCCCAAAACGCTCTTTTACGTCCTTTTTTCCAAAATCACAGGCCAATTTTGCTTCGAATGGCCGTTTATCTTCGCAAAACACCGATTCGTCCGACAACCTGCTAGATACTGGCCTTCTCTATCAAAGTGGGCCTGGGAGTTCAGTTCAAACCAATATTTTTTACCATTTGCTGCTACGATCCGAAATTGAAGACTATCCGTAAATATTCTTTGTTCTTGCATGGCTTTTATAAAGGATCCAATCACAATTGGACGGTCTTCAGGATGAATGAAATTAAGGAAAGGTTTTCCCTGTGAGTCTTGTTCTGTATAGCCATAGCGCTCAAAGGCTGGACTATTGACTGTGACGATATTTCCTGCGCCATCCAGAGAATAGATAATGTCCGGAACATTGGTTGCCACTAATCTATAACGTTCTTCGGATACCCGCAGGGCTATCTCCGCTTGCTTACGCTCGGATATGTCCTGTCCCTGGGCGATGGTCGCAACTGGCGTCTGACCGTCCGGCAAAAAGAGTGTTGCTGAGTTCCACAGCACCGTTCTCACCGACTCGTCCCGGTGTAGGATCGCGATTTCGACTGTTTCCCAACGCTCGCCTGTCAGGGTATTATGGATCAGCGTCATGGATGCCTCTTTCAGGGCGGGTGGAAAGAGAATATCCAGGGTTTGCCCGAGAACATCAGCCTCGCTGCGCCCGGTCAGGAATTCAAGTGCATGGTTGAAGCGCGTGATGCGGAGTTGTGGATCCCAGACGATGATCGGAGCGTTGGCGTAGTTGATCAGGTTTTCAAGATAAGCATTGGTCTCGTGCAGTGACTGCTCCACCCGCTTGCGCTCGCTGATATCAGAAATAATAACTGCAACCTGAAAAGGTTGAGGAGAATATGCCACAACTTCAAAATATTTTCCCTGTTCTTTGTCATAGTTTTCATACTGAAGCGACTCACCCGTCATGGCCACCCGCCCATATTTATTGATCTGGTCACTTTCTGTGTCTGGTTGGATTTCGAGTGCCGTTTTCCCAATAATATTTTCTCGTTTTAGTCCAGTCAACCTCTCATAGCTTTCATTAACTTCAAGAAAACGATAATCAACAGCTTTCCCGGCTTCATCCAAAACAATTTCATGTGCTGCAACACCCTGGCGCATCTGGGTAACAAGGCGATGTTTTCCTTCGCTGACCTGCAGCGACTCGGCGATAGCTTTCTTTTCTGCGAGCAATTTTATTTTAATTAACGCCAGGCTGATCTGTTTTGCAGCAGAATCAAGAAATGCAATATCTTCCTGTGTCCATGGTCTTTGGGACAAAATTTGATTCAAAGTAAACACATAGTACCCATGTTCATCAAAGGCAAAGGGATACCAGATTAAACTTTTGATCTTCATTTGTTCGTGCAGAATTTTCCCTGACCCGTCCTGGATAAAATGCGCATTGACTGCATTGAAATGACTTTCGAGGTAATGTTTGTTTTTCCTTATTTCCGTGAAAGGGCTTAAGAAAATATCCAATGGATATACGTCTTTGGTAGGCGCTATATCTGGGTGTTCCTGTTTTAACCATTCACACAAACCGGTGATGATATTTTTCTCAAAGCATACATCATAAATTAATGCGCGATCCAGCTGCAGGGTTTCGCCAATAATCCGGTTCGCACTTTCTAATATATCTTCAGAACTATCTTTGGAAATAATGACTTGGGCAATTTCATTGAGGGCTGTATTAAAACCTAACTGCATGTCGCGGTAGGCTTCTGCCAGCTTGCGCGTGGTGACGTCTCGACAGATGACGTAGGATCCACGATAATTGCCTGAACTATCGTATATAAATTTTGCGTTATCTTCCCGCCAGATGTAATGGCCAGCCAAATGTTTCACCCGATAGGTATAAGTTAACTCACTTTTTTTGCATCTAATCGCTTCAAATATCTCGGAAAAAACTGTCTCGCGTTCATCTGGATGGATGATTGAATGGATAATTTCTGGGGTTCGCGAAAGTTCATCTATTTCACTATAGCCAAGTTGTTTAAGATATGCCGGTGAAACATATTGAATGCGGTTTTCAGCTCCAAAAATGACGATTCCATCTGAAGTGTTTTCAACGATAAGACGGTATTTTTCTTCGCTTTCGCGCTGCGCCTCTTCCGCCCGCTTGCGCTCGCTGATATCGCTCAACGTGACCCGGCAAATCGCCTCACCATCAGCCCCCTGCGCAAAGGTCAAATCCAAATGCGCCCATACAACGCGCTGGGTACCGTCATCATTATGCATGCGCAAATCACAAGTCTGCGGTGCGAAAGTCTTAAAGAGTGATTTGCGCCGCTAATAGAAGATGTCCGCATCCTCTTTGAAGATAAAACGGGAAAAACGTTGCTTGACCAGCGCCGAGCGTGACATGCCCAGCAGGGTCGCGGCAGTTAGATTGGTTTCCAGGATCAGCCCCTGCTCGCTGATGGTGACATAACCCACCGGCGCCAGGTTATACAAGTCAAAATAGCGCGCCTGCTCGGCATCCAGTTCGGCCTGCGCCCGGCGCAGCTCTTCGTTCTGCATCTCCAGCTCGATCTGGTATATGCGCAGCTCATGCAGCGTCTGAGCGGCAGAGAGAGATTCATCCTGTGGCAACGCATCTCTCTGCGCCAACTCTTCGGCGCGCAGGCGCAGTTCAGCGATTTTATTCGTTTCGTTAATTTTTTTATTCATGGTATCTCCCCTCATTTCGGTAATCCTCGCACAGCAATCGCGTATCGATAACGCGCGACAAAATTGATCATAACGGCCCAGACTGCGCGAGTTGTTCTTGCATTAGATTTGGTTTGGATCATCTTTATTACCATGGTATTTTTAGCAGAAAACGGACAACTTATTGATGCGACCCTTTTGGGAGTGGGCCAACCCAAGCTTGAGATTTTCTCAACCTAAAACCCGGAAAATTAATGGACTGGCATGCCAGGATTGCAAATAACTTGCCAAAAGGACTCTTCTTACATTTCATGGTATTTAAGAAAATCTGAACGGGACTATTAAACCATTTCGATTCTGTTTGAAATTATGGTGCCATTCTCAATAACTTTTCCGAAATTGACCGAACCAACAATGCATACATATTACTCTATATTCATTACTTTAATGGCAACTTTCATGCGAAATGAGGCACATGCAGTGAATTCATGCTTTTTGACCAAAGATTACCGCATACACGATCCTCGATCAGTTACAAATCTGTAATCCAAATCAGCGGGGAGCGAACAATCGGCCAATTGCCCCAAAATGTTTGACATTTTGTCGTGAACAGGTTTAAATTCTATGCGTAACCGGGAGTTCGCGAACGTTGTGACAAACACACAGGAGCATAGATCATGATTGGAAAACTGATGGGTTGGAATGTTACGTTAATCGCGAAATTGATCGGACTGGCGCTGATGACGCTGGTGGTGGGCGTGGTCTCGCTGGCCGGTTACTTTTACTACAAATCCGACCAGCCAATGCAGGTGGCCGCGGCTCAGCGAATTGCTCCAGGGATCACGCTTCGGGAGTACATGCAGTTTACGCATGCTGTCTGGGAAAAGGCAGACGATAAGGCTGTAGCAAACGGAGACAACAGATCGTGTGTCCTTGTATACGGGACGATCAATCCTATCGTTGGCTTTATTTCCGTGCCATTTCAAGTCAACCATTTTCGGGCTATTCGTGGCACACCCGCTTTCGCAAACTATGTTGAATATCTAAACGGCAACCCTCCTCCGGATGATATGCTCTCCGGCCCCTTGTGGAAGCTGCCAGAAGCCTACTGGTATCAGTTTGAATATGGAATCTGGCAAACTACTTACCTACCGGGTGGTACTTGCCGCGTGCGCCCGCTCAGCCCAACAGCTCACTCACAAGCTGCTATCCCATAGACAAGAACCTGCGAACTTAAGAAAATCCATCTATCCATCAATCCAGGCAGGGTTTTGTGATAATATAAGCGTAGCAGTCGTTTGGGCAACCCCCTTGCCCAGGCGTCTGCTATTTTTATCCAGATTCGTTTGCTTTAAAACTAAAATCTAAACTCGCTCTAAACTCGCTCTTCCCCGATTTTGAAATTGTGATAAACTCGCCGCCTATAACTGAATAACGTTGGCCGCTCGGTCGCCACCCTTCCCTATTCTTTCAGAAGCGACCACCTACCGCAGTATCTTTGGGTTTCAAAGATCTCCTGCGCAGGTGGTCGCTTTTTGCTTTAATCCCACATTCAAGAAGGAGCAGTTTATGAAATCGAACAAAGATATTGTCATCACCCCGCGTCAGATCGTCGTCGGGCTATTGGTCTTCCTGGGTCTGGCGCTGGCATGGTTTTCTCTGGCTTCGTTCGCACCACAGATCGCCAAACTGCCCTTGTTCGCCGGTCCCACTCCCGTTGGCATGACTGCCGAAGCTGCAGCCCGGACAGGTACGGAAGTCTTCTTTTCTGTGGATGCCAAAACTGGAAAGGAAGCCTGGATAACAAAAGTTTGTGGGATTTCAACGCCAAACGGCTGTGAAATGACCAGAAAAGTCTTTGCCCCCATGTTGTGGCCTTCTGTCGAGAAACTGGGCCTGCGCCTGTCATGCAAGGCCACTTCAGCAGTGTTGTCGCAGGAGATTACCCAGGAAAACGCCCCGGCCGCCCAAGCCTGGAAACTGACATCCACTTGCACCAACCTGGACACCGGCGAAACCAATATCGGTATCGCCAAGGTCTTCGTCTCAGATACCACCGACGCAGGCTGGAAACTGGAACGGATCGGCTTCGATCAGGAGCCAAACTAATGTCCACCCGCTTCAAGATATTCTCGCTATTCATCGCCATCCTGGTGGCGATTACGTTGATCTCCCCGGCACAAGCCCAGGATGGCGGCACCGGTTGGGGACAGTTCTTTGATACCAATGGGGTTCTGCAGCCCGGGGTCACCCAGAACGAAGTTTCGATGCAAGCGGATTGGATGCCCAGCATCAATATTCTGGGCAATTGGGGCATCAACATGCAGGCCACCTACAACGTCTACACTGCCCCGGATGGCGCGACTGCCATGACACCCAGCGCGTCCACGCTGCTATTCATGGCTATGAACCCGCAAGAGTCTGGGCTTCTCAACGCCAATAATCAGGTCGGTCTCGGAGCTGGATTTGCGATCGAGGCTATTGGCTCGCTGCTTGGCGGAAATATCACTGGACAGGAGTTGATCAGCAATATTGTCCAACAAATTGGCGGCGCTGCCACGAGTTATGTTGACTCCAATCTCTTTGCCGATGCCATCATCAACGGACAAGGTAGTGCATGGTCATTCCTTGGCGATTTCAAATCGGATACATGGAACATTTTTTCCCAGCTGATGGGTTCATCCGCCCAGCAAGGTAACTTGTACCTCGTCGCCCTAATGTACGACTCCTGCTCGAATGCACCCGGCGGCTGTCCTCCCGATCTCTGCCAGGGCAACCCGGTCGCCTGCGGCCTGCCGCCTCTGCCTACTGAGCCTCCTCCTGGAACAGAACCGACGCCCACCCCTCCGCCTACCTGCCCTGGCCCTTCGATTTCGCAGACTTCGCCCAGTTCGTCGATTGTGCCGGTGGCTCCCAATTTCCCGCTGGTGGTTGGACAAGATCCAGACAAACGCGGCGCAGATATCCAGGCGACTGTGACCATCCCGAACGTGATCTACACCTGGCATGAACCGATTTACGAGAATGAGTTGTCCTGCCGCAAGAACCCTAAAGGCGGTGCCGACATCTGCAAGAATGTAAAAGTCTTCAAGGGCTGCCGGGCGCACCGCGAATCCCTGCCCGAACAGATCACAAACGCGCGCGTAACTGCCAGCCTGACCGACTCCAGCCGCGATTGGATCATCAAAGACTTAGGCGCGACCTGGTACGGCGCGTTTATTCACCAGGGATCCTTTGACTTGAAACGCTATGGCAGCCCGGCGATCGGCTGTGGTGGCAGCTCGTGCTCTTTGAACCTGCTGGCTTCCAAAGTGCCGTTCGCGGATCCGGGTTACTTTGATCTGAAAGTTCAGGTCAATACAGCGGGCACGTTCTTCGGCGGCAGGATGATCACCAAGCCGCGTGTCCTGGGCGGCAGCGGCAAGATCCGCACCTGGGTCGTGCTGCCTACTTTGATCGACGCATCGACAAGCGGAATGCCGCTACCTTAGCCCATGACCTTCGACCAGATCAACCTGTTCCTGCTGGATATCCCGGTCTACGCCGCCAACGGCCTGCTCTGGATGCTGTACACCCTGACGGGCTCGCTGGCTGCGCTGGTAGCGGTTGGCTCGGCGGTTATTTTGGCCCTGGTCGTGGACAGCGCGGTGCAGAAGCTGGCTGGCTCACGTCCAAGACGTCAGGGCCGTGGAGAAAGCCTCCCGGTCGCCTATACCGCCCAGATCATCACCGGCATCGTTATTGCGCTCTGGTTAGGTGCCCAGTGGGGCATGGGCGCGCCGGTACCCTGGATTGGGGCGGCCATGTGGCTGACCGGTCTGCTGGCGGTGCTGGTCTCCCCGGCGCAGCGCTTCAACCTGCTGCACTTCGTGAAATCCGGGATCGCGGTTTACGCGCTGGCCGTGATTGGCAGCCGGGTCTACCTGAACATGGCCAGCCAGGTCTCGCCCGATCAATGGGCGGCCCTGGTGGGTACAGCCCAAAGCGCTGCCAACGTGGTGGCCAGCACGCGCGGCAACGTGACCACGATCATCACCTGGGGTCTGTGGCTGGTCATTCCCCTGGGCTATTTCTCGATGCTGGTCCAGAAGCTGTTCCTGAACCCGGTATCGCTCATCAACCCACTCTCGTCTTACGAAGATATGCTGATCCTGCTCCGCGACCGGGGTGGGAGGTAGCTGCCAAAAAACTCTCAAAAAAGGACAAAGAAAATGACCCAAACTTCTGTTGCTTCTGATCAAGCAGCACCCGAACCTGATGTGCCAGAATACACCCGGCCCTTTCGTTGTGGATCATTGGTTTCCGATGCGATTGACGAGTACATCGAAAAAACCGAAGAAATCCAGGCGGAACGTGAGCAGCGCGCTTTCGATCTGTTGTTCAAGATCACAGAGGCGGCTGACTGCGTTGATGAGGCGCTGATCTACAGCCAGAACGAGCGCATCTTCTGCGAACTGGACGATGACGACCTCGAATTGGAGGTCTTTATTGGAGCCACCCCGGATGAAGATTATTTAAAGATCCAGGATTATTTGGGCTTACCCAATCCGCGCATCATTCGCAACCTGGCTGATCTAGGCCGGGCGCTGATGGAAAACAAGAATTTGGCGTCTGAAGTTATCCAGGTCTTCCGCAACGCCATGTTCGACAAACCTGGGCAGCCAGGTTTCAAGCACCTCAAGCCCTCGCAAGGCGGATAATAACCAGGCCGGTAAATCCGTCCCGTTCATTTTTAGATGGACGGGATCAATTTACCTACCTGCTCCGAATCTCTCTGAGCCGGTTCGTACTGCATCTCAACACGTTGGTTTGTTCTTCCCCCTCGTTGGCTGTCCCACCCTACGTTGGATAATCACTTTCCACGATTGTTTTTCCTATTCCTCACGTCAGCCCAGAACCTTACATTCCCCAATAGCACCACCCACAAGGAGACACACATGGCAATATCACAACCCTTTTTTGCCCATCTGGCGCCAGATGGGTGCTTGATAGCACCAGAAGAAGACACTTTCGTTTTCGGAGCGTGCTGCTCCAATTGCGCCAGACTGGGAGACTGACATGGACCTCTTTCAGGTCATCTTCCGCAGCACCATCCAATCCATCGTGATTGGGGTCTGGAGCCTGATTCTCCTGGCCTTGCTGGTTGGCAGTGTTACCAGGGCAATCGGTTTTGCCTGGCACTTG
>CAILYI010000158.1 GCA_903838415.1 uncultured Anaerolineae bacterium | reverse complement strand
CTTGAAGAGAAGCCAAAAGAAGACGAAGGACCGTTTCTGAAGGAAGAGAGATGGCTCATAGACGCAATCGCCGAGCGGATAGGACGTATCACCGAGAGCAAGCAGGAGGCAGAGAAACTGCAAAAATCCGAAGCCCGCCTCAAAGCAATTTTTGAGAATAGCGACCAATCCTTTTTGGTAATTGATCTTAATCGTAAGATTCAATCTTTTAATAAAATTGCAAATGAGCGCACGGTGAAAACTTTTGGGAAAGAGATTCGCCCGGGCGATTCCATTTATGAAATGGTCTTACCCCGGGATCGGGATGATTTTGACCGAGATTTTCAACACGCTCTGAACGGTGATTTGGTACAAACCGAAAAAAGCTTCAACGTGGGCGCAGTCGAACTTTGCTACGAGTTTCGCTACGCGCCCGTGCGGCTGGATGGGCAGCAGGTATTTGGCGTGTTCTTTAGCGTCACTGACATCACTGAGCGCAAGCAAATGGAAGTGGCGCTGCGGCGCAATCAGTCCATGTTGGCACGCACGGAGCGTATCGCCCAGATCGGCAGTTGGGAATGGGATGTGGCGACAGACACCGTGACCTGGTCGGACGAGATGTTTCGCTTTTTCCAGCGAAACCCGGCTGATGGGGCGCCATCCTTTGCGGAACATCAGGAACTTTATTTCCCGGAAGATATGCAACGCCTCAGGGATGCGGTCGAAGCCACCCTAAACAATGGCGCGCCTTACGAAATTGAGCTGCGCGCCATTCGCAAAGATGGCGCGGTGCGGGTCTGCCTGGCCCTTGGTTTTGCGGAAATGTCCCCGGAAAAGCGAGCTACGCGTTTATTCGGATCATTACAAGATATAACCGAGCGAAAGCAGGCTGATATAGCCTTGCGGATGTCTGAAGAACGATACAGATTATTGGCGGAAAATATCCCGGACATTATCTATTCCCTGGATAGCGAAGGAAATATCATCACAATCAATAGTCCAGCTTTTGAGCGCTATGGCTATTCAGAACAAGACTCAAAGGGGAAACCGTTCCTTAATTTCATCCATCCCGATGATCAACTAATTGTGATTGGCTCTTTCATAAATGCCTTGCAAGAGCAGAGAAGTTTTACCCATGGTCTTCAATTTAGGATCGTGGCGAAAGATGGTCAAGATTATTGGTTTGAACTGAATTCCCAGGCCCACTTTGATAGCGCTGGCGGGTATCTCGGCGAAGAAGGAATAATACGTGATATCACCAAACGCAAACACGCGGAAAACGCCTTAAAGGATGAATATAATTTTAGAACAGCCATAGAAAACTCGATGCAGGCAGGTGTTGCCGTCATTGATCTGTCAGGCAAACAAATTTCTGTAAACCAGCATTTCTCCAAACTGGTAGGTTGGACGCTAGACGAATTGATCGGGATATCCGCGCCGTTTGCATACTGGCCGCCCGATGAAATTGAGAATATTAATGACGCATTCCAACAGACGCTGCAGGGAAAAGCCCCGGAAGCAGGATTTGAATTGAAGTTCCTGCGTAAAAATGGTGAACTGATCGATGTATCGGTTAATTTATCCGCATTGGAAGACGCAAAACATGAAATCATTGGCTGGCTGGCGGTTGTGGCTGACATCACTGAGCGCAAGCTGGCACAGGAAGCCTTGCGCGAAGCACACTTTCAGTTGAAAGGAATTATTGAAGCCACGCGTGCAGGCACCTGGGTCTGGAATGTACAGACGGGGGAAGGTTTATTTAACGAAAAATGGGCGCAAATGGTCGGATATACGTTGGATGAATTGCTTCCGACCAGCATCACGACCTTGGAAAGGCTGGCACACCCCGAAGATTTGAAACATGCTTACGAATTATTGGATCGGCACATTGCGGGCGATCTGCCTTATTATGACTTCGAAATGCGCATGAAACACAAGGACGGCCACTGGGTTTGGATCCATGATCGCGGGCGTGTGATTAATCGCACGGAGGATGGCAAGCCATTGATGATGTTTGGAACTCATACGGATATTACTGCGCGCAAGGCGTCTGACGAAAAGATCCAATTATTGAATGCCGAGTTGGAAAAACTGGTGGTAACCGATACCCTGACCCAAATAAACAACCGGCGATATTTTATGATGCGTTGCGCTGAAGAATTCAAGCGCGAAACACGGAATAGCCAACCCCTGGTGTTATTAATGATGGATATTGACCATTTCAAAAAAATCAATGATGCTTACGGTCATGCAGTTGGTGATCTGGTGCTTCAGCAGGTGGCGGCGGTTTTGAAGTCCAATTTGCGAGAAATTGATATCCTTGGCCGCATTGGCGGTGAGGAATTTGCCATGCTTTTACCGGCTACTTTGCTAGAAGAAGCCGTCCAGTTGGCTGAACGGTTGCGACAGTCCGTAGAAGAAATGGTTTTTGAAACACCAGGGAATCTGCCGATTAAGGTAACCTTCAGTATTGGCGCGGCTGTTTTTGAAGATACAATGACAAACATTGGCAATCTGCTCAGAAATGCGGATGAGGCCATGTACCAGGCCAAACACAGCGGGCGAAACTGCGTGAAAGTGTATCAAGGCGTACCCCCCCCCCCCGGACGGGG
>CAILYI010000157.1 GCA_903838415.1 uncultured Anaerolineae bacterium | reverse complement strand
TCCATCTTGGTATCCTCTGGCTTTTTTGCCGATGATACACCCTTTTCTTTCGCAAACCGGTAAGTTATTTTTCAGCCATTCCTTACGGTGTGATGTTCCTTTGTTACGGAGCTTCGTTCCTTTCCTACGGAGCTTCGTTCCTTTGCTACGGAGTTCCGTTCCTTTGCTACGGGGTTCCGTTCCTTTGCTACGGGGTTCCGTTCCTTTGCTACGGGGTTCAGCGGCGCGACCCCCTCCCGGCTTCTTCTCTCGACAGGCTTGCTACTTCAAAGTCCGCCATATTTTTTCGCTGTTTCGAAGTCGCCTGTCCATTGAGCCAGATCGAGTAATCCACAAAGAAATTCCCGCTTGACCGATAAAATTGTAATCTCTAACTTGTCTTGACCAATAGTAAGATAAAATCAGGCATCATGTGGTTCGTCACCCCCACCAGCATGCTTCTCATTGTTAGCGGTTGGCTGATCAGCGTCATTGCCCTGTACGCGTGGAATAAACGCGCCAGCTTCGGGTTCGCGCCGTTCTTCCTGTTGCTGGGGGATGCGCTCTGGAAGGTCTGTTTTGGCGTTGCGTTGGGCACACATGACCTGCCCGCCCGCCTTTTTTGGACCAGCTGCCAGTATATCGGCATTGGCATGCAAGTCATCGGCGCCACGCTGCTGGCCGTGACGTACGCGGGCAAGGAAAACTGGCTGACGCCCCGCCGCAACTGGATCCTGATTGGGCTGGCGCCAGCCCTGAGCGTGCTGCTGGCTTTCAGCAACGAACTGCATCACCTGATGTGGGTGCAGGCGCAGTTATCCGTTCAGGAAAACCTGGCAGTGCTGAACATCCACTATGGCCCGCTGTATTGGGGGTACATCCTTTACAACTACCTGGTCGTCATCCTGGCCGCCCTGATTCTGGCGCGCGCCGCCTACCGCTCCAGCGGACAGCAGCGCAGGCAGGCGCTAATCCTGACGATCGGCATCCTGCTCCCGATCATCTTTCATGCGCTTTACCTGGCGCGTTTCAAAACATTTCCGCTGCTGGAACTGGTTTCGGCTATGACTTACAGTTTCGCTGCCCTGGTGGTGACCTGGGGATTGATGCGCTATCCGCTGCTGGAATCCATACTCATTCCCCCCGCGCGCGTGGTGCAGGAAATGCCCGATGCGGTGATGGTCATGGATAACCGCTCGCTGCTGGTGGATGTCAACCCGGCCGCCCTGCGACTGCTGGAGCTGACCAGGGAACAGGCTTTGGGCAATTCGCTGCAATTTCTGGAGCGGCAAACCAAAACCAAACGCCCCTGGGATGCCGAGATGCTGCGCAAGTACCAGGATACGCTCGAAGCGCAGGAAGAAGTTATCCTGGGCACGATCGAATCTCCGCAGTATTTCAACATGCGCATCAGCCCGCTCTATGACCGGCAGCAGCAATTGACCGGGCGGCTGGTGGTTTTGCGTGATGTGACAGAACTGCAGCGGCGCGAACAGGCCCTGAAAGATGTCAACGCCCGCCTGTCCGATGAAATGGCAGCCCGCGAGACCGCCCAACAGCAGGTGCTGGAACAGACGCGCGACCTGGCGGCCCTGGATGAGCGCGAACAGTTGGGACGCGAACTGCACGATGGCCTGGGGCAGATGATGGGCTACCTGAACCTGGAAGCCCAGACCGCCCAGACCCTGTTGCAAAACAATAATATTGCCGCGCTGAACACAAGCCTGGCGCACCTGGTGAATGTGGCGCGCGATGGGCACGATGACTTGCGCGCCTTTATCCTGGGGATGCGCCCGGTCAGCCACAACCTGACCTTGCCGCAAACGCTGGAATCAATGCTGGAACAGTTCAGACAAAGCAGCGGGGTAGCCGCCAGCCTCGATTATCCCGATAACGCGCCCGAACCGGCTTTCACGCCCACCATTGAAACCGTGGTGGTGAACGTCATGCGCGAGGCGCTCTCCAACATCCGCAAACATGCCGCCGCGCAGCAGGTCAGCGCGCGCTTCACTTTCGCAGGGGAACTCGCGCAGTTCGACATCGTGGATGATGGCGCGGGCTTCCGCACCACCGGCAAGCTTTTTCCGCGCTCCAAGCCGGGGGACCAGCCCAAAGAGGGCGGCGCGCACTTCGGCCTGGCCGTGATGCGCGAACGTGTTGAACAGGCTGGCGGACGCTTTGAAATCAACAGCACGCCCGGCAAAGGGACGCGCGTGCACGTGCAGCTGCCCTGCCTGCCCCTGCACGCCGAGGTGGATGTGGAGGATTTGCGCGCCGCGCGCGGGCTGCGCATCATGCTGGTGGATGACCACCCGCTCTTCCTGGATGGGCTGCGCAGCCTGCTGCAAACACGCGGGCTGACGGTGGTCGGGCTGGCGCATGACGGCTTCGAAGCCCAGTCCATAGCCGAAGCGCTGCGCCCGGACGTGGTGGTGATGGACGTCAACATGCCCGGCTGCGGTGGGCTGGAAGCAACCCGCAACCTGAAGGCCGCCCTGCCCGAAACGCAGGTCGTGATCCTGACCGTCTCGGAAGATGAAGACAACCTGTACGAGGCCATCCAGAGCGGCGCTTCGGGCTACCTGCTCAAAAGCCTGCATGCCAACGATTTCGTGCGCATGCTGGCCGGGCTGAGCCGCGGCGAGTCGCCGCTGACCAGCGGCATCGCCATCCGCCTGATGCAAAAGTTTGACCGGCGCCAGCCAGCCATTACCAGCTCCCAGCCGCAGGATCGCCCGGCTGACCGGCCGGAGGCCCTGAACGGGCGGCAGTGGACGATTTTGCAGTATGTGGCCCAGGGCCTGAAATACAAAGAGATCGCCATCTTCCTGAACGTCAGTGAGCGCACCGTCAAGCGCGAGATGGGCGAGGTACTGGATGCGCTGCATCTTGAAACCCGCCGCGAAGCGCTGAAAGTGGCGCGTCGTCCCGCCTCGGCTGCCGACCCGGAACCCCCGCCCCAAAAATAATCCGCCCAAAACAAGCCGCTTTTCCCTACCCGCCGTCCGATTTCTCGAACGGCGGGGTTTTTTTGGCACTTTTCTGGCACTTTTTGAAATTATTTTGGCACTTTTGGGAGGCCATTTTGGGCACTTTTTTGGCACCTTTTGATTACGCCATTTTGACATTTGTCATAATGCGCAAATGACACAACCTTGCTATAGTGAGCCTTGAGTTAGCGGCGGGCTGCAACCCGCCGCGACAGTTTCCACTTATCCATACAAAAGGAGCAAGGTATGTTCACCCCCAACCGTCCCAATAAATTCTTCTATATTCTGATGCTGGTGGTCTTCCTGGCCCAACTGGCCCTGCCGACCGCCGCCCGCGCCGAGGGTGAAACTCCGCCCGCCGACCCGGCCGCCACCGAAATCGCGCCCGTCGACCCCGCCGCACCTGAAGCGGCCCCGGCTGACCCCACCGAGGTGGCACCCGAGCCCGCCGCCACCGAAACCCCCACACCCGAACCGGTCATTGACCTGAGCGCCGTGCCGGATGGCACCGATGTGGTCGTGCTCGATGAAAACGGCCAACCCCTGCCCCTCGCCACCCAGGCTGCCGCGGATGCGATCCTTGCTGGCGACCCGATCTGGTGCCCGGGAAGCCAAAATCCATATACCGACTCTACTGGCTGTTCCCCCTCCTATCTAACCCTTACGGCTCTGCTGACTGCGCTCGATGAAAGTACCTGGCCTGATGGAACCATCTGGATCGAGAAGGGGATCTACGATGGTTTAGCCGGTCATAATACTGCCGAGGCTGGCACTACCGCTGGCGGCTCAGATAAAGCGGTCCGCTTACTAGCAGGTTGTCGAAGGATTCAGCCAAGCCATGAGCGCGTGATAAACTTTCAACATGACTAAAAAATTTACGCTCCTCAATTACGAAGAAACCTTGGATCAAAAGGTGAGCCTCCGCGAGG
>CAILYI010000156.1 GCA_903838415.1 uncultured Anaerolineae bacterium | reverse complement strand
CTGGCGTTTGTGCGGCAGCTGGCTGAGCGGATTTTTCCACATCAGCAGCGGCTGGCATCACATCGGCGGCGGTGAATTGCGTAGTTTCAGCAACTGGCGCTGCGACCGGAGCCTGACGGCTGGCAGAACGCACGTCAGAAGCAACTGGCGCTTGAGCGGCAACTGGCTGAACGGATTTTTCCACTTCAGCAACAGCGGCGGGAGCCACTTCCACAGCGGGAGCTGCGGCAGTGAATTGTGCGGTTTCAGCCACTGGAGCAGCGACCGGTGCCTGTCGATTGTCAGGCTGCACATCAGAAACGACTGGCGTTTGAACGGCAACTGGCTGAACGGATTTTTCCACTTCAGCAACAGCGGCGGCTGGCGCCACGTCCGCGGCGGGAACTGCGGCGGTGAATTGTGCAGTTTCAGCAACTGGCGCAGTGACCTGGGCCTGACGGTTGGTAGGCCGCACATCAGAAACGACTGGCGCTTGAGCGGCAGCGGGCCGAGCGGTTTTTTCCACTTCACTGACAGCGGTTGGCGCCACGTCCATGGCGGTAACTGCGGCGGTGAAGTGTGCAGTTTCAGCCACTGGCGCAGCGACCGGTGCCTGTCGATTGTCAGGCTGCACATCAGAAACGACTGGCGCTTGAGCGGTAGCTGGCTGAACGGATTTTTCCACTTCAGCAACAGCGGCGGCTGGCGCCACGTCCGCGGCGGGAACTGCGGCGGTGAATTGCGCACTTTCAGCAACTGGCGCAGCGACCGGAGCCTGACGATTGGCGGGCCGCACGTCAGAAACGACTGGCGTTTGAGCGGTAGCTGTCTGAACGGATGTTGCCATTTCACTGGCAGCGGCGGCTGGCATCACATTCACGGCGGGAACTGCGGCGGTGAATTGCGCACTTTCAGCCACTGGCGCAGCAACGGGAGCCTGGGTTGCTCCAGGTTTGACTTTCACCTGCGTGGCAGCGGGCTGTGCGGATGTTTCAACCACGGTAGCTGCGGCGGCGGTCAGTTTTTGATTCGCAGCGAGCGAAACGGTTTTTTCCACAACACTGGCGGCAGCTTGTACTGTCTCCGCGGCCACGGGTTGCGAAACTTCTGCTGCGGGCGCAGCGCTCTGAGCCGAAGCAGCGGTCGCTTGCGTTTCAACAGCGCTCAATCCTTGCGCTTTTCCGGCCTGGGGAAACTGAGTTTTCGCGGCGGATTGGGCTGAAACGAGCATTTTGGATGACACAGCCGATAAAGCGGGGCGCGCCTCAGCCTTGACAGCCTCGCTGCCTGTGGCAGCCTCAACTACAGGCGCAATGATCGGCGAAGTTTGCATGGCGGCAAGCGCAGCCGCAATGGAAGTCGCGCTGATTTCCTGCGCCTGTTTCATTTGTTTCTCTTTAACCTTTAGAATCTCTCCAAAGGACAAGGATTGGCTTGTTTCAAAATCCTTCGAAGCGGATTTCGCCAACAGTCCATCCAGTAGAGCTGTCTTGCCGGTCGATTGAAGACTGGTAACCATGCATCACCTCGCCAACGTTTTGAGAAGCAGTAACTTTTTGGACACGGCTTGGGAAATGGCCTGATATTCAATGCCAGCCTCAGACATATCGCTCATTTCGACATCCACATCGACATTATTCTGGTCGGCCCGTGAACTGCCACCCGGACGGTTTGACACCGAGAAACCGGGCGCGCTCGCAGCAGAGGCCTGATGCCCGACATGCGTAATATTCAACGGCAGCGAACCGCCGCTATCCACCATGCGCTTGAGTGTATTTTTGAAATCAACAGTTTGAGCCTTATACCCAGGAGTATCGACATTCGCCAGGTTGCGGCTGATGGCCTGTTGACGAAGGCTGAGACCATCCAGGGCAGTGACGGCCGTTCGCATCGCGCTATCTACAAAGAGTGAATCACTCATAGACTATCCTTGCCATTCATTACTGCTGGTGCTGCTACTTGAATTGAAATAGCCCAAAACCCGGTTGACATAAGTTTGAGTCTCTTGATATGGGGGAATTCCGTTATAGCGGTCGACTGCGCCGGGACCGGCGTTATAAGCCGCAACTGCCAGGCGGACATTTCCGTTATAGTGACTCAACAGCTGGCTCAAAAAGTGCACGCCGCCATCGATATTTTGGGCCGGATCGAGAGCATTATCCACGCCCAGGCCATGCGCGGTGCCCGGCATCAACTGCATCAAGCCCTGCGCACCCGCCGACGAAACGGCATTCGGGTTGAAATTGGATTCCGCCTTGATAACGGCTTGAACCAGCCCGGGGTTGACTCCGTATTTTTGCGAGGCCTGATTAATCAGGGTTGAAAAATCACCGGTCGCCGCCTGAGCTCCCGATCCCGTAAACGCCGACTGAGTGCCGGTCGCCGTCGTGGCCTGCCCGCTGCTGTTGAGTTTCGTCGTCAGCCTTTCGAGCAAGCTAAACATCAGCTTTTGCATGATGGATTGAACCTGACCAGTAAAAATTGAATTATCCATGTTTGTTTATGCTCCACGCTGCTGATTGCGGAAAGCCCGGGCAATATAGATATCGTCCAGGGCGCGCGATTCAATTTGAACCTGCTCCGCCATATAAACCTGATGTCGATTTTCCTTTAATATTTCCAAGGTTTCTTCAGACTGCTTGGCTTTTACCAACTCAGTTCTTTTGTCTTTGATTTCCTGAGTCTGCTTTTTCAGTTCAAGGGCCACGCTTTCAATGCGCTTATTGCCTTGCAAAATATTTTGACGAATCAGGTTGATCTTCATCAGGTCGATTTCGCCCAATTGGGCCGCGCCCAATTGATCAAAAAGATCGGCCTGAAATTCCTGCAATGACAACAACAACGCTTGAGTTTGCTGGTGAGCAGACAAAAGCTTGCCAAACTCAATTTCCAGAATTTCCACTTTCCCATGACGAATATCCAAAACATTTTGCAGCGAAAATTTAGGGGCCATACTTCAACCTCATTAGTGATGTCAATGGTGTTGTCAATTTAGGGACGAAATCTGACCGATTTCAGCCATATATTGCAGAGTGTGTTCAAATGTGGTCACGTCTGAGCGGTTTTGTTGCAGGAACTCTGTCAGGGTTGGCATCACCATTAAAGCGGTGTCAACTTCAGGGTCAGAGCCTTTCACATAAGCGCCAATATTGACCAGGTCCCGGACTTTTTCAAAAACTGCCAGGTTTTTTCGGGCAAAGGATGCCATCTGTAGATGTTCTCTGGTGGTCAGCGCGGGCATCACACGGCTGACGCTGTTCAACACATCGATGGCCGGGTAATGATTGCGGGCCGCCAGCGTTCGGCTGAGGATGATGTGTCCATCCAGGATACCGCGCACGGCATCGCAGATCGGTTCGTTGAAATCGTCCCCTTCCACCAGGACGGTGAAGAAGCCGGTAATCGATCCAACCTGTCCACGACCCGCGCGTTCGAGCAAGCGCGGCAAAATGGCAAACACGGACGGGGTATAGCCTTTGCTGGCGGGCGGCTCACCGATGGAAAGCCCAATCTCGCGCTGCGCCATGGCATAACGAGTGACCGAGTCCATCATGAACATCACATCCAGGCCGTTATCACGGAAATGCTCGGCGATGGTCATGGCCACCAGGGCCGCCTTCAAACGCACCAGCGCCGGTTGATCGGAAGTCGAGACCACGATGACTGAACGCGCCAAGCCTTCCGGCCCCAGATCACGTTCCAGGAATTCGCGCACTTCACGGCCGCGCTCGCCGATCAGCGCAATCACGGAAATATCGCTTTCCGAATTACGCGCAATCGAGCCGAGCAACGTGCTTTTTCCAACGCCGCTACCGGCGAAGATGCCCATACGCTGGCCTTTGCCGCAAGTCAGCATGCCATCAATGACCCGCACGCCGGTAATCAGCGGATCTTCAATCGCAGAACGCTGCAAAGGATGCGGGGGCGTCTGGTTGGTGGAGACAAACTCGACAGACTCGAGTGGTCCTTTGCCGTCGATGGGTTCGCCCAGACCGTTCAGTACCCGGCCGATCAGCGAATTCCCTACGGGCGCCTTGAAAACCGACGAAATCGAACGGACGGTGCTATCAGGCTGGATGCCTTCCATGTTGCCGAGGGGCATCAACAGCGTGTGATTGTTGCGAAAACCGATAACTTCTGCCACCAGGTGTGTATTGTGTCCGGTTTGGATTTCGCAAATTTCGCCAATCTGGCAGTTCAATCCCATCATTTCAATCGCCAGGCCGACCACCTGAACCACCCGTCCGGAAACGGCTAGCGGGTTGAGGCCCGAGATTGCGGTGCGATAACGTGTCAGATCGAGCGTGTGCGTTTGCATAATTTATTCGGTCACTTCAAGTTTTTCATCAAAAGTGCTCAAAATGGCGCCAAGCTGTGTTTCCACACTGGCATCAACGGTGCCCATATTTCCTTTGACAACGCAACCACCGCGCGTAATCTTGCCGGAGGGAATAATCTTTACCTGGTTCCCGGTAATCAGCGCCTGGTACTCGCTCCATGAAGGATCCAGATTCCTGGCGTCTTTAGGATTGATAAAGATGTTCAAATTTCCCAAACCTTGCGCGCTTTCCATGATTCGATTGAGGTTGAATTGGAGGGCGTTGGTGTCCAATTCTGCGCCATCGCCAAATAGTTTTAGAGAAATATCCTTCAACATCTCCACCAGGATCACTTCGCCCTGCGAAGTGAGATTGGCGTGCCAGGCGCGCACATCGTCAACCATGACCTGCGTTGCCTTGAGCGCCTCTTGAAACTCACGCTGCGCTTCATTCTGTCCCTGGCGGTAACCTTCTTTTTTCTGTTCATCGATCTCATCTTGAGCCTGCGAGAGCACATTATCGGCTTCAGCCTGGGCGGCAAGAATAATCTCTTCGGCCTGCAGGCGGGCACGCTCCAAAATCATGGAACTTTGATTTTCAATATCAAACTGCCCATTCTGGTCATTTTCTTCAAAATCAAGATTCTCATGTACGGCCTCGTTAAAATTTTCAGCAAATTCAACGAAGGTCCAGGATGAGTTGCTCTTTGCAGCAGGCCGCTCATTAAACTCACCCGACTGCCAGACGGAAAAATTATCGTTTGTTCCACTTGGATGCAGGGCCGACCCGCGATTTTTTTCTCTGCTGCCGGTGCCGCTGTCCAAGTCCTTGCGGAAGATGGCCAGAACTTGCTCCTTATGGTCATCGCGTGCAGCAACCGTCGAGTCAACACCCAATTCGCCGGGCATCCAGGTTTCGAATTTTTCATAAGTACCATTGATGCGCTGATTACTGGATGACTTCATATTCATCTCCGCCGCCACCTGCAATGACGATTTCACCGGCTTCTTCCAACGTGCGCACAGCATCAACAATCTTGCGTTGAGCGGTGTAAACATTCTTGGCTAACTGTGGCCCAAGAATATCAATTTCTTCTTTCAAGTTTTCGCGTGCACGTTCAGAAAGATTGGCATAGATTTTCTCTTTCAGGTGCTCCGGCGCGCCCTTGAGGGCCAGCGCCAGGTCAGTTTTGTTGATGTCTCGCAAAACGCGCTGCATGGCGCGGTCATCCAGCTTGATGACGTCATCAAAAGTAAACATGTTGGCGCGAATTTCTTCCACCAGCTTGGCGTTGGTTGTTTCCAAAGCCTCGAAAATGGATTTCTGCGCGCCGCGATCGACCTGGTTGAGCATTTTGACCAGGAAAGCCACGCCGCCCGTCGCCCGAAAATCAGCTTCATTGATGACGCTGGACAGTTTATTTTTCAAGCTTTTTTCAACCTGCTGAACCACCTGCGGAGAAACACGATCCATGGCGGCCAGGCGCAGGGTCACTTCGATTTGATTTTCTTTCGACATGCTGGTCAGAATATCCGCCGCGACCTTGGCTTCCAAATAAGAGAGCACCAGGGCGATGGTTTGGGGCATTTCCTCTTGCAGCAGCGCGGCTACTTCAACCGCATTGGCATTCTTGAGCATCTCGAAGGATGACAACTGCTGATGGACCGAAATACGTTCCAAAATTTCGGTACCGCGGCGAGGACCGACGGCCCGTGCCAGCAGCTGACGGCTGTATTCAACGCCACCACGCATTTCAGAAGTGCCCGCCGAGCTTAATTCGATGGCTTCTTTCAAGGCGATATGGCGGACCTCAGGCGAAACCGTCCCGGATTTGCCCAAAACCATCAGGACCTGTTCGATCTCACCTTCCGTCATGTACTGAAGTACGCGGGAGGAAAGGTCAACACCCAAGCCCAGCAGAAGCGCGGAGGCTTTTTCGATCCCAGTAACCATTATCGTTTACTCTCGCTCAACCAGATTTGAATAATTTCAGCCACGGTGGCGGGGTTATCTTCCGTCAGCCGGGAGATGACGCGGGAGCGTTGTTCATCCACCGAAGCGGTGCTGTTCGGATTCTTGGGAGTCAACTGTACAACAACATCGTCATCAGACCTGCCATTGTTGGCCTGGCTGTTGGCACTCAGGGCGGCAATTACCGCAGGCATGGCGCCAGATGGCTGCTGCAGCGCAGGCCCAACGTAGGTATCTTGCATTGCGGCCATTTCGCCCACCGGGCGCAGTACGGTTTTCCACGATTCCTTGGAAGCCTTGCGCAGGTTGGAAATCATGCGCAGGACGATGAAGAGCAGCGCCAGCAGGACGACGGCCACGCCGACGGCAATGCCGATCTGCATGTAGAGTTCCTGCTGCTGCTGGAGCGCCAGTTCTGCGGTGAGCGCATCCGCGGCAGTGCGGTCGAAGGCGTAAGATTCAACGACAATCTGATCACCGCGGGTTGTATCGATCCCAGCCGCCACTTCAACTGCCGATTTGATGGTATCCATTTGGGCCTGATCGTTAATCCCATCCACCATCACGGAGACGGAGACGCGACTGACTTTCCCGGGAGCCACCACTTCATGCGACTGAACCTGGCTGACTTCGTAATTCAGCGTTTCTTCGTTGCGTTTGTAATCAGAAGCGCCTGAGCCCGTGCTGGTGGCCACCGGGGTGGGCAGATTCGAAGCCGCCCCTGGCACGCCGCCGGCGGTGCTGCCGCTGCTGGAGCTTTCGTTAATGATCTGCGAACTGCGGATGGCAACTTCGGTGGGAGCGTAAGTATTGGATGTGACTTCGCGCTGCGTCCAATCCATTTCGACGGTGGCCTGCACAACCGATTTGTTGGGGCCAAGAATTTTATCCAGGATAGTTTGCACCCGTTTTTGCACTTCAGCCGCATACGCCAGTTCCGCGGTGCGCTGATCGCTTTTCTGGGCCATGCTCGAGTTGCTTCCTTCGCCGTTGCCATCAGCCAGCATATTCCCGGCGCTATCCACCACCACCACGTTTTCGGGCTTCATCCCTTCCACGCTGGAGGCCACCAGGTGCGTAATGGACCGCACCTGGGCGGCATCCAAACTGCGACCAGGAGCGACCTGGATGGTGACGGAAGCGGTGCTGAGGGCTTGATCTGAAGACAGCAGGGTTTTTTCGGGGGTCACCAGGTGAACCCGGACGGATTTCACGGCTTCCAGGCTGCCGATCGTGCGCTGCAGCTCGCCTTCAACGGCGCGCTGATAATTGACTTTTTGAGAGAACTCGGTCATGCCCAACATGGCGGTTCCGCTGAATAATTCATATCCAACAGTGCTCGATTGGGGCAGGCCTTCACGCGCCATCAGCAGGCGGGCCGAATAAACCTGGCTGCTGGGCACCAGGATGGTGCCGGTGTTTTTCAGTTGATAGGGAATGCTGTTATCATCCAACTTCTGAACGATCGCGGCGGCATCCGTTTCGCTCAGGCCACTATAAGCAGTCACATAACTCGGCGAAGTGGCCCAGTTTACCAAAACCGGGGTCAGGATCAGTGCGGCCAGAATCAACGAAACCATGGTGATTTTCTTTCCAAGGCTTTGTTTATTCCAGTAAGATGTGAATTGCTGCTGAATAGATGCAAACATAAGTCGGATTCCTGATTAATTAGACTTGCATTCTCATGACTTCACGATAGGCTTCAACCAACTTGTCACGAATGCCCAGGGCTACATTGAAATTCACGTTATTTTCTTCCATCCCGATCATGACGGCATGCAGATCGACATTTTCGCCCTGCACCAGTTTGGAGACCAGGGTATCTGAATTTTTCTGCGACTGATCGAGACCGGAAAGCATATTCCCAAAAGTTTGGGTGATCGGGCTGGTGCTGCTGCTCGAAGATGGCTTATGCGCTGAGCCAATCTCAGGGATGGCTGGAATGGGATTGGGATTAATCGCCGAGATCGCCATGATTACCGTCCAATCTCAAGCGCTTTCAGCGCCATGCGTTTGACAGCTTCGATGGAACTCAGGTTGGCCTCATAAGAACGGGTCGCGGAAAGCATGTTGGTCATTTCAACCACAATATCCACGTTGGGGTAGTTGACATAACCTTGCGCATCCGCATCGGGGTGCGTGGGGTCATAGACCCGCGGGCCTGCGCCTGCGTCTGTGGTGATCTCAGCCACTCGCACGCCACCCTGCAAGCTGCCCAGGTCAGCGCGGCGCGCTGCGACAGCTTGAGGCAGGACCGGGTTATTCGTCTCAGGCATGAAGACAGCTTCCTGACGCTGATAGGCGCCGCCCTTTTCAGTACGCGTGGTCTGCGCATTGGCGATGTTGTTCGAAATCAAATCCAGGCGCAAACGCTGCGCAGTAAGTCCGGATGATCCAATACGGAGTGCTTGCCAAAAACTCATAATGTGCTCCTTGTTGGTTCGATAATATCAAATCCGGCCAAAGTGCACAGTAAAAGCGGTGTGAAGTTAAAATAAAATTCATGTGAATTAACAGCACAAGCGCCATGATCCTTGCGGAAAGGCGCTTGTGTTTTTGAATTTATTGGTTATTTCGTTGTGGCGTCAGCATTTCTTCGCCGGGGGCACTTCCCGTTCTTTCACGGATTGGATCAGGTGAGTATGTTGCCCAGCGCGGTGGCATAAGCCGGGGTGGTGGTGGTGACGTAGCTCTGCTGCGCGGCAAGCTTCTGTTCGGTGGTGACCCAGGCTCCGCGCAGTTCAACCAGCGTGGCGGAGGCCGAAGCGTAATCGTTTTTGCGGATGCAGTCCATGCACCACTGATACAGCCGGAACAGGCCGGTGGAGACTTCGGGGTAATCCAAATCGAGCGCATCGCGCAGCGCGCTGATGGTCTGAATGGCCTTGGCAAAATCTTTTTGCTCACAAGCGCGGATGGCCAGGTCGTAGGTCATGATTACCAAACGGAGCGGGCTGGCGCCCATTACTTCCTGCTGGCGATATTGTTTGTGATAGGTTCCCTGATACATGGTTTCAGCTCCTGTTGATAAGTATCTGCGTATTGTTCTATGCAACTAGTTTCGACTGACTTGTGCTGAACTTGAGCGCTGCGCCGTTAATTTCACATAAATTTTTTAAGTTATTCAGATCATTTACCGCCATGCCACGAGGCCAAGGCGACAGGAAAACCTTTATACATTCCATGCATCCATTGCAAAAAGGTCAAAACCTTCATCGCCAAGGCGCCAAGAATATTTAAAGAGGCCTTTCGGGTTTCCGATGCTTCTCAAGAAAAAACCTGATATTTCCTAAATGCTTTTGATCTTCCTTCGTGCTACTTTGTGCCCGTCGTGGTCAAAAGGTTTTTGAAGTAGAGTGACGAATGGACACGAAAATTTCGAGAAAATTCGCGCTGAGCAATTTCATAATCCTGTCTACATCCCTCCCTGTCTACCTGTCTACATCCATCCCCCTCCCCCCTCGTTAAAACAAAACAAACCCAGGGAAAATCAATTCCCGGGTCGCATGGACAGGCAATGCCGCCCCTGCCTTTCAATGGAATACAAGCCTGAACGTTCCGCGCAAGCCTTCGGGACGTTCAGGCAGTCAGCTTAATAAGGTCGCCAGCCTGCAGCTTGCCCAACTCACCGGGCGGAATGGAGCGCAGGACGCGTTTTAATTTGCGGTCGACCACGAACACGGTCAGGGCGTTGGTCTTTTCATCCACGCGAAAGTGGATCGTGACATTGGAGCCGTTGCTGATCGGCAGGGCGGCTTTGTCTTCCGCCCTGATCGGCTTGGATTCAGCCGGAGCGCCTGGTTTGGGCGCGGCGGAAGACTCGGCCTGGGCCAATGCTTCGACCTGGGCCTGGGCAACGGGCTTGACCTGCGCTGGGGCACCCGCGCGCGGACCAGCCATGGCTTCTGACTGAACCTGCGGCAGCTCAGCGGCCGGGCTGGCCTCTGCGGATCGCACACTGCTGATTGCGTTGATTGAGTTTTCGCTCATCTCATACCTTGCCTTCCCAGCATCCTTGCTGGGGCTTACAGAATTTGACGATGGAGTGGGTCAAGCCTCTTGCTCAACGATCACTCCGCTGCCACGGTTCAGGCCGTGGTGCTGGTGGTGGAAGTAGCCGTCGTGCCATAATACATGGCGTTAAACATTTGCGACTGGTAATTGAGCTCAACCAGCTGGTTCTGATAGCTAAAGTAGGTGTCATAAAGGGTCTGCTTGCGGGCAGTCAGGGACTCATTGTATTTGGCAATGCGTTTATCAAAGCTGGCACGCTGCTCGTCGATGGAGGTCAGCGTCTTGGAGAATGTGCCGCTCGAACCGGCATAGCGCGAGACGACGGTATTGATGGCGCCCAGGCCCGTATCCAGTAAAGCTTTCAAATCGGTGGCATGGTTCTTGAGCGCATCCGTGAACTTGGCACTGTCGAAAACCAGCTTGTTATCCTTATCCAGGCTCAGGCCAATCTCTGACAGGTTCTTGAAACTGCCGCTGTTGCTGATATTACTGTTCATACGGCTGAGCAAATCGTAGCGCAAGCTGCTGATGCCGGTATCACCCGTCAAAGGCCCGCGCGTATAATTGATCTTGCCAGCCGCGGTCGTCGATGAAGTCGAAGCCAGTTTATCCTTCAGGTAGGTCATAGCGGCGTTGAATTTTGTCACCAGGCTGTTCATCAAGCCAGTGGCTTTATCCGAGGAAGCAGTGATGCTCAGCTTGGCAGTTTTGCCTTCCGCATCGGAAGCCAGGGTCAGCGTAGCGCCATCCACCACATTCGTCAGACCAGTATTGCTGGCGCGCGTGACCGCAATGCCATTGACGGTAAAAATGGCGCTTTTGGCCGCCTTGGCATCGCTATCGGCTTCCATTTCCAGGCCGCTGATGGTCGGGTAAATGATGGAATGGTTCGCGCCGCTCTGCGCGCCGGTCAGCACCAGCCGGTTGGCCACGATCGAGGCCTTAAAGTCACGCCCTTCGGGCTGGCTGGCGGCGTTCATGGCCGTCACGATCGTGCGCAGGCTGTCGGTGTTACTGATGCTGATCGATGCGCCCGCCGCGGTATAAGACACTGCTGTGCTGGCCGTGCTACCGGAGGCGCTTAATGTCAGGCTGAGCCCGCGCCCAGTGTCAAAGCTACCCGTAGTCAAGGTCTGCCAGCTTGAGGTAAAGCTGGAGTCGCTGCCGTTGCGAATGGAAACCGCATCGCCATCGGCATTCACCAGGCGGAACTGGCGCACCCCATCATAATCGCGGGTTTCCAGGGTATAGCTGCCAGTACCCAATTCACGCTGCCCGCTGCTGACTGAACCCGTGGCATAATCCGTCACTGTAGTATTGGTAATCAGACTGGCAGACTTGGTACCATTGCCACCCAGCCAGTACGTGCCAGCACTGAGCCCCAGGGCCACATCTGTGCTGTAGATGGCGGTGCTGGCCTTGGTCTGCGCTTTGGCGAGCTGGCTGACGGAAATATCGTAATCAGCCGTGGCCGCGCCATCCGTGTTGGTGGCGCTCAGCACCGTCGTGCCGACCGTTCCAGGCGTAACGCTGGCCTTGCTGACCAGATTCATACCAAAGGAATCCTGGCTGCTGATCAGACTCTGCAGCGCGCTCTGCAACCCATCGAAGTTGGTCTTCATATCGCTGTAGATGCCCTTGCGCACATCGATCTTGTCCTTCAGCGCCTGGGTGTTCTTGAGCGGCGTGCTTTCCGTCTCAATGGTGGCCTTGATGGCGGTCTGGAAAGTGGGCGCCAATTTCGCGATAGAAACATCGATAGATGTGATTGCGGTCGTGGCCATGGTTCACCTTATGCCTTATCAGGGGTTTCCTGAAGAAGAACGGAGCGGGAATGAGCCCCGCAATATAGCCTGCGGGGGAGGCGCCCGGTTGCCCGGCGCCTCCCCCTGAAAAAACTTAGTTCGTGTTCGCCCTGCCGGTGGGCATTAAGTCTACCGGAAGAGAGTCAGCAGGCTCTGCGGGGCCTGGTTGGCCTGGGCCAACATCGCGACCGCCGTCTGCTGCAGGATGGTGTACTTGGAAGCGTTCATCTGCTCTTCGGCCATGTTGGCGTTCATGATGCGGCTGTAAGCGCCTTCCACGTTGACCTGGGCGTTCGAGACCTGTTCCGACTTGAAGTCGAGACGAGCCATCAAGGAGCCGAGGGAGGCCATTGAATCACTTACAACACCGATGGCAGAACTGATTTTATCCATGTAGGAGGCAGCCAAGGAAGCCGTGCTGACATTGATCACGTTATTGCCAACTGCTTCCCAATCAAATTTGTAATTAGCGGCAGCAACATTGGCAAATTTCCCGACATTGAATTGAAGACCACGTCCAGTATTTACCGTGGTTTCAGCACTGTCATCCAAGCTAACAAAGCCAACTTTTCCATTGCTGGCAGTACCATTCGTGTCGGTAACACCATTCACATCAATCGACTGTCGAACACTGGCGGCATCTACGAGTTCGTATTTCATATCGCCACCGCGCAGATAATCAAACTTGAAGTTGTCAGCTTGTGTCATCAACCCGGTACCCGGGGTCTTCTTCAAGGATAAACCTATCGTATTAGTCCCATCATTTAGGTCTATTGCCGTACCTAGATTAGCGAGAGTAGTCGTTCCTGCCTTCACCATGTTTCCAGCTGCATTGTCAATTTGCCAGGTAACTACGTTCGCGGTCGATGTCCCGGTGCTTGAATTAACCTTAAAAGTATAACCTTCACCGCTGGCAAGTTCCTGCACTCCTACGCCGCCGGGATCAGCAACTCCCTTAGCTAATGTTCCAAGTGTAGACGTTCTAGATGATTCAGTGTATTTCGCACTAGCCGTACTACCGGCTGTCGCGTTAGTAGCAATATCCAAGACATTAATCTGGTATCGACCAGTCGACAAAGAAGTCAGCGAATTCGTGCCAGCCCCGGTTCCAACGAGGGATACAACATTACCATTAGCATCTTGAACCCAATTATATGCATCATTACCGCCAGCAGCGCCGGTAGTCCCAGTATTTCCTTGCAGAACTGCTGTACCGGTGCCAACTTTGGAAATATCGAGGCCAGTGGAACTGTGATCTTGCGCCAGTGACCAGGTTGTATTCTCATTCAAATCAACGCCGGTTTGGAACTGCAAATTAGATACCGTTCCGTCGAGCAATTGGGTGCTATTCCACTTAGTTTGTGACACGATATCATCGATCTGGGCTGCAAAGGCGGACAACTGGGTTTGAACAGCTTTGCGTTCCTCAAAACCTAAGGTGTCAGAAGCAGCTTGCTCAGCCTTGCCGCGCATGATCACCAAGATGTCGTTCATCTTGCTCAGACCAGCTTCCGCCACAGACATCATATTGGACGCATCACCGATATTGCTGAAGGCTACTTTCAAACCCTCCGAACGAGCGAGCATCTTGGTAGCGATGGTCAGACCAGCCGGGTCATCGGAGGCGCTGTTGATGCGCTTTCCGGTCGAAAGGCGAGACTGATGGATAGCGAGCTGCTTGTTGATATTCTGCAGTGAATTGAGGGCGTTAAGAGCGCCGATGTTGCTTGCGATTCTTGTTACATCTACGTTTGCCATTTCAAACCTCCATGTTTGAATGTTGCTTCAGGGGATCCTTCCCCATATTGAAAGTGTTCTGGTTTTCAGATCGCTGAAAAACCGACCTACCTATGTGAATTTCGTGATAACTTGATGGTTCTATTTGAATATGTGCTACGCTGACACCTCCAACTTTTTGATTTGTTTTTTTTTCTTACATCACTATATTCGGCAAAGATAAAGGTTTCTTGAGGGGGAATAGAAGGATTGGCGTTAATATCACGTAAATTAATTTAGCTGCTAGTAAGCTCAATGCAAAGATCTTTTCGCGTGGCACTGTGTGATTCGTGACCAATAAGACCTTTGTGATGAAATATTTTTGCCATGTGACTCTCCGCGTATCTCCTAATAGGTCCGTATGCCATGTATGATGACCTTAATATCATCAGCGCTATTTCTTTTTGTGAGACCGATGATCCGCGTCAAACTGCTTTCGCAAAGCCAGCACAGCCTCGTTCTGCGATGCCAACATCTCAGCCTGGGATAGAACCTGACGAGCAGCAATTGGGTCGTCAGCCAGCAACAGCGCCCTGCAGTACTCAACATACAAGTTTACATCCCAAGGTTGACATTTTACACCAGCTTCCCAAAGGCGCGCAGCTCCACCATAATTCTTTTCCTCCAATAAATAATCTGCCATTTTTTTAACCAGATAAGCGCCCATGCCCTCCGGCAATTCGCCCACCTTAGCAGAAAGTTCCACTACCGGCACGCCCACTTTTAGCGCCTCTTCGTAACGATCCTGCCCGATCAAGGCTTCGACCAATTGGGCAAGAGCTATCAAATTGTGTGGGGCAATTTCCAGAATTAAATGGCAGGTCTTCTCAACCATTACAAAATTTTTCGTCCGGATAAAAAATAACGACATGGCACCCAATACAGTGTAAGTATTGGGTGCCAGCCGCCAAGCTGTAGTTAAAGCTTGCCAAGCCATAGAAGTGTTGTTTGTGTTCAGGTAATTAACTGCCAAATCCACGTAAAAGTTAATGTTTTGTGGCAGTATTTTTATGAGAACCAGTAACATTTGACAGACTTGAATAATATCCCCACGCCCTCTGACTAATTCCGCTTGAGATTTAATATCCATCAAATCAATAAACTCAGTTCGAAAGGCCCGCGCTTCAAGTGGACCAGTGATTCCCAATGGCACCGGGCGTAAGGTTCGAGATAAGGTGGCCATCTTTTCAAGTAGTCCCACTGCATCCGGAAAGACCAACTGCCGTTGAGAATTGGCGCTGGCTTTCTGAAAAAGTACATCCAGGTTTTGAAGGATACTAATTTCATCGTAGGTTGCCATCAAATTGACCATTTCAAAGCGCTTCCGAGGCCAAGATAAAGATTGTGAGGGCCGCCCCCTACTCATCTTCAGTTCAATCTCCTGTTCGGAACGGCAAAAATAATGATTGAGTTGGATTTTATTCGTATAATTCGGAAAGTATTGGCCATCAACCCGCAAAAAGCCTTCATTAACACACCAAGCACCATCTTTAAAACTGAAATCATGCGGGGAATTCGGAAACAATACCATTCGTGGCTGAATAATGCATTTTACAAGTTCATTTTCCTTAAATGTTTCATGAGTACGGCGAGTGTAGCTCGCGATCTGTCCTTTGGCAGGGCGAATTTGATGACCGTTGGAACCAAAAAACAGCGAACTTACCGCCAATCCACCAAAGGCCTCATAATCCTTCAATAATTCCTTAAGATTCAAACTGGTTTTTGGCACTAAAAACTCGTCTAAATCGATGAAACCCAGCCAATAAGTATAAGCCCCAAAAGTTTGGAGACAGTGGTCATAGAAATATAGTTGCATTGCTTTGCCAGGTATGTCTACCACAATCACCCAGCCATACTCAATATACTCCTTGAGAGTCTCGCGCAAGCTGACTTGGCTTCCATTATCATATATGTAAAATCGATCTACGCCCATCAAAATGTGGTAATCCAACCACTCCGGCAAATAATCGTTCTCATCCTTGCAAATTAGGCACAGATTCAAGTAGTCCATCAAAAACTAATGTCTCCTTTTTGGATGACGAATGATAGGAGCGGACAGTTCAGATGCAGCACCAACCTGTTGTAATAAGGCCGATATAGTTTCATCTTTCGGTGCGAGCACCTGAGCTTGCGCCAAACGAAATCTCGCTCCAGTTGTATCACCTGCTAGTAGCAAGGCCTTGCTAAGTTCGAGCAGCGGGTTTACATCTCCCGGTTGACACTTCACTCCGGCATCCCACAAGCGCACTGCGCTAATATAATCTTTCTTTTCCAAGAAATAATCCGCCATTTTCTTGACTAGAGAAACACCCATCAGGTCAGGCAATTCGCCCACCTGAGCAGAAAGCTCGACCACCGGCCAACCTACTTTAATCGCTTCTTCAAATCGATTCTGCCCAAGCAAAGCTTCCGCTAGCAAACCCAAAAATGTAATATTATGAGGGTCAATATTCAAGACCAGATGGCAGGTTTTCTCAGCCATTAAATAATTTTTCATCCACCAAAAATAAATACACATTCCAACCAGTACCGCATAGGTATTGGGAGCAAACTGCCAAGCCTTACTCAGCGCCTGCCAGGCTCCAGCTTGGTCACCCATATGAAGATAATTCATAGACAGATCTATGTACAGATTCGTATTCTGCGGCTGCAAACAGATTAAATCCAACAGCAGTTGACATACTCGCTTAATATCACCACGATCCTTTGCTAGTTCTGCCCGAGATCTAATGTCTACCCAATTTGTAAATTCTGAACGGAAGAAGCTCGATTCGCGTGGAAGGGTTATTACCAAGGGTTTCGAACGCAGACCACTAGTCAAGATTGCCATCTTTTCTAGTAGGCTTCCCATTAGGGATGCATCCAACAAGTCGCAAGAAACTCTACCTGTTTTCTGAAAGAGCACATCCAGATTTTCAAGAATGTACATATCAGTATAAGCAGTTCTCAAATTTACCAGGTCGGAACGTGCACGCGACCAGGATGAAAAATCATCACCTCGCCCACGGAGTAACTTCTGGTCAATCTCGTGTTTGGATCGGCAATAGTAATGATTTATCTGGATCTTTTCTGTACAATTGGCAAATCGCTGTCCATCAACTCGCAACAGGTTTTCATTAACACACCAGTTGCCTTCTTGGAAGGTAAAATCGTGCGGAGAATTCGGCATCAATACCACAGATGGCCGGATAATATTTTTTACCAGTTCGTTTTCTTTGAAAGTTGCATGGGTACGCCGCGTATACGCAGCAATCTGTCCCTCAGCCGGGCGGATTTGATGACCGTTGGAACCAAAAAACAGCGAACTAACTGCCAAACCACCATAATCTTCATAACCCTGGAGAAGTTCCTTCAAATTCAGACCATTCTTCGGAACCAGGAATTCATCCGTATCGATGAAACCCATCCAAAAGGTATTGGAGCCAAAAGTCTGCAGACAGTGGTCATAGGCATATAGCTGCATGGCTCTGCCTGGGATATCGATCACCACCACCCAACCACGCTCAATATACTGATTGAGAGTCTCTCGAAGACTGACCCGGCTTTCGTTATCATAGATGTAAAAACGTTCGACACCCATTAGAATGTGGAAATCTAACCACTCTGACAGGTAATCATTCTCGTCTTTACAGATCAAACACAAACTCAGATAATCCATCATTAAATTATCTCCTTAAAAAACGGACCCAATCTTTGGCAACAACATTCCAATCATAGTACTTAGCAACAGTCAGGTTTTGGAGTGCTTTTTTTGTATACTGGTCATTATCCGTTAACATCCGGACGACTTCTATCATCCACTGGTTGAGCCAGCCGTCAACGATGGGCACTAGCGGATTCTGCCAGGCTATTTCAGGCATCCCACCCAATACGGTGCTGACGACCACGCAGCCAGCTGCCATGGCTTCCATGGCGGTTATGGAACAATTCTCAGGGAAAATACTGGGATAAGCCAATACCCGGCACTGTTGGGCCACATTCCGCAGATCCGCCTGGCCTAGCGACCCATGGTACTGGATACCGGGTAGGCTTTTGGCTTTTTCGTAAAGATGGCTATATTGGGCGTCTGATTTTGCTTCGGGATCATATACTTTCATCGAACTGCAGATATGCAATTGCGCTTCAGGAACGGCTTGAAGGATATGCGGCCAGGCCAATAACAACAACTCCAAGCCTCGAAATGGAGTCGATGAATAATAAGCCCAGGGTTTACGAGCGGCCAGCCTTTCGGGATGCGGCTTGAATCGCTGCAATGGAATACCGTTTATGGTCATTATTATTTTATTCAAGGGGACATTAAGCGTTGAAATCCAGCTCTGGGCGACATAATGAGATAGCAAAATCACCCCATCTAAGCGATCATAAATTGGTTTTGCGATTTGCGGATCTTCCAACGGTTTAACAATCGGCTGATTGCTATCATCATGACACCAAAGATAGTTGCGCTTTCCCGGGTAAATCCCATTATGAAATACCTGCCATCTACGCAAAGAGATAAAAATATCACAATGGTGTTGGGAAAGCTGCTCAACATCGGTAATGATCTGGACGTTTTCTCCAAGTCGCCTTAACGCCTGCGCCAGCCGGAGCGCAGCGGTTTCGCTACCACCTAACGGGTGGGTTTCGGGCCATTCTAGATCCTGTAAAACATCTCCGCGAGAAGATAATATAAAAATGGTTATATTCATATTACAAATGTTCCCGATGGGAGGGTGACCGCGGATCGGTCACCCTGTCTTCTCTTTATAGGGTAAACACAAAATAAATAATTCGACACTATGCTAATCATACCAAAAGTGCCGATAAAGAATTGTAAAGCAGGCATAAAAAATCATCAGCAGACTCTGCTCTCCCTGCCTGCAGGACAGCGCGAACGCCTTCGCAAGAATTTCGCCGGAAGCCTTTCTGCTATAATGAGTTATGGAAAAAAGATAAAATGTTTTCCCGCCTGAGCGATCGGTCGAAAAATGTTCTACAGTTATTGTTTGTGCTGGGTTTCAGCGCCATCATGATGGCCATTGTATTCTATCTACTCTCGATCAAACCTGTTTCCGGCAGCCGCAGCGTCAATTTTCGCGTGGAAGCCTCGGGTGGCTTTTCCATCATCACCCTGCAAGCCGGGAAACTGATCATCTCCAAACCCACCACCGTCACCTCACCCTGGCAGAAAACCGTGCAAATTCCAGATGGGACGGAAGTCTACCTGACGGCTTCCAACCCCACTCAAACCGGCAAACTGAAATGCAGCATCAGCATCGATCAGCAACCCTGGCAGGAAGAAACCACCAATGCCCCCAAGGATGGGGTGGCCTGCGCCGGGATCGTGCCATAAGACACATCCGCTTGGAGATGGAGGAAATCATGTTAGCGAATCTCTCAAATCGCTCGAAAATCATCCTGCAGCTGCTGTTTGTGCTGGCCCTGATCGGGGCCGCCATCATCTTCGTGATGAACATGATCAATACAAGGCCGGTGGCAGGCAGCCGCGCCGTCAACTTCCGCGTGGAAGCTTCGGGCGGGTTTGCCATCGTCACCCTGCAGGCCGGGCCGCTCGTCATCAAGAAACCAACCACAGTCTCCACCACCTGGACAAAACAAATCAACCTGCCGGGCGGCACAGAAGTCTATCTGACGGCCTCCAACCCGACCCAAACCGGCAAACTAACCTGCACCATCTTTTTGGATAATGTAACCTGGAAAACAGAAACGACCACCGCCCCCAAAGACGGGGTGGCCTGCGCCGGGATCGTGCCCTGAACCAGGCCGCGCACCAAAAAAGTCTCCCTGTCTGTTGACGGGGAGACTTTTTTGATTCATTCTCTTGAAAAAAGTCGATCTATTGTGAAACCGCGCTGGAAAGGGCTTCTTTTTCCTCGAGCGAAAGCACCCTGCTCAAATCGAGCAAAATGATAAGCGTATCGGCCACCTTGGCAATGCCCTTGATAAAGGCTGAGTTTGACGAAAGCGACATTTGGGGCGGCGGCTCGATGGCTTCATCTGCAATGCGGATGACCTGCGTGACCGCATCGACTACCAACCCCACCTTGGCATTATTCAAATTCGAAATCACGATGCGCGTATCGCGGGTTGGCGCCTGAACCGGCAAATCAAAACGCTTGCGCAGATCAATGACCGGAATCACCGCTCCGCGCAGTTTCGTAACCCCTTCCATAAAATCGGGCGTGTACGGTAATTGGGTAATTTCTTGCATCTTGATGATGCTTTCAACCGTAGCAATATCAACACCATATTTTTCTTGTTCCAGGTCAAAGATCACCAGTTGGTGTTCCATATCGGTTTTTCCTTCCTTCAAGTTCACTTACTTTTGAGAGTTCAATTTCGCCCGGGCCTGGTGATGGCTGCGGATTTCATTGTTCGGGGAATTTAAACACTTCGGGCGTGGCCAACTGGGGCGTTGTCAGCGTTTTTTGGATGCCCTCGCGCAGCGCCAGGTGAATGGTCATCGAACCGACGGAAGTCTTGAGGGGCACCGTCAGGCGCGGATATTCAAGGGTGGAAATCGTGGCGCCTTTTCCGATAATCAAGGAAGGGGTGGAGATATTGGACTCGTAACCGGCTTCAGACAGCTTCATGCTGGCCCGTCCGGTGATGACATTGCCCAATTCCGCAATCCCGCTCTGGGCGAGTTTATCCAGAGAGAGCAATTTCTCGCCCATCAAGATCGAGGCCAGTTGCGTGGCGGCTTCTTTCGACATGCTGAAGAAGACGGTGCCGTCGACTGCGCCGATCAGTGAAATGATGACGGTCACATCATCGGTCTGGTAAGGGCCGTTTTCAAGGCGCAAATCCCCGCGCTTAACGGTTTCATGCATTTCCATGCTCAAAATCTCATGCGCCGCGCTAACAAAAGGATTTAGAAACTTAACATTCACTACAACCTCCAATTCTCTTCGCAAGTGGGAAGGATAATATCAAATATCTTTGGACGCTACGGGCGCTTTGATCAAAGAAATAAAATCCTCGGGGCGATGCAGCTCCCCTGGGGCTTTTTCCTTCAAAGCAAGATGCACAGTGAAGATGCCGAACTGCGTGCTCAACGGCACCACAATCCGGGGGAAATCAAGGGTGGAAACTTCAATCCCATTCCCGGTCAGCACCATCGGCGTGGAAATATTCGACTTGTAGCCTGCATCCGCAAATCTGATGGTGGCCTGACCGCTGATGACGTTGCCCAATTCGGCTACGCCGCTTTGGGCCAGCGTAGAAAGCTCGGTGAATTCCTGTCCCAGGATCTTCGAAACCATCCCCAGGCAGGTGGAGGTGTGCATGCCGTACATCACAACGCCATAGACATCACCAATCAGGTTAATCAAAACTGTGATGTCATCCGAGGTCAATGCGGATTTTTGCAGGGAAATGTCTCCACGAGAAACCTCCGCGCCGACCTCCGCTTTCAATACTTCCACCGCAGCCTGAATAAACGGGTTTAACAATTTAGCATCCATTTATTTTCTAGCTCCTTAAAGGGTAAAAAATACAAACAGCCTGATATTTAATCAAAAGAAATCAATTCTTTGGTACGAGTTAATTGATCGGAGATTTGCCCAACCAGCTGGAACAACGAATCCCCGGTCATACCCAGGCGCTGCAGAGCCGCTTCATCCAATGAATAACGCAGCCCATCGACACCGATGCCCACGCCCAGCATCATCATGGCAGCATCCGCAACGTGGATGGTCGAGGCAAGCAGTTGATGGCTCTGAGCAACCTGGGGGTCGTGATGATGAGCGATCGCCATCACCAGGTTTTCAGGAAGCTGCCAGCGGCGGGCCAATTCAGAGCCCAGCGAAGCGTGATCCAGGCCAAACGTGTTACGTTCCATCTCAAGGAAGGAATGTTGTCCCCATTCCACTTGCCCGATATCGGCATTGCGCAGCAGCTTTTCAAAAACCAGTTTGCCGATGTCACACAGTAAACCGGCGAAATAGGCTTCTTCATCGATTTTCAAGTGACGCTGCTGTGAAATCAACTTGGCGCCGATGGCTGTGCCCAGGGCGTGCTGCCAGAGTTCGCCACGCCGCAGCTCATAGCCGGGAACCGGCTGGTTGAGTTGATCGGACAGGGAATACGTCATGATTATTTCCTCGGTGATGTCCAACCCGAGCACGACAATGGCTTGCTGCACAGTCGCAATCCGATTACCCATGCCGAAATATGCGGAATTGGCCCAGCGCAGGACATGAGCCGCCAGAACCTGGTCTGTTCCGATTACCTGGGCCAGGTCAATGGCGCTTGTTTCCGCTTTGTGGATGAGCACAAGCGCCTTCTGGGCGGCCTGGGGAATGGGATACAGTTTCCCGGCTTCGTCGATGAGTTGGTCAACCGAATAGGTCATGTATTAAGGCTCTCAGACTTTCTTGTAAAAAGAAATACCGAAATTTTGTAAACCGAATTTCGTGGGTCCCGAAATAATTTCCGTGCCGCCGATAAACAGCACGCCGCCGGGGCGTAATGCGGCGCTAAACTTGGCATAAAGAATATCTTTTGATTCAGCTGTGAAATAAATGACGACATTCCGGCAAACGATCAAATCAAAACCGCTGTCGAAACGATCTGCGAATAAATTCTGTTCTTGAAAACGAATGTTTTTCTGCAAACTCTCCACCGCATGATAAGGAGCGGTGGGCGTGATGTATTTTTGGCGCTGCGTTGCCGTGAGATTGCGGATGTCGTCCTGGCTGTAAGGGCCGCGCGCTTTTGCCTTGAGCAATGCGCCGCGATCCAGGTCCGTTGCCAGGATGGAGTATCTTTGCAGAGGCGCGGCTTCCGCCATCATAATCGCCATCGTAAAAGCTTCCGTGCCAATCGAACAGCCCGCACTCCACAGTTTCAGCCCGCCAATCTGGTGGGTATCCCTGGAATTCTGGATCAGGTAGGGCAAGACATCCTGACGCAGCTGGTCCCAGCGATTCTGGTCGCGGAAGAATTCAGTCACATTAATGGTCAGGTAGTTGCGGAAGCGTTCGAGTTCGGTTTCATCCGTGGTAAGCAGGTAAAAATATTCTTTCCAGGTTTCGATGTGAGTGCGAACCAACCATGAATCCAGGCGGCGTTTCATCTGCTCATCTTTGTAATGCTCAAGATCGATATTGAGCGTGCGCTTGATTGAAGCTTTGACCTGGGTATAAATAGTCGCATCCATAATATAAAATCCTTTTTGAAGAAAAAAATCAATTACTCGTCATGTCTTGAATTGCGCGTTCAATGGCCCTGGCAATTTTGGGGCGTGGCAGGATTTCATTGGCTGCCCCAGCCTCCGCCACACTGCGGGGCATGCCCCAAACCACACAGGTACTTTCGTGCTCGGCAATCACGTGGCCCCCGGCGCTGTGCAAAATGGATGCGCCCAGGGTGCCATCACTGCCCATGCCCGTCAGGATGACGGCAATCACATTCTTGCCAAAGCGCTGAATGAGAGAGTTGAGCGTCACATCCACCGCCGGGCGTACCCCGTGAACCGTCGGTTTCTGATTCAGCACCACTTGTTCATTTTCATCCAGGATCATATGAAAACCACCGGGCGCAAGCAGCACCTGCCCGACCATGAGCGAGTCACCTGGCTCGGCTTCTTTCACCTTGAGCGGCGAAATGGAGTTCAGGCGTTCTGCCAGCGAGCGGGTAAAACCACTGGGCATATGCTGCACAATCATTACCGGGGATGTCAACGAGGCGGACAAAGCCGGAATGATTTCATTCAGCGCGCCCGGCCCGCCGGTGGATGAGCCGATCAAAATGACGGGCGTCGTTTTGCGATACGGGCGCACCTTTTTCTCAGGGCTGCCAGAGGACAGAGGCGCAACAGGCAGCACTTGACGAGCCGAGGTAGAGCGCACTTTTGTCTTGGAGGCCGCCTTGATTTTGGCGGCAATTTCAGCCATCTCAGAACGGATATCCAGGCGATTATCTGGCTTGGCAATGAAATCGACAGCGCCCAACATCAGGGCCTGGATCGTCTCAGCAGCGCCTTCTTTGGTCAGGCTGCTGAACATGATGACCGGGCGCGGAAAGGATTTCATAATCTCGCGCAGCGTCGAGAGTCCATCCAGCCGAGGCATTTCCACATCCAGCGTGATGACATCCGGCTGTAATTGGGGAATCAGCTTGAGCGCCTCACGTCCATCAGCGGCAGCGCCAATCACCTGTATTTCTGGATCTTCATTGAGCTGCTGAGTAATGGCAAAACGCATGAACGCGGAATCGTCCACTACCAGCACCCGCACGGGATGTGTTGAGGTATTGTTGGGGTCAGGTAGCATTGAATTGGCCATGATCCGGTTAGGCCAGCAGCTTGGTGATGGCCTTCATGACGCGGTCATGTTCAAAAGGTTTGACGATGAAATCGCGCGCGCCCGATTTGACAGCTTCCAACACAACCGATTCCTGCCCGAGGGCTGTCAGCATGACGACCCGGGCCTTGGGGTCAAAACTGACAATTTCCTTCAGCGCAGTCAGGCCATCCATATCGGGCATGGTCACATCCATCAAGACCACATCCGGGTGAATTTCCTTATAGGTGGCCACAGCCTTGAGGCCATTCTCAGCCTCGTAAACGTCATGGCCATCTGTCCCCAGCATTTTGGTTAGGCGTACCCGCAGGAATTCTGCATCATCTACAATCAATATTTTTGCCATAAAATCACTCCTTGTGTTTCTATATATCGTGTTCTTTCTCACCGATGACCCTGACGGTCACCCGGCTGTCTGCCACATACACGCGGACAGTGCGCCCGGTATGTCCGCCAACTTCTTCAACTTTGATCGGCATTCTAATACGCTGCATCGTAATCCGGGCCGCTTCTATATTGCGCGTTCCGATATCAAAAGAGCTGGTCATTCCGGGAGAAATCAGCATGTTCGCTCCACCGGCAATGCGCACGATAAGCCTGCTTCTGTTTGCGCCTTCCTTCAATACTGCCGCAAGTAAGTCTTCAATGCCACTGTCAACGTACTTGTGGGAGTTCGTATCCGAACGATCCATTCCATTCACGAGCCCGGGAAGGACAGCATGCAGCAATCCGGAGACGCGAGAAACTGGGTCGACCATGGAAATCCCCAGGCATGAACCCAACCCATAAGCGACAAGAATGTCCTCCGGGCTCCGGCTGATGGCTTGCTCACCCAAACCCACGCTTATCGGATCTTTCATATGCCGGAATTCTTATGCAGCAAAGCCTGAAGCGTGTTCAATTCGGGGATCACCCAAAAATCCGCTTCAACGGAACGAGGACCATCCATAAAATTGGCCTGCATCAGCAGAACGTGCTCACTGACGCCGCCAGTTGTGGCTACAACGATATCCAGGATAGCTCCAACCATATCCACCATCACTGCCGGAGGCGTGGGTCTAAAGCTGGCTCCAATCAGTTTAGCAAGAGAATTTAAGAAAAATGCGCCGCAAAGATTCCCCAACTCGCCAAGGGCGGACCTTTCCAGTGAACCAAGTTTAAGGGTGGTTCCCTGGGGCAATTCCATCAAAAGGTCCACCAGTTCCATGGCCTTTTGATAAGGCATGATCATCATAATCTGCCCATCCATGTCGCCTTCAAAGCGCAAATAAATCCCAACCGCATCATCATCCGGTCCGCCAACGATCTGAGGGATCGAGAGCAAGGGCACCAACCTGGCGACCGGATTACTGACCTCGATCTTGTGACCAATCATTCCTGAAAATCCGTTGGCAGCATTTTTAATGCCTTCGCTGGCAATCGTTTTCAGAATTTCCAGCAAATCCTGGTCAAATGGAACTTTGTCATTCATAACGAGCACCACCTTTTCCTTAAATTCCGGCCAGCTTGAACAGGCCGAAGACATCAACAATCAAAGCCACCTGGCCTTCGCCAAGGATGGCCGCACTGGAAATCCCGGGGATATCGCCAATGAATGCCCCCAACGGTTTCACGACAACTTCTTCTTCCCCAATCAGCGAATCGACGATCAGCCCAACCCGTTGTTTACCAGATTGAACCACCACCGCAAAGTGGTATTTTTTTTGTTCTTCGCTCTGAGAATGATTAAAAATATCTGCCAGCTTTATCAACGAGAGGACATTGCCACGCAGCAAGGTGACGGGCTTTCGATAAACATATTTAATGTCAGCCTGTTCGAGGCGCAAAGTCTCTGTAATCATCACCATCGGAATGGCAAAGGTGGCCTGGTTAACACGCACCAATAAGGACGGTACGATGGCCAGGGTCAGCGGCAGAATAATCTGAAATTTTGTGCCCTGTCCCAGCTTGGTCTCAATCCGAATGGAGCCATTGACGCGCTGAATATTGGTATTGACAATATCGAGCCCCACGCCCCGGCCAGAGATGTCGGTTACTTTTTGCGCGGTGGAAAGGCCCGCCATAAACATCAGGTCGATGGACTGTTCCTCGGTCAAACCGGCGGCTTCTTCTGCCGTGATCAGTCCCTTTTGTACGGCGCTTTTGCGTAGTTTTTCCCCATCGATCCCGCCGCCATCATCTTCCACCGTCAGGATGATGCGTCCCTGTTCGTGGCGGGCTGTCAGGGTGATTGTGCCTCGTTCCGGTTTGCCCGCGGCGAGACGATCCTGCGGCGATTCAATGCCGTGATCGACAGAATTTCGGATCAGGTGAATCAGCGGGTCGTTGATCTCTTCGATCATGGAACGATCCATTTCAGTTTCTTCGCCGTGGATGACCACGTCAATCAGTTTGCCCACTTTTTGGGACATATCCCGTACCGAGCGCGGGAATTTGCTGAAAACACTCCCGACCGGCAGCATGCGAATGCGCATCACCTCCTCCTGGAGTTGATCCGTAATCCGCCCAAGATGGGTAATGGTTTCAGAAATCTGCTCAAAGTTACCATTCATGCGGGTTTCAACCACCAACCGGCTGCGAATCTGCTGCAGATGATTACGATCGGTAATCAGTTCACCCACCAGGTTCATGAGGCTGTTCAGCCGCTCCACATTTGTGCGCACCGTCATATCGGCGCTGCGCCTGCCATGCGTTGCATCCGTGTTGCGTCTTTCATTCGCAGGTTCAACGGCTGCCGAATTGTTGGCGCCGGGCACGTTCGGCTTGGGAGCATCAGACGGAGTCCCTCCGTTTTTCCCTGACGGCCCGGATTGTACGGGCGAATCCTTTTTGGGAGCCTTGACGACGGGCAAGCCATTCGTGAGAACGAGCGTCCCATCGATTGAAATTTCATCCACATCAGAAATTATTGTCAGCGCGGCGCTGATCTTTTCAAAAGGTTCCGATGAAATCAGAACTGCGGCAAAATCATTGACCGAGGCAGATGTCTCGATCTGTGCCTGGGAGGGGATCATGAATTGGATTTCGCCCATATCCTGCAAGGCCATCATCAATTGAAAAGCGCGCGCGGCCGAGGCGATACCATTGGGGTCAATTTTGGCGTGAATCTGGAGGGTGCGGGCCTGTGAAACGGAGGCAGCCTGCGCCGGGCTGGTGGTTTCAAGCGAGGGGCTATCTTCAGACCCGGATAAATTCTGTTCTTTCTGCAATTCAGGTGCTGACGCTTTTTTCTTCTTGCTTTTGGGAACTTCCGGTAAAGTCGGTTCTTTTTTGCCTTCCGTGAAGTCTTTGAGCGCCTGTAGAATTTCATCGATATCCACATCGCTGACTTGCGCTGTGACCACTTCTTCGCGCAGCAGCCGCAGCCGGTCAACAGCCTCCAGGCAAAGATTGATCATTTGAGTCGAAATCTGGATGCTTTTCTTGCGAACCCCGTCCAGCAAAGTTTCAAGGGCATGAGTAAGGTCGGTCATCCGGCGATGTCCAATCACGCCAGACATCCCCTTGATGGTATGGGCGGAACGGAACACGGTCTGGACAAGTTCAGAGTCAGACTCTTCCCTTTCCAAACGGATCAGAACGTCATCCAACATTTGTAAATGCTCATCCACCTCGGCCAGGAAAATAGGCAGTTCGTCTTCACTGATATCGAAAATGATTTCCATGGGCTCACTCGTCGTAGTTTGAGGAATAGGGCAACTATTCGCTATAATGCCCCCGGTCACAAATTGCGGTTTTCCACATTAAGCAATAAAGCGCAATTTGTGACCGTTCAGGGTATAGTTTCTTGCTCATAAAAGATAACATATTGTCCGCTCTTATCCTGTAAAGCACCCGTAAAGAGAAACCAAAAAGCAGGTAAATTAATTTCGATCTTCCCCAAAAAAAACCGTAATGCGCCCGCCGCTCCTGGGTTTTATAACAAAAAGGAATCGTTCAGACCCATCCGTGAACCGTACCTGCGAAAAATCAGGAAATTCGGGCTATTCGTGGCAAAAAGGTTTCTGGGAAAAACTCAGATTTGGTGCTGCATTGCCTGTTCCCGAAGTTACTCTATGCTTCCAAGGTGCTGCACTGCCCTTCCCCGCCGTTACTCCATGCTTCCTGGGTGTTACTCTGCCCTTCCACGCCGTTACTTCATGCTTCCTGGGTGCTGCGCTGCCCTTCCACGCCGTTACTCCATGCTTTTTGAGTGTTACGCTGCCCTTCCACGCCGTTACTCCATGCTTTTTGAGTGTTACGCTGCCCTTCCAAGCCGTTACTTCATGCTTTTTGAGTGTT
>CAILYI010000155.1 GCA_903838415.1 uncultured Anaerolineae bacterium | reverse complement strand
TGGCAAAACATTTTCTTAAGTTGTGGCTGATGCTCCTGGCAAGTCAGTTCGGCTAATTTTTTGCCTGAAAATTGCTCAGAATCTCGTGCAAATTGAATTCTTAAACACGTTCTAAGGAATATTTGATCATGAACGGTTTGACGGAAAAAGAACCCTTCTTTTCGCCCAAAGCATAACTGAATATATTTTGATAACGGGGGTTGAGCGGTAGGGCTGTCATACTGGAATCGTTGATCTTTCTATCAACATAATCCTGCCCAAATTTGTGCCATAAGTTATCGATATCGGGAAAAGCCGCCAGAGCAGACCTTTGTTCAGAGAACCCCCCCGAAACAGGCATGGATGCCAACAGATCGATAATTTGCGCAGGTTTAATACCGGCGTTATTGGCCAGGAACTGGAAAAAAACCGAGTTTTCATAAGAGCCATGAAAAATATCGTTGTCTTTCATGTTGATATCAAAAACAGGCAGATTATCCCACTCCAGGTTAACCGATGGATATACAAGGTTGCTGAAGAAATCCGCAGAGTTTTCTACCCTCCAATCATTAAAAGTTGATTTAACCACATAAGCCTGGGTGTACAGAAATGAAACCTGAAAACAATGAAACATTTCATGTGCAATTATTTGTTTGAAAGTGTCAGGAACTTCTTTCGTTGATGAAGGGTAAACCCCGATGATACAGCCAGCTTTATCCTGGTCTGCTTCTGCCCAGACAGTGGGATCACCCGTGCCCTTTGAGCCATTGGCAAGCTCGGTAAAAACCAGCCGGGTGTTTTTGAGAGCGCCACGATATTTATTATAGGTTTCAGCAGAATCCTGCATGGCATCTGCAGCCAAAGCGAGATATGCGCGCCGGGGATCGCTCGCAGACCAGAAAGCTGGAAAATAAATGGTCAGGCTGGTTTTCCCGACATTTTGGGTGACGTAATCAAAGCACACCATGGTTGAAGCGTCTTTAAAACCTTTCTCCTACAATTTGCGACAGGCTTCCGCGGATAATACAGGGTTGGAAGACAGGGAAATCATCTGGGGCGATGAATTACGGGAAAATTGGACTGGTTGTGCAAATTTGTCCAGCAGGTCGAAGGAAGGTTGGAGCAAGTTAACCAGACGCTCTAATTCAGACCTGTTTTTCAAAACCTGCTCAGATGCCAGCAATTGTATCGCTGTGGTAAGGAAAGGCGTGGCTTCAGCACCCAATAAAGGAATAGCACTGAAAGCAGCTTCAGGATCCTGCTCGCCTACCAACATGCGCAGAGAGGCGATAAGCCCATCTTCCTCGTTCCAATCCCCTGCAGCCAGTTTTCGTTTATATGCAGTCCAAACCGCTGCAGGTTGTGGGGGTTCTATAGCGGGAGTAGGTTGTGGCGCGGCGGAAACGGATGAATGAGCAGATGTCACCACGTTTTCGATCACGGGCTCAGGCGTGGCAGGATGACCCAAGGCCAATGAAACCAGGTTACATGATAAACTGCTGAGGACCAGCAGGGAGGCTAATTTCAGGTATGGTGACATAGTGTGTATTTATCCCAGAACGCATTTTGAACAAGGTGGGGGCCAATCACAATTCCAGTAATTTTACTAAATACTCCCCGGTTTGCTCATTTCGGTTTCGGGCTGTGACAATTTTGCAATCTATTTTTTGTCCGCCATTTAGGCTTGATATCGATAATGGGATCAGGCTGCTGCAATGTGAGTGGAATTTCATTGCTCGAACGGCCTGGGGATGGCTCGTGTTTGTGCCTTTTTTGCTTGTCAATTGCATTCTTTCCTGGCACACCTGATAGGACCTGAGACAAATCAACAAGGTTTACAGAAGATTGTATGCCTTTGTCCAAATTGATAAGCATTGACTCTACTTCAAGCCGCAATTTCGCCGCTTGGTTTTCCTGGTCAAGAATTAGTGGGTTCAATTCATTCTGGTTTGAATGAGTCGGGTCAATCGGGATCATAATGGTTCAATCTTACCAAACTTCTTCTCGTCAGCCATCCTGGATGTTGAATAAATGGTGACCCCGGCTTATTGGATATTTATTGCCACCTTTGGAAAAGTCCTGACCCTTGCTGTTCGCGTATTGAAATCGCAGCCCATAGAGAGTACACTCATTATTAGGAGTGTGGCCTCGCTAGTAGCGCCACTTTGTCTCGCGTTTTTCAGTTGATAGAGCTTCTGAATTCCACTCAGGAGGAAAAATCATGTCAAATACCCGCCGCTTGCCATCCGCTTTAGTTCGGGGATTAATCGTTTTGGCGATTATAGGACTCTCGTGCCAGTTTGTCACCAATCTTGCACCTGGCAACCGCCAGCCTCTCGATCAGGATCAGCAAAACCAGCAGCAAGATCAGAATTGGGATGAGCCGCCCGATCAGAACCTTGAACCGGATCAGAATCAGGGCAATCAACCCAACAATGGGGCTTTTGACATCGTCGGCATTTGGGATAGCCAGGTGGAAACCAGCCAGGGCACCGTTTCTACTCGCCTAATTCTTGAACACACCGGTACATTTTCCCAGACTGTCACATGGAATGGCCTGATGACCCTGGACACAGGTGAATACAATATTATTGGCAACGCTGTTCACTTTACCGTCACTCATCACGAGCCAACCGAATTTCAAGATCAACCGATGAGCTGGGTCACCAGCTTCACCTACTTTGTCACCCCGATCGACGCCACCTCGATGCAGGTGGAAGACCATATCATGAACACGAGTTGGACGATGTACAAGACTGGCCCGTGACCTGGACGGTTGCGGTCACAATCTCGAATAGTTACTATCCTTCGTCGTTTGCAGTTCCAAAGTAGACCAGAGCCAGGTCCTTCTTCGAAAATGCCATGATGGTGTTTTTGCCATCCGTTCTTGGAATTGAGTGTTTGAGATAAACAATCCAAAGACCTTTTGGGAAACTTCTAGCGATTGAATGGTGCAGGTTATAAATTACACCTATTCTATTGACGGTGGTATCTCCATCGACAAGGTGCATCCCGGAATACGCACCATGCCAGGTATCGTTCTCTGATTCCAGGCGGCGCAACTCTGCGGCGGCCAGTGAAAGGACTTGATCTTCAATGTTGGGGGCGTCAGTAGTCATTTCAATTCTCTTTTTCAAAGATACCCATTACGGCGAACGGGCGCAGCGGAAACCAAAGGTGTTGAGTTCTTCGTAGGAATGAATCAGCAGCATGTGTACGTCAGATTGTAGCGTACTACTATGACTGTACCACGAACCGCCCCGTATCATTCGATAAACTTCCTTGATTGTTTTCGAATAGCTTACATTGACGGGGGCAGCGTTATCCCAGTCATCCCCGACCACTTCCGCGACATTCCTGGCCATGTCCAATGCGCCATAAGGACTGGCTCTCTGCGGGTAACTGCCAACAGGCGCTGTGAACTTATACCCGTCATCTGCGCTTTTATCTGCCCACCTTATTGCTGTCAGGTTGTCTGGGTACAGATTAAATAGTGGGATTTAAGGCTTTACGGCCAGAATAAATTAGTATTTTTGCTTCAACCTGTTCGCCTTTCTGACCAAGGATGCCAAGGTCGCAATCTCTGCTTGGGAAAGACCGTGATATGACGAAGCGCTACACCTGGGTAAATCCGAGAAGGGCATGGTGAACACCGAGTACAAGCGCTACCTGGAGCGCATCCCGAAAATGTATGCCATGCACAGTACCATGTCGTGAAGCTGGGCTATAGCGCGGATGTATATGAAATGGTCTCGGTCACTGAAGGGATCGAGCCGGTGTTGATCCAGCCAGCGTTTATCCAGTAAGTGGAGCCGTCTGGCGATCATATTGTGATGGTGTTGAAGATTGGGGTAGCCTATTCACTTTATTTTCCATATCTCCAAAATGAAATTTTCAATGTGCCCAACACCAACTTCCTTATCCACGCTAGTTTCAAAAAGTTTATTATTCTTTTGAACCAATGACTGTGTGCATCCAGGCCGTTACAAATAAAACAGATTGAACGAATGTAACCCTTCAAACCATACAAAGCTCATTGACTTTCATCCCAATATCCAGTAGACTTTAATTACTCCGATGGGGAGTAGCCGCCCAGCTTTCACGGGATGGATAGTCGTCAAGACGGAAAGAGATTTCCCGGCTATCTGAAAGAAAACGCAAGACCATCGCTTTCTATAAGCTTTGGTCTTTTTGTTTTTAATATTTCGGTTACCTGCCGCTCCATTTTTTGTCTGGATGAAACCCTGGCAGCCTGCACCTTCTATACAAATGGAAACCTTGCTCTAATTTCTACTGACTGGACAACCCGTATTATCAGGAGAAACCTATGCTAAAAGGCATCTACGCAGCAGTTTCAGCCATGGTTGCAGGCGCAAACAAGCAAGCGCTAAATGCGCACAATACAGCCAACCTCAACACACCAGGATTTAAGCAGGTGTTTACGACTATGCAAGAGTTTCAGAAAACGGAGGTATTTTCAACCGGGAGTAACAGCCAGAATGGTTCTCAAGAATCCATCGGAAACCTTGGACTGGGTGTGATGACGACTGAAACGCGAACGAAATTTTCCGATGGAGCATTACAAGCCACAAACCATCCTTTCGATTTTGCAGTTCAGGGCGATGGCTTTTTCCGAATCATGACCTCCGCTGGCGAACGCTATACCCGTGATGGACGTTTCATTCGCGATGCGAATGAGAATCTTGTGACCATTGATGGGAATTCAGTACTGGATGGGTCCGGAAACCCGATTCAAATTCCAAATGGTGAAATCAGCGTGGACGCCAGCGGGAGAGTTTTGATCAGCGGCGCACCAACTACTCAATTGGGCATCGCGGAATTTGCTCGTCCAGAAACACAGCTAAAAAAAAGTGATGGAAATCTCTTCGAAGCGCTGGATGCCCCGGCCCAAACGATAACAAATTCCACTGTTCATCAGGGATATTTGGAAATGTCAAATGTAAATGTGGTCGATTTGCTGGTTAGCATGAAAACCTATGAGGCCGCACAAAAAATGGTTCAAAACCAAGATGAATTATTGGGAAGAACCATCAGCACACTTGGGAAGCTTGCGTAAGCAATGAATTCGCGAGCAGTTGAAGGTTGACCGTGCTGCAATAAAGGTAGATTTCCGTAAGATATTCACCAAAGATTTATCGGCCGAATCCCACGATTATGGGTTTCAGAAAACAAAAATACACCGAAAGGGAGCATATTCAAAATGGACTTTCTAGAAGACTTGTTTGACCTTGGCGACCGCAAACGTCGAAAAAATGGTGGCTTGTTCCACGATGATGACCATCGCGACGATCATCATGACGATCATGATCACCACCAACAATATCCAACCAACTCATACCCTCAGGCGCCTGCAAATTCTCAGTTTCCTGTAAACCAGCAATTCCAGCCGAACCCTGCGGCTTCTTTACAGGGTGTGGTTTGTCGAAAGTGTTCCACCACAACTCTTCAGGGCGCGAAATTTTGCCACGGGTGTGGAGCCGAGCTGAAGGCACTTCTGAATTGTGCCAGTTGCGGTTCCAGATTACCTGCCAATGCACCCTTCTGCCCGCAATGTGGATACAACAACAATTGATAAGCCAAGGTTTAAAAAGGAGAAGCATATGTCAAAACGAACTTCACACAGTATCAATACCGGTCAATTGGAAGGCGCGAAAATAATAATTGAAGCGGTTCAAAATCATGGCTTGCACGAGTCAGTCATCGTCGTCAATCGGGGTACGGTTATTCAGCCGATGTCGGGGTGGATACTTGCCAGCCTGCGCGGACAGGTTTTCTACCAATTTCCAGATGATTTATTGATTCGACCGGGCAAGGGTGTAATGGTTTACAGCGGTCAGCAGGAGCTGAAAAAAACACACGACGATCAGGCTGGCTGGGTGGTTGATCTATTGTGGACAACTGATCAGGTCTGGAACAACCATGGCGATACTGCAATCTTATTTGATGCGAATGATCTGGAGATTGACCGTCATTCCTATCCACATGAGCGCGTGCTGGGAAGCAGCGCCAACCGTCGAAAAGGTCTAATCCGCAGCGAAAATGGTTTTGAAATTGTCGACGAATCACTTCACCGAGAAAAACAAGTAACCCGAAAGAAGAGTGGCGCGTTCGTCGGTTTATCATAAAGCCGAATCAAAAGACTAACTTTGATGAGCAACAACACAAATTCGGAAGAAGGTTTGCACTTGCGTTTTACATTTGGTGATCCCGGCGTACTCCAGCTTTTACGCCTGTTCTTCTGAAAGATGAATGAAGGCGATCTTACGCCAACACGCCGGTTCTGTGCCTGAGATAGATTATCGTTGCGATAGGAGGTTTTTATGTCCACCCATTCAACACATTCATCTCGTTTTCATCTCTTACGGCGGCTGTGGAAACCAGTTGCGGTTACTGGCGCAGGCGGCACAGCGATTGCCTACTGGCTAGAAGATATTGCGATGTTTGGCGAGGAAATCCTGGCGTTGATATTCCTGCCCATCCTGGCAGGGACGATCTATCTGCTTGACATCCTGATTTTCAAATCGCGCATGCCCCGACGCGAGGACATGACATCAGGCAGTGACCTGGAACGCCAAGGCAAACCTACTGATACAGGAGCAAAAAAGTAATCCCATGCAAAGTAAATCCTGGCATACATTCACTACAGACGAAACCTTCAAACAACTCGATAGCCAACCCGGTGGTTTGACCACGATAGAAGTTGAAATCCGCATACAACAATATGGGCCGAATGAGTTGCAAGCCAGCCACCGTGTCTCACCCTGGGAAATTTTACTGGAGCAGTTCAAGAATGTGCTGATCCTGATCCTGTTGGGCGCAACAGCGATTTCGCTATTTCTGGGGCAAGGTGTGGAATCGATCGTGATCGGCGTCATTGTGCTGTTTGCGGTGGGGTTAGGTTTTATCCAGGAATACCGCGCTGAACGGGCCATCGAAGCTTTACGCAAAATGGCTGCCCCTACGGCCACTGTCTTGCGTGATGGAGCGGAAATCAAAGTTCCAGCGCGGAACCTGGTTCCAGGCGATGTCATCCTGCTGCACACCGGCGACCGTGTTCCGGCAGATGCGCGCCTGATCGAATCGATCAACATGCAGGTTGAAGAAGCCGCACTCACTGGTGAATCTGTTGCGGTGGAAAAGCATGTTCGCGCATTGGAAAATGACGACTTATCGGTTGGAGATCGCAAGAACATGGTCTACGCTGGGACAGCCATAACCTATGGGCGCGGTCAGGCATTGGTGGTGGCTACCGCCATGCAGACCGAGTTCGGGAAGATCGCCCAATTGCTGCAAACCATCGAAACCGGCCGGACGCCTCTGCAGCAAAACCTGGATAAGGTCGGTACTGTGCTGGCGCGTGCCGCTTTTGTGATCGTAGCCATCATTGTCGCCCTGGGATTAATACGTGGGCAGCCCCTGATCGAGATGCTCATTTTTGGTATTGCCCTGGCGGTGGCTGTCGTTCCTGAAGCCTTGCCCGCCGTGGTTACCATTTCACTGGCAATTGGCGTCCAAAAGATGGTCAAGCGTAACGCGCTCATCCGCCGTCTGCCCGCTGTGGAAACACTCGGCAGCACATCCGTAATTTGCTCAGATAAAACAGGCACGCTGACCAAAGATGAAATGACGGTGCGCAAAATTTACAGCGGCGGACAGCTATTTACGGTTTCAGGGGCTGGCTATGTCCCTGAAGGCGACTTCTCTGTGAATGGGGGCGCCTCTAACGTGTTAACTGATGCGCTCAAACGAATGCTAACTGCCGCGGTGCTGGCCTCGGATACCCAGCTGATTGTTGCAGATTCGGAGACAGGCTCTGGATGGGCTATTAAAGGGGACGCGACTGAGGGAGCGTTGGTGGTCGTTGCAGCCAAAGCCGGATTGCGCAAAGAAATCTTGGACGCTGAATACCCACGGGTGCATGAAATCCCCTTCATGTCCGAAACAAAACGGATGACCACCCTGCATCAAACCGCACAGACTCTCACGGCTTACGCCAAAGGCGCGCCGGAAGTTATACTGGAAGCGTGTGATTTTGTTTTGACCGAAAGCGGAGTTACACCGTTGGATGCCAGCGGTCGGGCGCATATCTTAAACCAGGCGCAGGAGATGGCAGGCGAGGCGCTGCGTGTGCTGGGTATTGCGCAAAAACCAAATGTGACGACAGAGACTGCTGAGCAGGGCATGACTTTTTTGGGACTGACCGGCATGATTGATCCGCCGCGTATGGAAGCGAAAGCGGCCATCGCAGTCTGCGCGAATGCCGGTATACGCCCGGTCATGATTACTGGAGACCACCCTGTAACTGCGGAGGCAGTGGCCCGCGAGTTGGGGTTGCTGCGCAGCGGCGGGCGCGTGTTGATAGGTGCAGAATTGGAGCAGATGTCTGATGAGCAACTCCAGTGCGTGGTGGAAGACATCTGCGTTTATGCGCGTGTATCGCCTTCTCACAAATTACGGGTGGTGGCGGCCTGGCAGGCGCGCGGTCATATAGTTGCCATGACGGGTGATGGTGTAAACGATGCCCCAGCTCTCAAAAAGGCAGACATCGGCATTGCGATGGGCATCACTGGCACAGATGTCACCAAGGAAGCTGCTGCCATGACCCTGACCGATGATAATTTCGCTTCGATTGTGGCGGCTGTAGAGGAAGGACGCGGGGTCTTCGGCAACATTAAGAAATATTTGATGTATCTGATTTCTTCAAACATCGGGGAAATTGGACTGATGGCGGGTGCGGTATTGCTGGGTCTACCCTTACCATTGACGGCAGTGCAAATTTTGTATGTCAATCTTGCCACCGATGGTCTGCCTGCCCTGGCGCTGGCAGTTGATCCGGCTGAGAAAGACTTGATGAAACGTAAGCCGCGCAACCCGCGAACGGGCATCTTCACCCGCCCGGTGGTGACGCTGATGCTGTTGGGCGGTGTCTGGTCAACAATCATCAACCTGGGATTGTTCACCTGGGCCCTGAACTCAGGGCGCAGCCTGGAAGAAGCGATGACAATGACTTTTATCTCGCTGGTTCTAATCCAGTTTTTCAAAGCTTACAACTTTCGCTCTGACCGTCATTCGGTGCTCGACAAGCCTTTTGCCAACAAATGGTTGAATCTGGCGGTAGGTTGGGAATTGATTTTACTTGTCCTGATTATTTACCTGCCGTTTTTGCACGAAGCCTTTAGCACCTACGCCCTGCCACTGGTAGACTGGCTGATCGTCTTTGGTTTAGCCCTCACGATCATGCCCGTCCTGGAACTGGCGAAATGGATGGAACGTAGGGGTTGGTTTGGGATGGTTGAATAGGTTCATATTCGTCAGACAAAGGATATATCATGAAACTTAAGAACAAGAGCGCTCCATTAGTTGCAAAGGAATTAATCAAAGCCAACCTCAGCGAGAACGAAAATCGCATTGTAGACTGGCGGAAAATCGGGCTGCGTCTGGCGGCAATATTCTTGGTCATCGTTTTTCTTGCCAGCGAGTGCGCCGCATTGCTTCCGATGGAATAATGAGTTGGTTGGTTTATTACAAAACTCACTACCTGTTGCACCATCACAAAAAACGCAGCAGCGCATAACTTGCTATAAATTTAGATTTGGATGAAGGTCGGTCCACTGTTGTGTGATGCGCTTGAATTGGGCTTGAGATTGTCTGGGAGAACGCGTATGCAGCCTAAATCGTTGGCGATGTTTTCTCAATCTTTGGCGTTCTTGAAGGAATTCATTCTCGTCGACTTTTGACAAGGCTTCCATAGTCTCATTGAGAGCAGCTGGCCTTGGAATAGCAGCTCCCAAGCACCTGTGCGCTGTAATATTCGTCGTACCAAACCTTTTTGTCCGGTGGTGAATTGGCAGATGAGCGATTCGTCGATTTGCCTGGGCATAACGAAGGTAAACGTTCACAAGTCAACTGGGGGTGAACCAGCAAAAGGGGTTGGGATGTGAGATGAGTTTTTGGAGTGAAGGAAGAACTCTGGATCATGTGAGCACATTGCTTCGATCTGATCGCCATGCACTGCCAGGATTTTCCTGATTTTTTCTCGCGCTGTCACAGGAAACATGGAATCTTCGAGGCCGCGCGTAAGCCATGGGAAGGCATTTCCTGGTTTGAATGGATCTACCTGTATCTGGCGCACATAGGCGTCGCCGCAGTGCCATAGCCAACCATTTTTGCCTTTTATGGCCACCCCACAGGCACCCGGTGAATGCCCGACAAGCGGCACCAGCCAGATTTCCACATCCGCGCGCTCGATGACAGGAATCGCTTCCAGCTCGAACCACCGCTCCTTGCCCATTGAGTACGATGTCAATCCGGGATGGTTTTTCCAACGGGCTGGGAAATAGCTGAAGGTACCGAGCCAACCGGCGGGGCGCAATCCCGCCTGAATTTCAGCTTCCCAAACATGGATTTTTGCCCAGGGGAAATCGCATGCCCCGCCGATGTGGTCGAGATGGAGGTGGGTAGGGACGATATCATGCACATCGCGTGGATCAAACCCCAGAGCTGCGATCTGTCGAATAGGCGTTTCGGCGGGCGTGGCAGCTATGCCATCCAGTTGCAGAACCAGCCACTCGGCCCAGCCGGGTTGGGAGAAATCTCCCAATCCCAATCCGGAATCGATCAGGATCAGGCCATCCTGGGTTTCCAGCAATAGCACGTGGGTAACTTCAAGAACAGCGAAGCGGCGAAAGGACATACAGTTCAGGTGGTGGATTTTCATGCGCTCTTCGTATGGGAGACTAACGTTGGCGAGGTCAACGCTTGGATCAGGGACGGCTGGCCGCTTTCAGTTCGATTGGGAAACGAGCCACACTGCTCATTCGTGTACAGCACCTGAAGCAGAATACATTCGAAACGGGCTTATCAAACCGACTGATGTTACAAAACGTGCCGGAGGTGGGTGAGCTAAGCGCTTATCTTGCTCGTTGGTAATTCCGAAGCCACCTGTAGATAGTATACACTCGTCGACAAAACCATGCCGAGAATACCTATCGAGGCAGGAATGTTATACCGGAAAGTGTTATACTTAGTAAGAGAATTGTATAACGGAGTGATGAAAATGAATGTAACTGTGTCACAAAAAGGTTGGGTGGTAATCCCGGCGATTTTGCGCAAGAAATATGGCTTGAAGCCCGGCGTCCATTTGCATGTGGTGGATTATGGCGGGGTGTTGGCTCTACTGCCCGGTTTCCAGGACCCGGTTCATGAGGGGGCTGGGATGCTGCAGGGCGAGGATTCCCTGACGGCTGAGATGGTGGAAGAGCATCGCCAGGAACGTGAGCGTGAGTGAAGCGCGACCAGTCTATCTATTGGATAGCTTTGCTCTGTTAGCCTACCTCAATAATGAATCTGGTAGGCTGCGAGTAGAGGCCGCTTTAGAGCAAGCCGAAAAGCGCCAATGCCGTATTTTGATGTGTATGATTAATTTGGGAGAAGTGCTCTATAGTGTGGAACGGCGGCGTGGTTTTGCGGCTGCCCAAAAGACTTTGATGCTGTCACAAAGTTTGCCGATCAAGATCCTGGAAGTGACGAACGATCTGGTGCTGGAAGCTGCGCACATCAAAACCAGCCATCCACTTTCCTATGCGGATGCTTTTGCTGTAGCAGTTGCAATAAATCAGAAAGCGATTGTGCTGACGGGTGATCCGGAATTCGAATCCGTGGAAACGTTGGTGACGGTGGAATGGTTGGGCAGGTAGCCGGTGCCCATGCTCCCCGAAAACCGGATTCCCACTCATCCTGGCGAAATCTTGCTGGAAGAATTTCTCAACCAGCTCGGGCTTTTGCAGGTGGCTTTTGCCGACATATTGGTATATCTGTTCAGCGTGTGAATGAAAATGTCGTACAATACACATGCAGGCTTACTAATATACACCGATGATGTTGACATGCGTACAAATATCGTTTTGGATGACAATTTAATCGAGCGCGCTCAAAAATTGACCGGGATCAAAACAAAGCGTGAAGTCGTGCAGGAGGCCTTGCGTGCTCTCATCTTGTTGCATGAACAGGCTGAAGTTCGCCTGTTGCGCGGCAAATTGAAATGGGAAGGCGACCTCGATGAACAACGCCAGTCGCGCCAAGTTGGGTAGCCGCCATGCTCGTGGTTGACTCGACGGTTTGGATTGACTATTTCAATGGTGTTGAAAATCTGCAAACAGATTACTTGAACAGCATCCTGGAAACTACGCCGATTCTGGTGGGGGACTTGATGTTGGCCGAAGTGTTACAGGGGTTTCGTCAGGATGTTGATTTTGAAAAAGCCCGGCGCGCACTTTGCAAGTACCTGTAAGGGAGCCTGGTGAATCCGGATCTGGCGATACAGAGTGCTCGAAATTGTCGCACTTTGCGTCAAAAGGGAATCACTGTCCGCAAGACTATTGATAACCTGATTGCCACATACTGCATCGAAAACGATCATGAATTGCTCCATAACGATGGCGACTTCGATGGCTATGAAAAATATCTTGGATTGAGAGTTGCACATCCGAAAGGTGGTGGGCTGGAATGATTGCGGGGGTGAATTGCGTTTCATGAAGAAAAATGATAGCTACGAGTAGCACTGTTCTTTTACAAGAAAAATTAAATTCCAGGGCAATTCTTGTCCCCCCTAAAGTTACTTCGGTACCCCGTCCATTCCCGTCGGGGCCGCCTCGATATACGCACAGTTTTTACTTCGAAACTAAAGTCGACGGCTTATCAGGTCGGTACAAAAACTCCCACTCATAGAGCGGGAGTTTTTGTTATGCTTACATCGGCATCTGTAGTGGTCATGGGAGATTACCAAAAGCATCTATCAAAGCATCACAAACAAGTAGCAGTTGTCGAAAGTTGGATTCTTAAGAAGGTGAATTGTGCCCGTAAATATGGTAAAATATAAATACGGTGAATATGAAAACTACGATTGAAATTCCAGACCCGCTTTTTAGGCAAGCCAAGGCCAGAGCAGCCATGGATGGCATCTCGCTGCGCGATTTGTTCCTGCGTGGCCTACAACTGTCCCTGCAAGCTGCCCCCGCTACCCCGGTTAAACAACGCGCTAAATTTCCCCTGATTCAGGCCGCCCCACAGGCCCCCCCGCTGACCGATGAACAGGTTTATGCGGCCCTGAACACCGATGAAGGGTTAGCCTGATGCCAGCTTTGGCCGATGTTAATTGCCTGCTGGCCTGTTGCTATCAGCGTCATATCCATCATCCATCGGCTCTGGCCTGGCTCGACGCACAGGATGAACTTGCGGTGGTGATTTGTCGCCAAACCCAACTGGGTCTGCTTCGCTTGTTAACTAACGCTGCGGTCATGGGTTCCGAAGTCTGCACTCTCAC
>CAILYI010000154.1 GCA_903838415.1 uncultured Anaerolineae bacterium | reverse complement strand
TCTTGGTGACATCATCCAACCAGAAAAATTTTGCGTGCGCAGTATCACAGAATTTTTTTTCCAACCTTATGACAAACTGTTCGTGGATCGCGGTTGGAATCTCGTTGCCAGTTAGCCAAATGTCCAATGCTTGAGCTTTATCCCTGATCATCATGTACGTGTAAAAAACCCGGGTTCCACGATAAATGCCAATCTTAAGCCTGGCTGCGAGATCCTGGTTGCGAATATTTTCCATGCCAAACAAGACAAACATTCCGGGTCCGTCACCAAATCCAAAAGTTTGGTCAAGCTTCCCTTGCCCGGTCTGGATATTGTAATCAACGATGAAACCGAGGTTAATCAGCATTGTATACTTCCTGGGTGTTGTGAAAGGCTAAATCGTCACTTCAAAAACCTGGCTGGTATCATTACCAAAGATATCAATGACCTTAACCACGATGCGGTACGTACCCTTGACCGGGTAAGTGTGCGCTTCGCTCTTGAGCAGCAGGGCGCGTTCCTTGCGGGTGCGGTAGGAGGTCCAGCCGTTGACAAAGGCATCGTTCTGGAAGTCCCAATCGATGGCCCAGTAATCGACGTAATCCGACCACTTTTTGATCTTCTCGCGCACGTCCTGCGGGATCAAATCGGTGTTGGGGATGACAAAATCGGTCAGGGAGACGGTGACCTGGCCGTCTTTGACCTGGATGACGCACTCCAGGTAGGCCAATTCGAAGAAGCGGATGTCGCCTTTGTCCACGGCCTGCTGCTCCATGACCTCGCGCGGGATGGTCAGCATCAATAATTTAATGCCCTGGCTTTTGGCCTCATCCACCATCAGATTGGCCAGTCCCATCTCCCACTCCCAGCCCAGGATGTGCAGTTCCTTCTGACCCATCTGTTTACATTCATTCAGACAGGCAATCACTTCATCGATGGTGACCGGCGCATCCACCGCGCCAACATGCACTACCGCAGCGCCCTTCTTGCCGTGCAGAACCTGCGTGCCGGCCAGCGGTTGTGCACCATACAATTCCAGAATAAATTTAAGATACTCAAAAATTAGCATCTGCTGGGCTTGCTTTTGGACATCAAAAGTAATTCCCTGCCAGATTTGGCGCTCATAGCGTCCAAGGTTCAGAATTTCAAATGGCTTGCAGTCAGATATCTCCATCATACGTTTACGGGTGGAATGAATCGCATAACGACCCAAGTCACACCCAATCCAACGCCGGCCTAGTTTTTCGGCGACAGCAAGAGTAGTGCCTGAGCCACAAAAAAAGTCGGCAATCAAGCTATTTTCGTTTGATGAGGCTTCTATGACTCTTTCCAATAATAATTCTGGCTTTTGGGTTGCATAATTTAATCTCTCCAAGGATTTTGGGTCTAACCCTTTCATATCCCATACCGAATCAACTGGTTGGCCTAAAACTTCAAAAACAATATCATCAGGGCCTGGTTCTCTTCCATTTTTCTTGATCCATTTTCGTAAATATCTGGTAAACCGCGAATCTTGTATAGGCATACGAGAACCAACAATCTGATGGTTTTCATTAATATAATTTGCCCATCTTTGAGAGTCTATCGTGTCGTCAAATTCAGTTGCATACTGCTCATTAAATACAAAATTATTAGATTTTGCGTAAAGAAGCAAAGTATCATGTTTTTTCGCAAAGTAACGGTGAGTTTGACCTTGAAAGGTTCGATAATGCCAGATAATTTCATTTACAAAGTTTTCTTTTCCAAAAATATCATCGAGAATCATGCGAAGAAAACTGTTAACTCTCCAATCGCAATGAACATAGATACATCCTGAATCTGAAAGTAGATCTCGCATTAGCAGTAATCGGCTTTGCATCATCGAAAGATAAGACGATAGTCCCGATCCCCAAGTATCTCGATATGCTTTTTCTTCAATAATAGATTGCTGTTTTTCCAATTCATCAAACCCATCGCCGATTTCTGCTTTGAATGAAAAATCTGTACCAGTTGCAAAAGGGGGATCTATATAAATTAAATCCAATTTACCTGCAAATTTTTCCGCCAATGATCCAAGTATATATAAATTATCACCCCAAATCAGCTTGTTGCGCCAGCCATCACCGAGATCGTTGGTCTGTACTTTGCCTTCTTGCCAGTAATCGAAGAGTGTGGCGGCATGCCCTTTTTTCTCGGCTTCGCGCTGTTGGCGGGTGGCACGCGTCTCGCTAACGCGCTCGATCACTTGGAAAGGCAGGCTGACCCGGCGTGGCGGGACGAGGTTACCGTCTGCATCGTATTTTCCGGGCCAGACCAGTTCGGTACGGGTGATGTCGATTTTGGGCATGGGCATGGTCTCCTATTTGGTGGTTTCGGGGATAGCGGCAAGACGTTCCTGCCATTCTTTGGTTTTTAGGGCAATGGCATTTTTGTCATTCGTCCACAGGCCATCTTCAACACGGCTGCCGCGGGATGGATCACCGCCAAATGATAGCCAGTTATAGCTGCTCAGCACCATAAACTCGTTATCGCAGATCAACACTTTTGAATGCACGTCGCCAACGCGGTGCAGGTGCAAACGGCCTTTATTCTGGGTGCGTATTTCGATTAATTTTTTCACCACCCTGTTTTCCAGATAATCCTGGTCACCAAAGCCATACCCGATGAATATCTCAATCCCGCGTTTCAATGCATCCCCGATGGCCTGGCGCAGTTCGTAATCCACGGCATCCGGGCGCAGCCAGGGGGAGATGATCAAGACACGGCTGCGGGCATCCCCCAAAGCCTTGAATAGTAATGGGCGATGTTCGTGCATCTGCAGCGCCTGAACCCCGGCGGACTCGCTCTCCAATTTCTGGTTCTGGGCTTGCAGCCGGGCGATTTCCTCATTCAACTTCTCAATGGCGTGCTGCGCTTCACGACGCTCTTCGACCAGGTTCGAGCCAACCTGTGTTTTGACTTGTTCCAATGCCTGTTGGCGGGAGGCAATTTCAGCGGCCAAGCGTGGCTCTTCCAAGGCTTTTTGGCGGGCAGCCTGGATCTTGGCAGGTTCGATAATTGCCAGGGCGTTTTGATCTCCAGGTGGCATCTCCTGGCTGGAGATCGACCGCAATGGGTGCCGGTTCTTTTCTTCCATTGTCAGCAAGGCCGCTTCATGTTCCATCGAACGCTCACCGCGGTCGTAGACCTGGACCTGGACTGAGTTGTCATCAGGATTTATATATTGAAGAACACGCATCACCCGGTAGGCAGTCCAGCTCTTTTCAATATCCCGCAAATCCACCAGTTCGCGGCGTTCCATCATCTGCGGTGTTTCTTTTTGCGACTGGGCAAAAAGACGCTTCATGACAAAGAAATCCAGGTTCTCCTGGGTGGTTGGTTTGGGAAGATAAGGCTGAATGTCGTGAATATCCTGTTTGTTGATTTCATTCGCCTGGCGCAGAGGCTGAATCGGGTAAAGTAAACCCGTTAAGGCATCCATGCAAACCGAAAACGAAGATGGTTCCGGCTCTGTCATATACAGTTCGCGCAGGGCTTCCCGCCCCTTGGCAGTGATAAGGATGGGAATGCTGCGTTGTCCATTTTTTGGAACCTGAAAATAAACGCAGTCACGCTGCTGGAGTTTATCTAGCCCAATTTCGACCGTGCTGTGTTCTAGGCCAAGTATGCCGGCAATCTCCGGCACGCCTTTCTGCCCGGCGTCAATGCTCTTCAGGATGAATTCGTCCAGAACGCCAAGCGGTCGTTTCACCTGCATCAGCACCTGCAGCTGAATGGCATAGGAAGGGAAGGCGGCTTCGTATTGATCCACGAGCTGGTAACCGGAGAAATCATTTGCGTGCAGTTTGGCAAGGTCATCCAGGTTCATAGGGTGGCATCCTGAAAAGAGCAATCATTACGATGGATTTTGATATGGTTGGCTACATCATAGAAAGGATTGGATTGATGACCGGTGCTGGCCATTTCTGCCGTGCTGCGGTCGCCCACGATCACCAGCAGCTCATGCGCGCGTGACAGGGCCACATTCAGGCGGCGCATGTCTTTCAAAAAGCCAATTTTCCGTTCCGTATTACTGCGCACGATACTATAAATGATGAAATCCATTTCGCGGCCCTGGTAAGCGTCGACCGTGTCAATTTCCAACTGCAGGTGCCGCCAACGCGAGGCATCCTTCAATTGTCTGCGCATCAGGCGCTTCTGGGCCATGTACCCGGCGATCACACCCACGCTTTTGATCAGGTTTTTGGGGGCCAGTTCAGATTCGATCCGATCCAACAATTTAGTGATTTGTTGAACTTCCAGCAGGTTCTCAAAGCTGGTCCCGGCCTTTTTTTCCTGGTGGTTCTTTTGCTTGCTGGTATCCAGCCAGATCACCGGCGTGGTAGCCCATTTCAGTCCGTGTTTGAGACTGCCAACATTATCCCCTGGCTTCAAGGAATCCTCATAGAAACAATGACTGATCAGGTCGCCGATGGCAGGGTGCATGCGGTATTGAACTTGAAGTGGAAGCTTTGCCTGGGTGGGTCCGATCAATTCCTCAAACAGGCTGGTTTCCAGTTCTTCACGGGTCACGTCAATTTCGTCCAAAAGATCATTTTGCAGATCGCTATCGATGATGGGCGGAAGCTGTTTGTGATCTCCAACCAGCACAATTTTTCTTCCGCGCACCATCGGCACGATCAACTCCGGATGGGTCGAACGGCCGGCTTCATCGATAATGACCCAATCGAATTCTGCCTCACTGACCTCGCCCCTGGCCGCCACACCGATGCAGGTTGCGCCAACCACCTTGCAGCGGCTTAGAAAGGCCCCGGTAAACTCATCACTGCCGCGCCCAATGCGCTGGCACCAATCCTGCGAAATTTTCTGCAGTCTGCCCAGGCGCAAGGCGGTTTCCTGTTGTGCGGCAAGTTTGTCGTTGACATACTTTCTTTGAGATTCCAACGTGTTCAACTCAACTTTGTAAAGTTGAGCCAGGGTTTCGCTGACGTGTTCGATGCCACTGGCCTGCCTTGCTTTTTGCTCTTCAAGGCGCTGGGTTAGTTCCTGGATGCGTTCGGCCAAATCGATACGGCGGCCGCTTAAATTGGCTGCATTCTGAGCTGCCTTCAGGAAAGTCTCTGCAAATCCCAGGTAACCCTTGTTAAAATTCTCCAACAGATCCCTGAGCGCTAAATCATTACTTGAAATGCGTTGAAGTATTTGGCTTGTGTTGTTACGGATGCCTTCCGTCCTGGTCAGAATGTTTTGCATGGTCTCGTAATCTTTCATGATCTCATTGAGCGCTGCTTCCTGTTTTGACAGCTCAATCTGATCCTTGGCGCTTTCAATCGCCAGCTTTTCACACTCGTCAAGCACTCCCAGGCATTCTGCAAGCTGGGGTTGGTTGAATTTTTCGCGTTCTTTTTCGTAATAGGCGATACTGTTGGCTCTTCTTTCGTCAAGCCAGTGCTTCATTTGATGCGTGATCAACAGGTCAGTGGTATTGCCCGCTTTTTCTTCCCTGCCAACACGGACAATGTAATCCTTCAGACCGGGCTGTTTTTCCCGCAAAGTTGAGAGTGCGTGATTAACAGCCACGTTGGATTGGGAAGATATCAGTATTTTGGGGTCATGTCCATCGCTGTTCAATACCTGGCGGACAATTTCCACGATCGTGCGGGTTTTACCGGTTCCTGGAGGCCCGTGGATCAGGAAGATATCCCGTGCCGCAAGCGACTTCTTCACGGCCAGTTTTTGCACATGATCCAGATCATTGTCCCAGAACTCCACCGCTCCTTCGCCTTCCTGCACGATCGTGGCTGGATCTGTGAGCAGTTCCAGTAAATTTGGATTGACACTTTCACCATAGCGCAGCCGGCGCAGTCCATCCTGCTGACGGTTGAGAATACTGCGTACCTGTATGTTGTCCAGGCTTATTTTTCCGTGCTTGGCAATTTTTTCGGGATCAACGCTGCTGAGCAGGCTGATCTTTAGTCGTTTCCCTTCGATATCTTCCATCGATCCGACCGGGATGGACAGCTTGCCATCGGCCGCTGACATCATCAGGCCTTCCTCGGCAGATACCGTCCAGGTCTCGATTTCATCCCTGAGTGTGACCCACAAGGATGAATCATTGTCTGCCAATTCCCAATCTTCATAGGCCAGTTGGAAGCTGTTGAGCATGCGTTTTTGCAGCTCAAGCACCTTGCTCCAGGATTCAACGCTGCCTTTGCGGGCTATTTGTTGTTTTTTTAGCGTTTTGGTTTGATAACAATGTGCTATCAGCGCTTCCAGCAATCCCGTTATTTTCGCGGATGCAGGAATATGTTCCTGCGTTGTTACCTTGAATGTGGCTTGAATGGACAGGCTTGCCTCCCTATCCGTGACCATGTTTGTGCCGGGAGGGGTTTCCACATTGGTAATGACCAGGTTTTTATCTGTTGTATCCCCATCGGCCTTGCAAACCAATCTAAACCGATCTGAGATGACGTGGTAGATTGTCTGACCATTTGCTGCTGAAATTGTTTGTTCAAGCACCTTTGCATGACACGGTTTTTGCAGTTCGTCATTTAGAAATGCTGCGGCCAGGTATTTTTCGGCCTGCGGGATAAACCCCAGTGAATGAAGCACCTGTGCTGCCTTGCCTGACGGCACGAGATAGTAGTTCGTTTCCTTGTTTAGTTCAGAAGTGGTCTTGAGCAAATCCCGGCGCGCCTCATTTACTGAGGCATAAGGTTCGGGCAGCTTCAAGCGGCAGCGCTGAAGAAATTGACGCAATGGTTCAGAAACCCGCCCATCAATTTCCTCGATTTGCGCTGGTGTAGGTTCCAGATTTTGACATAACAGGATATAGGCCAGATTGCCCAACTGGGACAGATCTTGCTGCAGGGGATCAGGATTTTCAAGATCAACTTCGCCAAGCATGACCTGAAAATTCAGCAAAGCCGGATCAGCAATTTTCAAAGGCAGCTCACCTTGCAAATCCAAAATGATGTTATCAGGTTTCAATAGTCCCATATACACGTTGTGCAAGTGTAGAAAATTCAGTGCATCTGTCACTTCCATTAGGGCTTGAATGACCCATTCATGAGACCAAGTTGGTTTTTGAAGCAGGGTTTTGAGAGGTTTTCCCCCAGCATGCGCGTAAACCAGGTAGTAACAATTATCGGTTTGATCAAAACCGGAATCTACCAAACAGGTCAATCCTGGGTATTTAAGCTGCCCCAATTCCTTGGCTCGGCGTAAAAATGCATTATGGATCAGATCGGGAAGTTTTTGACATTTTAGCGTATGTACCCGAACGGTTTCCTTGGCC
>CAILYI010000153.1 GCA_903838415.1 uncultured Anaerolineae bacterium | reverse complement strand
CGCAATCGCCACCGTTGCCATTTCACCGCGCGGAACGATGTATAACCCCGGGCCTTTTGTCTATATGGACAAGCTGGCGGTCGGCCCCGAATCCAGGGGCAAAATCGATATTGAACGCCCCATCCTGGACAATCTGAGAGCCATCGCCAAGGCAAAAGGCAAAGACCTGAATGATTTGACCTGTGTCATTTTGGATCGCCCGCGCAATGCCGATAGGGTGGTAGAACTGCGGCAAGCTGGGGTGCGCATCCGCTTGCTTTCAGATGGCGATGTGGCGGGTGCGTTAATGACTTCCTGGGGTAATTCGGGGATCGACGCGCTTTTTGGCATCGGCGGCACGCCCGAAGGTGTGATTTCGGCCTGTGCTTTGCGTGCCATGGGCGGCGAGTTGCAGGGAAAATTGTACGCCCGCAACGAGCAAGAATTGCGTCGTGGCGAAGAATTGGGCTATGATTTTCGCAAAGTCCTGACTCTGGACGATTTGGTTTCATCGAGCGACGTTTTTTTTGCCGCTACTGGCATCACCGATGGCGAACTTTTGCGCGGCGTCAAATATTACGGCGATGGCGCCCGCACTGACTCACTGGAAGTGCGAGGGCTGACAGGCACGATCCGTCAAATAAAGGCCACGCATCGCATGGATCTGTTGAATGCATTGAGTTCAATCCAGTATTGACTTTTGGCGAAATGGGCGGCAATAGCTCTTCGGCGAGTTTGCCCAATTAGCTTGACACAGTTAGCCGTTATATATATAATCTCGCTCGCGTTCCCGGCTAGCTCAACGGCAGAGCGGGCGGCTGTTAACCGCTAGGTTCGAGGTTCGAATCCTCGGCTGGGAGCCTCAGACAAAAAGTGCCTTCACAACAGTGAAGGCACTTTTCATTCAGCAGCTGTATCATGGTTATAAAAAATCCGCAGGCGCTGGCCTGCGGATTTTTGTGTTATTCGCTCGATTTACTTGAACTTTCGGCTTTGCTGGATGAGCTGCTGCTTGAGCTTTCGGTTTTTGTCGAACCTTCAGATGTGCTGGAACTGCTGGCGCTTTCAGATGAACTTGCGCTGGGAGCAGACTCTTTGCTCTCCACTTTTGCCGGACGATTCAGCCCGGAAGTTGATTTATGGTCTGTGGCATACCAGCCGGAACCTTTGAACACAATCCCAGCCGGGGTGAGGACTTTCCGCAGGCTGTTTTTGCTGCATTCCGGACAGCGCTTCAATGGATCATCGGTAAATGATTGACGACGCTCAAACTGCACGCCGCAGCTTTCGCAGCGATAGGTATAAATAGGCATTCTTGCTTCTCCTTACTAAACGAACTGTCATTATAGCCCCCTTCGCAGAGGGTGACAAGGAATATTAATCTTTTTCTTATTCTTTTGATGCTGTGCGATGATAAAAGTGACAATTCCAAACCAGTGGGTATTCCGACTGTAAAAAAAGAATTAGGCGGATGTGCTGAAGTTGCAATGCAAAATCCTTGCACTCGAATGATTTTGATGTATAATAAGAACGAATGTTCTAAATAACGGTACGGATTGTTGCAATGCCAGACAGATATCAATTCGCCCTGGCGCTCAGGGCACTTCGCGAAGTACAGGCCGAAATTGGCCAGGATCCAGCCCCAGGATTAACCATTTTCCCGGGGCTGGCTGAAACGCTTGACAGCGCCGCTCCAATTCCGCACGAATCTGTCCTGTTTGGCATTGCCATTGACGGGCTCCCACTCCTGCTGCATTTGCGTGATCCGCGCCCCGGACCGATTCTGATTACCGGCGATCGCGGCAGCGGCAAAACTGACTTTTTGAAAATGCTGATTCTGGCTGCGAACCGGCTTGTGCCACCTGGAGAGATGCAGTTCGCGGTTCTGGCGGATTTCCCTTCAGAGTGGGATGATATCTTTGCCCCAGAACACCTGTCCGGGGTCTGGCCCGCTTACGATCCTCATTCAGCAGATTTGCTCAATCAACTGGCCTGGCGTGTCTACACCCCCAGCGAAAACCAACCCACCCTGCTCCTGCTGGATGGACTGGAATCCATCCTTCAAATGGATGATAACTCGCAAGAGAATTTTGCCCGGATCCTGCTGAACGGCCCTCAGGCGCTGATTTGGCCGGTGGTCACTGTCAATGCTGAAATGGCCGTCAAACTGCCAGCCTGGCTCGCCTATTTCCGCACACGCATCTATGGGCGCATCTCCGCTCCAGCCACAGCGGAGGAATTGACACCCATCCCGGGCGCTGCGCTCAATGGTCTGTTTCCCGGTTCTCAATTTTGCATGCGCGAGAAATCCCACTGGCTTAAGTTCTGGCTTCCCAGCTTGCATTAAGGAGTTTGGCATGAATACTGGCATGTTGTGGTTTGATAATGATCCGAAAACTGCACTGGATGTCAAAATCCAGCAAGCGGCGGAATATTACCGTCATAAGTACGGACGCATGCCCGATCTCTGTCTCGTTAATCCGGGCAATCTGGAGAAAGCCATCCCGGAGCCTGAATCCCGTCAAACCGGAAAAATCCTGATCCGGCCGCTGCGCTCCATCCTGCCCGGTCATCTTTGGATCGGCGTGGACGAAAAATTCTCCGCCAGCAATTGACGGTCAACCTATCCGCCAACCTCGCCATAACCAACGTCGCTGTGTTGCCAGGGGGTCTTGCCCGGCGGCTGTCACTGGCAAAAAAGCAGCGCAGCCCGAGACGGCCGCGCTGCTTTGCTGATAAAGTTTTTGAGAATCGCGTTGCTAAAATCCCAGCGCCACCACGGATGCGACGGCGTGTTCCTGCGTGTGACTCAAGCTGACGGCCCATTCGCTTAACTTCAAATCCTGTGCCACTGTCAGCGCTTTGTTGTGCAGCACCAGGATCGGTTCTCCGCTTGCGCCTCGCACAATTTCGATATCCGTAAACGAGACTTCTCCCAGCCCGGTTCCCAGCGCCTTCGAGACGGCTTCTTTGGCCGCAAAGCGCGCCGCCAGCGAGGGATAGTTCATCCCACACTGTTCGCGCTCGGTGGGCGTAAAAATACGCGCCAAAAAGCGTTCACCGTGTCGTTCCACGGCCTCGCGCAGACGGGATATTTCGAGCAGGTCAACACCAGTTCTCAGGGTCATTTCAACTTTCTTAAGGCCCGCAGGTTGCAATTGCCAGCCGATCGGGATTCAGGTATTTGCGCGCGGTTTCAAGGACCATTTCGGACGTCACAGCGCGGACCAATTCTTCGTAATGGCGATAATAATCCAGGCCGAGTTCGTGACGCTCGATATTGAGCAGCGAATTGGCTACCCCGGCGTTGGATTCCATCGTCAACGGCAGGCGGCCGACAAAATTATCCTGGCTGTCCTGTAATTCTTCGGGGCTGACGCCTTGCTCGATAAAAAGGCGGATTTCCGCCACGATCAGTTCCAGCGCTTTTTCGACGTTGGCTGGATTCACCCCGGCGCTGACTTCCCAGGTTCCCGGGCCGACTCCGGCGCTGAGATTGGATGATGCGTAATAGGCCAATCCCGATTGTTCGCGCACCACGTCGCCGATACGACCCATCATGCCGAACTGACCGAGGATGGAATTGCCTAGGGATGCGGCCATGTAGTCGGGTGAGCGGCGCGTCAACCCCAGGACGCCGACGACAATGTCAGTTTGCGATTTGCCGGAAAGCGAAATATGTTCCTTGACGGATTCTGTCATGGGGCGGACTTCTGGCAGCGCGGGGAGCGGCGGCTGGGATGGATTCTGCCAATCGCCGAGTACGCGGCTGATCTGGTCCAAAACAAAAGCCGGTTCCACCGCGCCAACGATGGAAATTGTCAGTCCATGCGGGCCGAAACAACGCTGATGGTAGGCCGCAATGTCGTCACGGGTGATGGCGCGCACGGTTTCCGGGTAGCCGTCATCCGGGCGGGCGTAGGGATGGTCGCCAAAAACGATTTTATCGAAGGCCATCGCGGCCGAATCGCCGGTATCCTGGGCGCGGATGGCCAGACCGGTTAACAGCTGGGTGCGCAGGCGTTCGATTTCATCTGCGGGGTAGGCGGGGTTTCTCAGGCTGTCGGCGAGTAAATCACACAGCAGCGGTAAATCTTCCACCAGGGCGCGACCGCTGAAACCGGAGGTATGCGTCCCGGCGGAGAAGCCCAGCGTCGCGCCGACGGATTCGAGCGAGTCATAGATTTTTTCGAAGCTGCGGGTGTGTGTGCCGCGCATGAGTGCGATGGTGGCGAAATCGGCCAGGCCGAGTTTCTCGTCAGAGTCGAACAAGCTGCCAGCGGGGATGTATCCGCTCAAAGAGACAGAAGGGCTGTTGAAATTGGAGCGAGACAGCAGGGTGATGCCGTTGGGGAGCACGAAGCGGGTAATGTCGTCGGAACCAGGCAGGGAGTGGGAACCGTTCATTCGTCGCCTCCATCGGATACGGGGAGGAAAGTTCCGACGACCCGGTTGCGGGGCTGGAAATAGGCCTGGGCGGCCCGTAGCACGTCTGCAGGCGTGACATCCATCAATTTATCCAGATAGGTGGTGAACCAGCTGTAATTGGCGAACATTTCGGCATAGCCGAGCCAAAAAGCCTGGTTGGTGATGTTTTCGGCGCCGTAGGCAAAGATGGCGCGGGCCTGTTTGGTGGCGCGGGCCACTTCCTCGGCGCTGACAAGTTCGTTTTGCAGGCGTTCAAGCTCGCTATCGAGGGCCGCCAGGGCTTTGTCGAGGTGGCTTTCGGGGTGCGCGGTGATGGTGAAGGTGTACAAATAAGGGTCGATCGTGGCGGATGAGCCGCCGTGCGCGCTGACCGCCAGTTCCGTATCGATGATGGAGCGATAGAGCCGCGAGGTTTTGTTGGAAATACCACCGCCGCCAAACATGTTCAGGTTGCTGGGACCGGCGAGCAGGCTGTCGAGCACGGCCAGGGCGAAGAAATCGGGGTCGGAGGCTGCCGGGGCGCGGTAGGAAACTTGCAAATAGGCGGTTTCGCCGGGACCTTCAACGGTCAGACGCATTTCGCCGCTTGGCTCCGGCTCGGGGCGCTGCAGGCGCGGCGGCGTTGGACCGGCCGGGATCGGTTCAAAAAGCTCAGTGATGCGCGCTAGCATCTCGCGGGTGTCAAAATCGCCAGCGGCGGCCAGGACGGCGTTGTTGGGCACGTAGTAGCTGCGGTAATGGTTGTAGAGATCATCACGCGTCATGCTGTGCAGGTCGGCCATATCGCCGATGACTTCGTGGTGGTAGGGATGCACGCGGAAGGCGGCGTGCTGCATGGCTTCGCTCAGCAAAAAGAGCGGCTCATTTTCGCTGCCCTCGCGCTCCGAGATGATGACGGTGCGCTCGGATTCGACTTCTTCCGCGTCAAATTCACTGTTGACCATACGGTCGGACTCAAGGCGCAGCGCCAGGTCAATTTTGGCGGCGGGCATGGTCTCGTAATAGGTGGTCCAATCGAGAAAGGTGAAGGCGTTCCACTGACCGCCTTCGCGGGCGATGGCTTTATCCAGCACGGTGGATGGAAACTGCGGCGTGCCTTTGAATTGCATGTGTTCCACCCAGTGTGAGGCGCCGGTTTTCCCGGTCGGCTCATCCTTCGAGCCGACGCGATACCAGAGCCAGTGACTGATCAGCGGCGCGGTGTGGATTTCTTTCAAAAGTACCTTTAAACCATTCTTCAGGGTGACTTCAGTGAAGTCTGTCATTGCTGCTCCGGGATTCGAGTTGGCATTTGATTCAGTCAGGTTTGCGACTCTATTTTGGGAAAAATACCGAACAAAACGATGAAAAAGATTTGCAAAAGCTCATATCCTGCGAGCTTTTGATTTGTGGCTGTAAGAGCTGGTAGAAGGGCGCAATCACCTGTTGCAGGCCGATAAAAGGCTTATGCAGTTCAGTTTGATCGAGCGGAATATCCACTGGAACGTTTATTTGGATCGGGACGCTGGTGTTCACCGGAACGGTCAGTTCGAGGTGGACCGGCAGCGTTGTGCCGGCTGGCAGGACGATGTTGGCCAGGCTGTTGATGGCGAGACCGCCTGAATTGATCCGAACCGTGGCGCCGCTGATGGGCGTATTTTGTGTCAGCGTGACGACCGTATCCTGACTGATGGGCAGCGTGAAATTGATCGGGATGTTATCGGCCACGGTGATTTGAGTCTTGATGTGAGCTTGATCCATGAAAATGAAGTTTTCGTACAGGCCGCCGAGTAATTTATTGCCAACCATCGCTTTCAGCACAAACAACTCGCGTGCCAGTAAAACCAGCACCAGAATCAAGACGACATTGACGACGAATGACAACACGCTGGCAACTGTCCAGAAAGCCGGCAGGACTTTGCCGGTTTCAAAAAATGGTTTTTGTGGCGTGGATGATTCAACCCGGGAATATTTCATGAGTTGCGTTGGCGCCGGTTTGACGGAATCAATACTCGCAGACGGAGTATTTTGCGCAATCTGGCCTGGCGCTGTTTCTGCTGGCGTTGGTGTTGCAGGCGGATTTTGCCTGGATTGTGCAGGAATCGCCTTCCCTTTTTTGGGAAAAACAAATGCAAAAATCCAACCCAAAGGATCGGTTTTGGTTTTTTCAGGTGGTTTCATAAATTATGTCTCCTGCGCGGTACGGACCGTTCTGACATGATTACTAAATAAATATAGCATAGATTGGAAAAACGAATTCGCGCCATCTGCCGAAGGGCATCAGCGGCGTTTCGGTCTTGCGAAAGGGTGAACGCATCACCCAAAAGTGCAGATGCTATAATTATTTTTGAGCAGAAAATCCTGCTCTTCGTGCTTGCATTGCGGTCTTGAATTTCATATAATCAACCTTATTTTGTCTAATTTACCTGATACTAAGGAGTTTTCAATGACTGACCGATGCTACTATGTCGCTGTGATAGGCGCAGGCCCGGCGGGGATGTTTGCGGCCCGTGAATTGGCGCGCAAGGGCGCCAGCGTGGTTATCTTTAATCGTGACATCAAGCCCGGCGGTCTGGCAGAATACGGCATATATCCCGATAAATACGCCATGAAAGAAGGTCTGCGCACGCAGTTTCGGCAGATCCTCGCTACTCCCGGCCTGACTTATTTTGGAAATATCAGCATTGGCTCCCAGGATGAGCTGACCATCGCGGATTTGCGCGCGCTGGGCTTTCAAGCCATCCTGGTGACGGTTGGGGCGCAGGGAACCAAGTGGCTGGGTTTACCCGGAGAACATCTTACCGGTGTCTATCACGCCAAGGATGTGGTGTATCACTACAACCAGCTGCCGCCATACAGCCAGAAAAAATTCCACTTTGGCAAAAAAGTCGCGGTGGTTGGGGCGGGCAACGTCATGCTCGATATCGCCCGTTTTGCCATCCAAAAAATCAAGGTTGATGAAGTGGTGGCCGTTGTGCGGCGTGGACCGGCTGAAGTCAAGTTCGACAAAAAAGAAATGGAATATGTCGTCCACAACCTGGATCAGCGCGCACTCAACGATGAAATTTCCCGCGTCAGTCCGCAGATGCTTGACATCCATCAGGACCCTGAAGCGGCGAAAGCCCAAATCCTTGAAGCGCTGCCCAAAGCGCAACCGTCAAATTCCACCACGCGCCTGCGTTTTGAATTTCTCGCTTCTCCCACGCAAATTATCGGGGAGGGCGTTGTCAGCGGGCTGGAAGTGGAAGACAACAGCCTGTACATCCAAAATGACGAAGTCAAGGCGCGCGGGATGGGCCACAAGCGCATCATCCCGGTCGATTCTGTTGTTTTTGCAATTGGCGATAAAGTGGATGAGACTTTTGGATTGCCGACTCAGTGGAACGAGTTTTCCAAGAACCCTGAGCCGCGCTTCCCGGTGGACGACGCCTCCTACGAAGCCTACGACCCGTCCACGACTTCCGTGATTGATGATATTTTCGTGGCTGGATGGTCGCGTCAGGCCAGTACCGGACTGGTTGGATACGCCCGTAAAGATGGCACGAATGGCGCGAAAGCCGTTTTGCAGTATCTCCACACATTGACTCCCATCGAACCTGATGAAAACGCCCTGAAATCGATCCTGAAAAAACTGGGAAAATATGTCGTCACGCAGAATGATGTCCGCAAATTGATCGAGATTGAAACCACCATTGCCAGCAGCCGTGGACTTGAATCCTTCAAATTTGGCACGAATGAAGAAATGCTCGAAAAAATCATGTCAATCGGCTGATCTGGTGTGATTGGCTGAGCGCGGGTTTCAAATCTGCGCTCTTTTGTTAAGGCGCTGTAAGGTGAGAGTCAGCTGGTTGTAAGGAACAAAAGCCCAAAAAAGGTGTTTCATTAATATAGAAACGTGGAACAAAAACGCCGTATTATCGTAAGATCATCACGTTTCCATTCCTGAAAGGAGGTTGTTATGTCCCCGTTTGTGACGATTGTGGTGTCGGTTTTGATTGGTTTGTTTGTGCTGCTCAGCCTCCTGCCGTCGTTTTTTGATCGCCCCGAAAACGACTCGCTAGTCCATCTGCACGACAACAATTTCTAGAACAAGGCGGCCAACTGGCCGCCTTGTTCTTTAGTTTGGATCAATCTCGTTTTGTATGGTCTTGACCAGTTGTCTTGCTCGTTTCGGCGCATCGCCCAGGTGGGAGCTGTAATCCATTAAAGTTTGCACCCGTTCTGCGGACAAAAACTCTAGGATTTGGGCATCTTTGAGAAGATTTTCCCTCAGCGGATTGGGTTCGCCGTTGCGCACTGACTCCCAGGCCCGCATGGCTTGCTCGCGGATGATTTCGTGCATATCCTGTCGGTTGGCTCCTGCTTTGACAGCCGCCATCAGCACCCGCTCAGTGGCCGCAAACGGCCCGTAAATCGCCAGATTCCGCGCCAGGGCACGTTCATCTACTCTTAAGCCAGAAAGAATGCTCTGAGCCGTTTTGAGCATTTCGTCCGCGGCCAGGAAGGCTTCTGGCAGGATGGTGCGGCGGTTGGCCGAGTCGTCGAGCGTGCGTTCCAGCAGGGAATGAGCGGCGTTGTCCCAGGCCACGCGCGGAAGCTGCGCCAGGTAGCGTCCCAGCGAGTTGATTTTTTCGGCGCGGATGGGATTTCGTTTGAAGGGCATGGCCGATGAGCCGACTTGTTTGCGGCCGAATGGCTCACTTAACTCGCCGATGGGTGGCGATTGCAGCAGGCGCAGATCAAACGCCATTTTGTAGAGTGATTGTCCCAGACTGGCCAGCGCTGACAGTACGCTGTAATCCTGTTTGCGCGGGTAGGTCTGCGTGGCGATCGGGTAAAAGGGCAAATCCAGCTTTTCGCTCAGTTGACGCTCGAAATTTTCCAGTTCTTCCACGCCGATCAATTCGGAGTAGGATGCGCCGGTGCCGACCGCTCCTTTGAAGCCCTTGCCTCGCATGGCGGAGCGCTGCGCGTCGATGGCGCGATAATCTTCGAATAAATCCTGGGCATATTGTGCCAGCCGGTAACCCAGCGTGGAAGGTTCGGCAGGTTGAATGTGGGTGAAGGCGATTAGCGGCGTATCGGCATATTTAACGATCAGCAGGCCCAGGGTGCGGATTAAGCCGCGCAGCGCTATCAGGGTCAGGTCAAGGCTCTGACGCAGGCGCAAGGCCTCGGCGTTGTCCTCCACATCCATCGATGTGGCGCCAAAGTGGATAATTCCGCCACCTAATGTGGCTTGTTCGGCGAAAGTGTGCACTTCCGCCATCAAATCGTGCTGGATTTCGGCCTCGATTTCCAGCGCGCGCGGCAGGTTGATTTCGTTCATGTGCGCGCGCAGATCTTTGGCTTGTTCGGGGCGCACCAGGTCATAGGCGCTCTGTACTTCGGCCAGTGCCACCCAAATTTGCCGCCAGAGCTGCCGTTTGTGATGTTCCGACCAGATCTGGCGCATTTCGTTGGAACCGTAACGCCAGGAGAACGAGGATTGGTAGATTGTAAAATCAGTCATGTTTACAAAAACCTGTCAGTTGAAGGTGAGTAGAAATAGAAAGTTGTATAATCATTTTATCATCGGCGATGGCTGACGCTCGCAAAATACGCTGAAAGAGGGAACTCCTTATGTATATCGAAGTTGAATTTTACACATTTGATCACGTTATCCGTGGTTTTGTGGATACCACGCAAGAGCGCCTGAGCGATTTCTTGAATCTGCGCAACGAAACCTTCGTGCTGATTCGTGATGCAAAGATCAGCCGGTTGCTTGGATTGGGAAAATCACCCCCGATTCTGATGCCTGAAACTCGTATGGAGAAACACTCCATTTTGTTTGCGTATCCTGCTGAAAATGATATGACCACCAAGAGCATTTATCGTCGCACGCAGCGACAGGCATATCCTGTGGCGGTGGTCATGCCGAACTTTGAACTGGTGGGTTCCATTCATTTGACTGAAAAATTCGATATTCGCCGTGTGTTTGTGTCGCACCAGGATGATTTTATTCCTCTCACTGAGGCGACTGCCATGTATTCCCTCTATCCTGCCGTCACCGTTTGGAGAAACATCATTGTTTTCAACAAAAGCCGGATGATTTTGATTGGGGCGCACACCGCGGCTGAAAATCCGTTTGCGTCGACTGAGAAGCCCAAGCAGGCTGCAGAGTAGAAACTCATAAAGGGGTGATCGCCAGTCCGAACATTGGGCTGGCGCAATTTTCCTGATGGACAAATACGATCTGATATTTCGCACGCCGCTGATGAATGCTGCCGGGACTCTTGGATTCGCGCCCGAAACCCGCACTGCGGTTAAATCATCCCTGCGGGGAAGTTGGGATGATTTCGGTGCTTTCATCACCAATCCGATCAGCCTGCGCCCACGGTTTCCAACCGTCAAGCCGGAGTTGATCGAATACCCGGGCGGTTTTCTCCTGCACAGTGGATTGCCCAACCCGGGCCTCTCAAGCACAGTTGGCAAATACGCTTCACGGTGGGCCGCCGCTCCCATACCGGTCATCATCCATTTGATGGCAGATCGTCCGGATGAAACCTTCCGCATGGTGTACAGGCTCGAAGGGCTTGAAAATATCGCCGCCATCGAACTGGGTTTTGCTCCGTTGCTCGCGCAGGATATCATTCTGATGGCGGTTGAAAAATCGCTGGGAGAATTGCCGTTGATTGTGAACCTGCCCATCGAGCAAGTCTTGACTCTTGGTCCGCAGGTTATCCAGGCTGGAGCGGCTGCCATCAGTCTGGCCATTCCTCGCGGAGCACTGCCGTCCCTGAACGCTGACGACAAGTCCCTGGTCAGCGGCCGACTGTATGGTCCCTCGTTATTTCCCCAATCCTTGGAAGTGGTCCACAATGCCGCCCGGTTGGGTCTGCCCATCATCGGCGGGTGTGGGGTTTATCAAAAAGCTGACGCCGATGCCATGCTGGCGGCTGGAGCCCTGGCTGTTCAAGTCGATACCGTTTTATGGACCTGAACCGTCAGCTTGGTTAAATAAAAAACCCCGTCTCACGACGGGGTTCGTTTTGTACAGTCAGGCTACTAGATGGCCTTGACGTTCGCGGCCTGCAGACCCTTGGGGCCTTTTTCGACCGTGAATTCAACGCGCTGGCCTTCTTCGAGATTGCGGAAACCATCGCCCTGGATAGCGGAGAAGTGGACGAAAACATCCGGGCCGCCTTCGCGGGAGATGAAGCCGTAGCCCTTGCTACCGTTGAACCACTTGACCGTACCGATGACACGTTCAGACATTTTTTGCCTCCTTAGAGCAAAACAACAAAAAGGGTAGAAAATTGTGGTGCAGTAATGTCTTCGGGCGGTCAACAAAAAGGGCTCAAAGCAATGCTTTGAGCCATCGTCTACTTCTTCCAAACGAAAACTTACTTGCATCCTACTCTACAAACTATATCAGTGAACCTAACGGCCGTCAAGGGCAAAAAATCGGCGAAATTTAGTTATTTTCGTCGAACCAGAAGTGCTCCTCGCGGTTGAAGCGGGCCGCATATTCTTGTGCAATCAAGGGTACGCGTTGAACGAGCGTTTCTTGAGAATCCTGATCGGAAAGCCACAGCGAGAAGGTTACCACGTAGCTGGCTAAAAAGTATCCTTCAATCAGACGCTCATAACCGTCTGGCAGGAAGAAAAAGCGCTTGTAATGCTCCAAAAAAACCGGGTGGAAGGTTGTGCGGATGTTCGAGAGGCAGGTTCCCAGATCGTAAGCGAAATGCCCAAAGCCAGACATCGAAAAATCAATCAGTTTGATTTTGCCGCGCTGTAGTAAAAAATTGCCCCGATGCAAGTCGCCATGCAACAATCCCCATGAGTTGTGAGCCTGGCCCATGTTGTGGATTTCCCCTATCAGCCAGGTGAGCGATGTTTGCAGCGTTGAGTAATCCTGGGATGAAATGCGCCCATCCTCGACTGCCGGCCACAACGATAGCATGGCATTTTCAAAATAAGCCGCGTCCCGGCGTGGACGGGTAAATCCCTTGGAAAGCTGCCAGTGGCTTGCCTGTTGGTGCAACCTGCCCACCAATGTCCCGATTTGGGCAGCGGTTTCTTCAGTTTCCGCCTCGCGCGTCATCACTTTGCCAGTCTGCCACTTCAGCAGGGTCGCATTCAGGCCATCCACCCGCGTTACAAACTCTCCATGGCGCGTTTTCATTGGCGTTGGCACTGGGAATTCGCCTTGTCGTAGCGCTTCAAGCCAGACCATTTCCGAATTTACTGCAGCCTGATTGGATCCATGATCCCCGAAAGCGGGCGTGGCGGGTGCGTGCAGGCGCAAAAGATACTTGTCACGGCTGGTATCCACGCGGAAAGTGATGTTTTCGCTGTGTTGCAGGAAAGTCACCGCTACCGGTTGGATGTTAAATGCATCCAGCGCGCGATCGGCCATTTCCAAGCGATTTTTGAATGACAGGGAATTCATAACTTGATTTTAACCGTTTAATGGCGATTTCCGATTTCCACATATTTCCCACTTTATCGTGCTCCGGTTGTTTCGCCTGGCCGATGTTTTTCAACAAAATCTGGATGCTTTACTTCTCCAGCCAGATTGTCACCGGACCATCGTTGTGGATTTCCACCAACATCTCGGCGCCAAACACGCCCTGACCAGTGGGGATGCCCTGCGCTCTCAGGTTTTCCGCAAATCTGTCCACCAGTGGACGGGCCAGGTCGGGCAGGGCGGCGTCCGTAAACGAAGGTCGTCTTCCTTTACGCGCGTCTGCATAGAGTGTGAATTGTGAAACGACGATGGCTGCGCCTTTTACATCTGCCAGTGACAGGTTCATTTTGCCATCAGCATCCTCGAAAATCCGCAGGTTGACGATTTTCTCGGCCAGGAAAGCCGCCTGTGACTCGTCGTCGCCATGTCCTACGCCAAGCAGGATGACCAGACCTTGATCGATTTGAGCGGTGGTTTGAGCATCCACGCTTACCCTGGCGTACTTTACTCGCTGAATCAATGCGCGCATTTCAGGTGTCCTTAAACAGAAACGGAATACAAACCGTGATTTGTATTCCGTTTTACCTATTTCAGCTTATTTTGGCAGCTGCATCGCTGCGCGCACTTCCACCATTGTTTCTTCGGCGATGGCACGGGCGCGTTTAGCCCCATCGTGCAAGACATCCCAGACAGTATCCGGGTTCTTGCCAATTTCCTCGCGCTTGTTACGGAATGGTTCCAGGTTCTTGTTCAGGTTTTCGGCAAAGCGTTTCTTGCAGTCCACACAGCCGATTCCTGCCCGGCGACATTCCACATTGATCATTTCGACATCTTCTTTGGATGTGAAAATTTTGTGCATCGAGAACACGTTGCAAACATCCGGGTTGCCTGAATCGGTGCGCCTCATCCGTTGGGGATCCGTGACCATCTGCATCACGCGTTGACGTGTTTCATCGGGTGTGGAAGCCAGTTCGATGTGATTGTTCAGGCTCTTGCCCATTTTCTGCACACCGTCAATCCCCAAGACTTTGGGAATTTCGGTATTTTTCATTTGCGGCTCTCTGAGGACATTCGTGCCGTAACGATAATTAAACGAGCGGACCGTTTCGCGCGCAAATTCAATATGCGGCGCCTGATCCACGCCCACGGGAACCACGTCGGTTTTGTAGAGCACGATATCCGCTGTCATCAAAATCGGATAGCCCACCAATCCATAATTTACATTGCTTTCCTGCTGGCGGACTTTTTCTTTGAAAGTCGGCAGGTCGGTCAGTTTGCCCCAAGGTGTCACCATCGAAAGGTAGGTGTGCAGTTCCATTACTTGTGGGACGTGGCTTTGCACGAAGACGATTGATTCTTCGGGGCGAATGCCTGCCGCCAGCCAATCCAATGCCATATCGTAGGTGTTGACCACCAGGTCTTTGGTGGTTTCCACGGTTGTCAGCGCGTGCACGTCAACGATGCAGTAGACACTCTCGTATTCATCCTGTAAAGCGACATAATTCTTGATCGCTCCCAGGTAATTTCCCAAATGTTGACGCCCGGTGGGGCGGGCGCCAGAAAAAACGCGGCCTTTCTTTGCCATGCTGCCTCGCTATTTTAAGAGTTTCTCCACCAGTCCGCTTACCTCGCCTGGTTCGGCGTGACGCCGGGTCTGGAGCTTGGAGTAGATCAAATTTCCGTTTACACTTACTTCAAAACGACCATCATCTGAAGGTACCAGAGTCAGGGCCTCAATTTCAGGCTCGAACTTATTCATTAATTCATGAGCCAGGCTCACGGCCCGGTCTGTATAATGTCAAACTGCGCAGTAAATGACCTCGATTTTCAGCATTTTACGCTCCGGGGGAATTGATTGTGCGGATTATAACATAGTGACTTGACGCCGTAACCGAATCCTGATAGACTCCCTGTCCGCTAGGGCTACCGTTCAGCCTGCTTCCTGTCAATTGACAGGCTCAGGCTGATAATTTTGCCCAGGAATAACCTTGTAGCGGCGGGAAGCCTTTGGTATAATTTGCCCGCTTAACGCGGGAGTAAAAACCCGCCGACGTAGCTCAATCGGAAGAGCACCCGCCTTGTAAGCGGGAGGTTACGAGTTCGATTCTCGTCGTCGGCTCCATTGATGGCTGGCGTTTGGGGCCAGGAATGACCCCAAACTCGAGTCAGCAACGGCTCAAACAATTGAATAGGGGCAGTTACCCAAGTGGCCAAAGGGGGCTGACTGTAAATCAGCTGGCAGACGCCTTCAGAGGTTCGAATCCTTTACTGCCCACCTTCCCGGATCATTCCGGGCAGCAAGACAAGCCCTCATAGCTCAGTTGGTAGAGCACAGTCTTGGTAAGACTGGGGTCATGGGTTCAAATCCCATTGAGGGCTCAGTTGCTGAACATCCTCAATTTGTTCTTATCCAAAAGGAGAGGAAGCATGGCGAAACAAAAATTTGACCGCAGTAAGCCGCATCTGAATGTGGGCACGATGGGACACATCGACCACGGCAAGACGACTTTGACGGCGGCGATCACAAAAGTATCGCAGATGTTGGGCAAGGCTGATTTCAAGGCCTATGACCAGATTGATAATG
>CAILYI010000152.1 GCA_903838415.1 uncultured Anaerolineae bacterium | reverse complement strand
TTTACAAGGCCCAGGTACGGCAGCTATCAGACGCGGTGGGTGTTCCTGCCGCAATCATCGGGAAAGCCCCGTCTGCAGACTTGTGGCTAGGTCAGACCGATGAGCAGGAGTTGGGCTTCACCTACGAAGCCGCCGACCGCCTGCTGTTTCTCTTGGTGGATCAACGCTTCAGCCCTGAAGAATGCGTCGAAGCGGGCTTCGAGCGTCAATTTGTGGAAATCGTGGTAAAGCGGATTCGCCGAAATCATTTCAAACGGGTCATGCCGCCGATCGCCAAAATCAGCTCCCGCACCATCGGCTATGACTTTTTATATATTCGAGATTGGGGCACATAACCAATCGCAAATCCAAAAAGTCATAGGTCACAAGTCTACACGGACTTGAGACCTATGACTTTTTAGCAACCCTTTGAAAGAAATCGATCAAAAAATGCACATTCCTCCTGCTCTAAAAAACCGTAATTTTTTCATGCTGTGGGCCGGATTACTGGTTTCGATTGCCGGTTCCCAAATGCAATTGGCCGCCATCCACTGGCACATCCGCGAATTGACCGGTACGCCTGATCCGATGGCGTTGGGATTTATTGGCCTGGCGCGTATTCTTCCAATCATTGTTTTTTCGCTTTTTGGCGGCACTTTTGCGGATACTTTCAATCGTCGCACCATTTTGTTCATCACCCAGAGTCTGATGGCGCTGACAGCCGCCGCATTGGCGGTGCTGACCTTTCTGGGAAGTATCCAGATCTGGCACATTTACCTGATCACCGCCATCCAGGCTGCGGCGATCGCCTTTGACGGTCCGGCGCGACAGGCGATTGTGCCGAATCTGGTTCCGGCCAAAGATTTACCGAACGCTTTCAGCTTGAACTCAATCGCGTTTAACACGGGTGCCGTCATCGGTCCGGCCTTGAGCGGTGTGGTCATCGCCACCCTCGGACAGGGATACACCTACCTTTTCAACGCTATCTCCTTCCTGGCAGTGATATTTGCGCTGTTGGCGATTGGGGATATTCCACAAGACTTAAAAAAAGCCAGCGGGGTCAGTTTGACCGCCATGACCGACGGCATACGCTTTATTTTTTCGCGCCGAATCATCCTCTCCACCATGGTCATGGATTTCTTCGCCACGTTCTTTGCTTCGGCCAATACCATGATGCCAATTGTGGCGCGCGACATTCTGCACGTCGGTGAAATGGGCTACGGATTATTGATTTCAGCGCAGGCGATCGGCTCGGTAACAGCCGGGATTGTTGTCTCCCAAATTCCAGTCATCCGGAAGCAGGGACCGGTGTTCCTGACCGCCGTGGTGACGTTTGGGCTGGCAACAATCGCCTTTGGTTTATCCAACAGCTTCCTGCTGGCGATACTGACGTTGATCTGTATCGGCGCCGCAGATACAGTCAGCACCATCATTCGGAACACCATTCGACAGTTGCAAACTCCCGATCATATCCGCGGAAGAATGACCAGTATCAACCAGATTTTCTTTCAGGGCGGGCCGCAGTTGGGTGAAGTCGAATCAGGGCTGGTGGCGACTGCTTTTGGCGTGCCCTTTGCAATTATCTCCGGCGGCATCGGGACCATCCTGGCTGCCGGGTTGATTATGATGAAATGGCCCCAACTTCGCGCTTTCGACGGTCACGAACCGTCTCCAGCCACCTCCCCAGCCGATTAAAGAACAAGAATTCAATCATCTTCAACAACAGGCCAATGAAGGGTAAAACCCTTCATTGGCCTGTTGTACAATTTAATTGTTTCCATAAGTGATAATTCGCGCATTTATCACTTATAGTAGTACATATGTGATAAATATCACGATAAACAAATGACATTCTTCGATTACGGTTCAGGCAATAACTTTTACAATATAAGTAAATATTTACTTATTCTGTAATATACAAGGTTGCCATGTTACGCATTAATCGCCAAACTGATTACGCCGTCCGCGTGATGCTCGCCCTGGCTCAACGGGACGAGTCGATGCGTTTGACATCGGCAGAGATCCAACAGGAGATGCAGATTCCAAAGGCTTTTATGGGGCGCATCGTCGCGCAATTGGCCAAAGCCGGATTGATCCTTACTTTCGCCGGACGCGAAGGGGGAATGCAACTCCCCTACCCGGCAAGCCAAATCACGCTCAAAGACGTAGTGGATGCATTCGAAGGGCCGATCTTGCTCTCAGAGTGTCAACAAGCAAAGGGAAAGGATGATTGCCCTTTCCTGACACATTGTCCCGTAAAAACAAAGTGGAGTCGAGTCCAGGTTGCCATGCTGCAAGAAATGGCCGCGATTAGCTTTGCGGATTTGGCTCAAGAAGCGCAATCCATCCGGGTGGATGGATTTGGTTCCTTTCAAAACATTTTAAGTTTGTAGAACGAGGCTTTTGTTCTACTGCAAACCCTTATTAAGGAGAGACTATGGATACTGTTACACTTTCCAGGCTGCAGTTTGCTCTCACAACCATCTATCACTGGCTGTTCGTCCCGCTGACACTGGGGATGGGCTGGTTTGTGGCTTTCATGCAAACTCGTTACTTCCAGACGAAGGATGAAACCTGGCGCAAAATGACCAAGTTTTGGGGAAAATTATTCCTGATTAATTTTGCAATTGGTGTTGTAACCGGCATCGTACAGGAATTTCAATTCGGCATGAACTGGAGCGAATACAGCCGCTATGTAGGTGATATTTTTGGCGCTCCGCTGGCGGTGGAGGCTTTACTGGCCTTCTTCCTCGAATCCACTTTTCTCGGCATCTGGATTTTCGGCGAGGGAAAAGTGCCCGAAAAAGTGCATCTGGCTTCCATTTGGTTGGCGGCACTTGGGTCAAGTTTATCGGCACTCTTTATTCTGCTGGCCAATGCTTTTATGCAGGCACCTCCCGCTGCGGCATATGAATTCAATGCTGCCAACGGCCGCCTGGAACTGATTAACATCTTCGCCCTGCTTGGCAACCCCAAAGGCTGGATTTTCTTCTGGCACACGATTTCTGACGGTCTGGCCATGGCCGCCTTCCTGATTTTAGCCATCAGCGCCTACCACCTGACCCGTAAACAAAATGTGGCTTTCTTCAAGCGCTCCTTTCAAATGGCGGCACTGGTGGGACTGGTAGCCAGCGTCATGGTCTTCCTGGGCGGTCACACTTTGGGTCAGTATATGTACGAAGTGCAACCAATGAAACTCGCCGCGCTTGAAGGGCTGTGGGAATCTGAACAACCTGCTTCATTCTCGCTGCTGACCATCGGCGACATAAGCGGCAAGCATGAAGTCTGGTCAGTTCGCCTCCCGTATGCCATGAGTTTCCTGGCTTGTAACAACTTCACCTGCGAAGTCAAAGGCGTCGACGAACTCCAGGAACTGGATGTTCAAAAATATGGCCCCGGCGATTACATTCCGCTGATGGTGGTCACTTATTGGACCTTCCGCATCATGATGGCCTTCGGCTTTATCATGATGGGTGCCTCGGCCTGGTTCTTGTTTGAAACCCGCCGCAAAAACTATGAAAATGCCGCCTGGCTGAAATTGGTACCCTTCGGGGCACTCTTCTTGCCTTTCCTTGCCAACGCCAGCGGTTGGATCCTGACCGAAATGGGTCGTCAACCATGGATTGTCTACGGCCTGCTCAAAGTGCAGGACGCCGTATCTCCCAACCTGACGGTGGTTGACTTATGGATTTCGCTGGTTGGCTACACTCTTGTCTACGGTTCGTTGGCTGCCGCCATGGTTTATTTGATCCGCAAATATGCCATCGCCGGTCCAGATGCGGCCATGCATGAATCGGTTGATGTTGCGCCTGCACTTGTTGGGTCGCAAGACTAACCCCGGAGGAATACGATGTCATACGAATTTCTGCAAATCCTTTGGTTTGTTCTGATCGCCGTCTTGTGGATTGGGTTCTTCTTCCTGGAAGGTTTCGACTTCGGTGTTGGGATGCTCCTGCCGTTCCTCGGCAAGAAAGATGTCGAGCGCCGTTCCATCATCAATGCAGTTGGCCCAACCTGGGATGGGAATGAAGTCTGGCTCCTGACGGCTGGCGGCGCAACCTTCGCGGCTTTCCCACACTGGTACGCCACCATGTTCAGCGGCTTTTACCTGGCCCTGTTCCTGCTTTTGATCGGACTGATCATCCGCGGTATTTCCTTCGAATACCGATCCAAAGATGCTTCTCCGAAATGGCGCAACACATTCGACTGGATGATTGCCGTTGGCTCATTCCTATGCGCCTTGTTACTGGGCACCGCTTTTGCCAACCTGGCACGCGGCGTGCCGATCGATGCCAATAAGATGTTCACCGGCAATCTTTTCACCCTGCTCAATCCCTACGGCTTGCTGGGTGGACTGACCACCGTGGCAATTTTCCTGCTCCATGGCGCAAACTTCCTGAGCCTGAAACTGGATGGGAAACTGCACGAGCGAGTTGCCAAATTGACTCAAAAACTGTGGGTTGTTGCAACCGTTTTGTATCTCGGCTTGGGCGTGTTCACATACATCACCGGTTTTTATGCCCGCAACAAAATCGATCCAGGTATCGCCCCAATTGCGGCAGTCGCTTTCCTGCTGGCTTCCGGTTATTTAATTACGCAAAAAAGAGAAGGCTGGGCCTTTGTCATGGTTGGACTGAATATCGTTTTCACCCAGATCACCTTCTTCTTGATGATCTTCCCCAACGTGATGATTTCCACCATCGATCCGGCTTTCAGCCTGACGATTTACAACGCTTCCTCGTCACACTATACCCTGACGGTCATGTCCGTTATCGCCCTGATTTTCGTTCCGATTGTCCTGGCGTATCAAGGCTGGACCTACTACATGTTCCGCAAACGCATTAGCAACGACAAGAAAAATCTGGTTTACTAAAGTCAGCCAGCACCGTGCAGGCTCTTCAAGGCCTGCACGGTGAAAAAAATAAGCCGGCTGCATCCAAAAAGCTGTCAGCAAAACAACCTGTCATTTGTCCTATGATTGTCATACGATGCCATTTCTGCTGTTGACTTTGCACCCGAATCGGCATATACTCATACTATTCGAGGTTACCCACCCATGCGCTTTTATCGGACATACTCAGTTTCAACTTACTAAAAGGCACGCGCCTGTCTGCGTGCCTTTTTCATTTCTCTGAAAAAAGGAGATTAATAATGGACTACGGGATGATCGGAAAGATTGAAAAAGCCAAACGCTATGCTGAGGACCGTAAACGGTTCCGCTTCAACAAGTTTGATGTTACCTTCCACGGCGACAACAATGACCATCATGTTAGTTGCGAAAACAACGCTTTTAGCTGTGACTGCGAGTTTTTCCTGACTCACCAACGCTGCGGCCATACCATGGCGCTTGAAATCCTGTTGAAAGATATGATCCCGACTTCTGAACCTGTTTAATACAATTTAATAAGCGTCACCCAGGCCCTAAAGGTTTTCAGACCTTTAGGGCTTTTATTTTACGGTACTGTAGTGGCAAATATTCAGTTTCTGTATATGCTTTTTTACAAGCGGATGGTTTCCTTAACGAATTTCCTCCCGGCAAAAAGTAGAAGGGTGAACCCAAACAAGGCGTTCTCCCCCGGGGAAAGTAAGATAAAATTGCGCACATGACCTGGACTTTCCCGCCTTACATCCTGTTTAATTTGCTCTCAACAACGGTGGCTTTTCTGGCTGTGGTCGTCAATTGGGAGCGCAGGCGCGGGCGCGGCATACTCATGCTCACATTTTTTATGGTTTTCGCCACTTTATGGAATGTGATTACCATGGTAACGCCGTTACTAACGAACCCTGAGATCCAGATTGTTTTTTACACCCTGGAAAATTTGGCAGTCGATATCCTTGGCGCTTTTTTTCTCCTTTTTGTGATTGAATATTTCCAGTCTTTTCCATGGCTGACAAAGCACAAACACATCATTATCTGGGGAATCGTCGGCCCGCAATGCCTGCTGGAAGTCACCAACCCACTGCACCACTGGAACTGGTCAAGTTATTCTCAAAAAATGGCGGGCAGCACCCCCTATCTGGTTTTTGAGAATCAGCCAGGCACATTGGTGCTGCAGGGAATTACATCTTTTGTTATTCTCTGCGCCCTTCTGTTGTTGGGCTACGCAGTGGCTTTTTCGCGGGGACGCGCAAGATCCCAGGCGGTCTGGTTTCTGATTGTCTTCTTAATACCAGCACTAACCTACGTAGGTTTTCTCGTTTCGACCGCTGAGGACTTTACCTTGAATACCGCACCGATAGGGATTGCCCTGAGCGGGTTGTTGATTACATACATCACCTTCAGAGATGTCCACCTCCAATTGCGGGATCGCACCAGGGAACTGGAGGCGTCAGTCAAGCTTCTCAGCCTGGAAATTTCAGAACGAAAGGCACTGGAAAACGACCTGCGCCAGTCGCAAGCCACCTTATCCGACAAGCTGGCAGAACAAAGTCGCCAGTTAATCGGTCTGTATGACCTGATGATCATCGGCGATGAAGCGCATCCGATTCAGAACCTGCTTACCAGATTGGTGGAAAACGCCAGCGCCATCCTGGCCTGTGACCAGGTGGCATATTATCCGCGTTTAACTTCGGGGTTGAAGGCACATCAAACACCCATGCAGTCAGGTCATCTGGAGTACCTGAAAGAAGCAGCGATCCAGGAAGTAGTTCAACGGTACAACAACGGAGATGAGAATATTCCCGAAATCCTGACGAGCGAACTTCAGACTTGCATCTTCAAAAAAATTGAGTTTGACGGTCGGGAACTGGGTATAATGGCCTATTTGTGGCATGGGCCTCATGATTTCAAAGTGGATGAAATCGCTTTAATCAGCGGCATGACAAACCTGGCTGGGATCATGCTGGAAAACGAACGCCTGCGCAGCGCGGTACAAGAGAGTGCCAGAATGCAGGAACGGCGCAGGCTTGCACAAGACCTGCACGATTCTGTCACACAATCCCTGCACAGCCTGGTCCTCTCAGCAGTCACAGCCAACCAAATATTCGTCAAAAAGCCCGAAAATCTGCCAGATTTGTTGAAGCATCTGTCCATCAGCGCAGCCCAGGCTCTGAAAGAGATGCGGCTATTGCTGTATGAGATGCGATTACAGCCCCTTCTTGGTATGAATCTGGTGGATGCTATCAATCTGCGGCTGGCGTCTGTAGAGCACAGGGCCGCGACAGAAGCGATCCTGTTTTTGGACGAAACCATCACCTGGCCGAAGGAATGGGACACCGAATTGTATCCACTTGCAGTGGAAGCATTGAACAACGCCTTGAAACATGGGCGCGCGAAAAAAGTGGAAGTGCGGATTGGCAAGGAACAGGGCGCTTTCTACATGACCATCCGAGATAACGGCCGCGGCTTGGATTTGCAGTCAGTCAGACCGGGAGGCATGGGTTTGCAGAATATGAATGAACGGGCAAAGCGTCTCGGTGGGCAATTGGCGATAAAATCTCAGCCTGGCGAAGGCACGGAGATTACCGTCATCATTGAGAACGGGGCTGACTAAAAGGTAACCAAACCTTCAGGAAATAGGCTTGATCTTCCCAACCTGCATTCGCACTTCATCAGGACTCTGATAGCTTCAAAGGATTTCTCAAACAAGCAAATTTGCCTGATATGCGTTTTTACAAACTGCGCCACACTGCTGCAATAGGATAGTGAAACAAGGCGTGCAACCGAAGATCATCCCAAAAAACATCCTAAAAAATCACTTTTGCATCGTATACGGGCCCCCGGGCAAAAATTGCCTGTAAATGGGGCATATTTAAGATCAGGTTCAGTAGTAACAATTGTCAGGTACAATAAACCTTATGTCATCGAAAATTACCCGCCGAGATTTCTTAAAATTAACCGGAGTCACCCTGGGAGGGGTTGCCTTTTCTCCCTACCTGCCGCCACTGGAAGAATTTGCCGACGGACAACTGGTACGCGTGGGAACGACACAGGTAAGCGTCTACAACCGCCCTGACGACACAAGCACCATCACTGGACAGGTTTTCCGCGATCAGGTACTCAACGTCTACGAAGAAGTCAACTCAGGCACGCCTGGCTATAACCCAATCTGGTATCGCGTGTGGGGCGGATACGTCCACCGCGCACGCATGCAAAAAGTTCAATACATTTACAACTCGGTTGCACCGGGCATTCGCGAAATCGGGCAGCTGGCTGAGGTGAGTGTCCCCTATACCCAGGCGATGCGGCTGGTTGGCAAAGAATGGCAGCAGCTTTACCGTTTGTACTACACCACCGTCCACTGGGTAAAGAGAGTGGAGGCTGGCCCCGATGGGCAGCCCTGGTATGTGGTTCTGGACGAACTGCTCGACATGACCTATCATGTACGAGCCAACCACCTGCGCCTGATTCCAGACGAAGAGCTGACGCCCATCTCCCCTGAAATACCCTTCGAAGCAAAGCGGATCGAAGTTTCGCTCCCTACTCAGCAATTGACTTGTTACGAGTACGACAAGCCGATTTTTACGACCTTAATCTCATCTGGCCGTCCAGACGACACCCCCGGCCCCAACGGCATCCCCACGCGCACCCCGGCCGGGAAATACAACGTATCCGTCAAAATGCCGTCCAAACACATGGGTGGGGGCAGCCTGGCGCAAGCCGCCGACATTGAAGCCTACCAACTGCCCGGCGTGGCCTGGACAACCTTCTTCACCCCGCAGGGACACGCCTTCCACGGCACCTACTGGCATGATAACTTTGGCGTGCCCATGAGCAGCGGTTGTATCAATATGCGCACCGAGGAAGCCAAATGGCTGTTCCGTTGGACATTGCCACTCGCCCCAGCCGATCAGATCGATCCTTTAAAATTGGACAAAAAGGGATTCGGCACATCCATTAAGATTACCGCTTAATATGCCTGTCCTCCACTGGAACGGAAAAACCACTACCGCCCCGCAGCCTGCCTCACTGACCATCGACTCGGTCATCCACCCAAACGGAGCAGACTGGCCCGACACTTCCCCTGAAAACAAGCTGTATCTGGGCGACAACCTCGCCATCATGGCGGCTCTCCTGCCAGAATACGAGAATCGCGTCAACTTAATTTACGCGGATCCACCTTTTTTTACCAATCGGCATTTCACCGCCCGGATCGGCCGTGGTGAAGATTCGCGCAAACCCCGCGAATGGCAGCTAGCCAAAGGCTACGCCGACCATTGGGATAATTTGGATGCCTACATCGACTTCCTTTATCAGCGGCTGGCGCTGATGGTTCGCCTTTTGGCGCCTGGCGGAACCATCTACCTGCACTTGGACTGGCACGCTGATGCCTATGCCCGCCTGTTGCTGGATGAGCTTCTCGGCGCAGAGTTTTTTCTCAACGAAATCATCTGGTCTTACCACGGGCCATCCCCCATTCGCTCGGCTTTTAACCGCAAACACGATACCATCCTGGTTTACACCAAAGGCCCCAACTACACATTCAACGCCGATGCCGTGCGCATCCCGTACGACGAATCCACGATCAAGACCTTTGCAGCCTCCACGAAGGCCGGTTTTGGCAAGGTTCCCAACCTTAAACGCGGAAAAGTGCCGGAAGATTGGTGGTACTTTCCGGTTGTGGCCCGGTTGCACAGTGAGCGGACCGGCTATCCCACCCAAAAACCGGAAGCGCTGCTCGAGCGCATCATCCTGGCCTCGTCCAACCCCGGCGACCTGGTGGCGGATTTTTTCTGCGGCTCGGGGACCACGTCGCTGGTAGCCGCCCGGCATGGACGCCGTTTTTTGACTGCGGATGCCACCTTCCGCGCCATTCACACGGCGAGAGAACGCCTGGTGCGAGAAAGCGCCGCTTCCTTCGGAATCTACACTACTGACGCTGAAAAGCTGGGTGTGATGGGTCACCCGAATTTCAGTTTTCAACTTGCAGATGGAGAAATCCATCTCAACAGCCCCGAATCTCCGGCGTACTGGGAAGTTGATTTGAACTGGGATGGGGAAATATTCAACAGCCTGGCGCAAGCAGTTTTGCCGCTGCGCTCTGGCAAAATCGCGTCAACGCTGAAACTGCCAGAATCAAAAACCGGGCGCAGAGTGTGCGTCCGGATGGTAACAAGTGAAGGGGAGCAATATCAGCTTGAATTAGACTCGCAGTAACGGAAAATTCGTCCCTGCGAAGATTAACGGGCTAAACGTCCAGCCGGTAACCGACTCCACGAACGGTATGCAAGAAACGGGGATGGTCCGGATCCATTTCGATGGCGCGCCGCAGCCACGAAACATGAACATCCAAGGTCCGAGTATCTCCGGTATAGTTTGTTTCCCAAACCTGACGGAATAATTCCTCACGCTCAATCACTTCGCCGCGATGTTGAAGTAAAACCTGCAGCAGCGAAGCCAGCCGCGGCGTAAGGCGCGCATTTTTGCCGAGGCACTTTACCCGGCGATGTTCGGTGTCCAAACGAATTGGGCCGGCATGGATAACGTTTGCGCCATCTCCTGGCAGCAGCGGCTTGAGCCGGTTGACCAGTTTCTGGACGGTAAATGGCAGATTGAGCATAACATCTGCCGCAGATTTGTCGACAATTTTTCCGGCATCTAAAATAAGGATAATTGGCAAATGCTCATCCTGCTTTTCACGCAGGGATTGGCAGATACGCACACCGGTGGACCCCAAAGAAGCGGCGTTGACCACTACCAGGTCAGGCCCGGATTCAACCAGGCGCGCGAGTGCTTCTGTGCCGTTGGCAACAACCGTCACAACGAAGCCCTTCTTTTGCAATAAAGATGCAAAAGCAGGACGCTCGGCCTTTTTTCCTTCAATAATCAAGACACTGGCGTTCGTCATTTTCCTCACAACGAAAAGCAAATTCAGTATTGGTGCGCGATCCCCCATAAACAGAGGAATAAGACGGTGAATAAATTGCCGTCAACCAACCTGTTTAAAATATTATACTCCAATCTTAACAAAACGCCTCCCCCTTTAGTACTAATAACAAGCGTAATGTTAAAACCCGTTTTTAACATTACGGGGATGAATCGAAAACTTTTGAGATTGGCCCGTGTACTTTGGATACCTTATGGTAAAATAGATGCCCGGAGCGTTGTACCCTTCGCTCAATTCAAACTGCGCAACTGCGCAGTAATTTTCTGCCAGAAAGGGCTTGAAGTATCATGAAAGTTCTACTTCTCAAAGATGTATACAAGTTGGGTCGCGCAGGCGATGTTAAGAAAGTTGCAGATGGTTACGGACGCAACTTCCTGCTTCCACAGGGCATGGCTTTGCTCGCCACTGCAGGCGCGCTCAAACAGTCCGAAAAAATTCGCACGGATGCCACCAAGAAACGCGCCACACTGAACAATGAAATGGGTTCCGTGGCCGAAGTATTCAAGGGCCTGGCGATTGGCTTCGCAGCGAAAGCTGGCGAAACCGGCAAACTGTACGGATCGATCACTGCCCAAGATGTGGCGGTAGCTCTGAAGAATAAGACCGGTGTTGAAATCAAACGCCAGCAAATTGACCTGCAGCCCATTCGCACTTTGGGCGAGCACAAGGCTCACATCCGCCTGACAATGGACCTTATCCCTGAAATCAAGGTCGTCATCTATCGCGAAGGTGAAGTCAACCCGGTGGAAGAAGCTGCCAAAGTAGAAACTCCCGCCGTCGAAGCTTAGTTCTTTAGCAAGAACCCAAAACATCACCGATTTATGCCCACCCGGGAACAAATCGGTGATGTTTTCTTAAAACTATGCCCACTATCGGCGAACAACTCAAACAAACTCGCGAAGCCCGAAAACTGACCCTCAAGCAGGCGGTCTTGGGCACGCAAGTCCGCGCTCACTACCTCGAAGCGATGGAAGCCGACGATTTCTCGGCCATGCCATCCGCAGCCCAGGCGCGCGGCTTTTTGCGTTTGTATGCCCAGTTTCTTGGATTGGACGCTGAAGAAATAATCGCCCACCTGCGCGCTGAATCTGCCCCTCGCCAAAAATCAGCCGCCCCTGTTGAACCCCCGATCGCCCCCGAGCCTCCCGTCGCCGCGCCGGAAGCCGAAAAGCCGCCGGAACCTGTCCCAGCCGAAAAACCCGACCCGGAACCGGCTCCAATTCCGGAACCCGGACCGCCAACCCAATCCCAGACGATTTTTACAGAAATCGGTACTTCCCTGCACGAACGGCGCGAGTTAATCAGCCTGACACTGGAAGAAATCGAACGGCACACGCGCGTCCGCAAACACTACCTGGAATTGATCGAAGCGGGAGATTTCGACGGACTGCCATCCCCGGTGCAGGCACGCGGCATGTTGAATGCCTATGCCAGCTTCCTGGACATGGATAATGAAGCCATGCTCCTGCGCTTTGCGGATGCACTCCAAACACGCCGCGTCGAGCGTCAGCCGGTCGAATCAACAAAAACATCCCGGCGGAGAATGGCAGCGCCCCTCTGGCTACGACATTTCATCAGCCCGGACTTGATTTTCGGGGGCAGCATGATTGTCATCCTGCTGGCGCTATCCGTTTGGGGCGCAGCACGCATTTTCTCTAGCGGACAGGGCCCACAAACCACCCCCACCCAGGGCCCATCCATTTCTGACGTGCTTTTGGCATCTCCCATCGCCAGCGCCGAAGTTACAGAAATCATCCCCACCAGCGTGGCAGAATTGGGAACCCAGATTCCGACGATCGACCCAGCCTTGATTACACCCAGCGAAACTGCCGTGGCAACTACGGTACAATCCAACTTACAGGTCACGACCGTAGTGGTCGAAAGGACCTTCCTGCGTGTCATCGTCGATGGAGAAATCAAACAAGATGGACGAGTGCTGCCCGGATCCGCGCTGACTTTTGATGGCAATGAACGCATTGAAGTATTGACCGGTTCCGGCGCCGCTGTACAAATCCTATATAATCAGCAAGATCTGGGGCTGATGGGCAGTTTTGGCGAGGTGGTTAATCGGATTTACACCCTGAACGGCGTGGAAACACCCACACCAACGCCCTCACCAACACCCACAATCACGCCGGTGCCTTCAGCCACCATGAAACCGACGTTTACGCCACGACCCACGTCAACCACACGGCCTACCATTACGCCGCGCAATACATCCACACCAATTCCATAAAAATTCTCTGCCGTTTCGGAGGAAGATTACCGGTATGACAAAAAAAACATTCCACCTGGTTTCACTGGGTTGTGCCAAAAACACCGTCGACTCAGACTCGATGGCGCAATTGCTGATGGATGACGGCTATGAGCCGATCGACAACCCGCAAAAAGCGGGCGTTCTGATCGTCAATACCTGCGGATTTATCGGCCCGGCCAAAGAAGAATCAATCAATACGCTGAAAGAATTGGCAAAAAACAAGCGCAGCAATCAACTGCTCATCGCTGCGGGATGCCTGACTCAACGCTATGGTGTGGAAGTCGCCAGGCAAGTTCCCGGCATTGACGGGATTCTCGGTACGCGCCGCTGGATGGACATTTTACAGGTTGTTGAGCAACTACGCGACACACCGCATCCAGAACCGCTCTACCACCTTCCTGAAGCCGCCACGGTGGGCGCAGATGAACATGGAGCCATCCGCGCCAGTATCGCCGGGGCCAGCGCCTATCTCAAAGTGGCGGATGGCTGTCGCCGTCCGTGCGCCTTTTGCGCCATCCCGCTCATCAAGGGAACGGCTGTCAGCCGCCCGTTGGATACGATTGTGGCCGAAGCTCGCGAATTACAGGAAATGGGCATCCGTGAGTTGATCCTGATTGCGCAGGATACGACCGATTACGGTCACGACCTGGGGATGAAGGAAGGTCTGGCCACCCTGCTCGAAACGCTGACCGACCAGGTGCCGGATATGGATTGGATTCGGGTCATGTACTCGTATCCCGGCTATGTGACGGATCGAATGATCGAGGTGATGGCCAGCCGCAAACAGATTTTGCCATACCTGGATATTCCGCTTCAACACGCCCACCCCAAGACGCTCTTGCGGATGAAACGCCCCGCGAATATCGAATGGGTGCACAAGACTCTCGCCAAGATGCGCGCCAGTATTCCCAACCTGGCCATCCGTACCACGTTTATTGTCGGGTATCCCGGCGAAACCGAGGAAGAATTCCAGGCCTTGATGGATTTCGTGCAGGAAATCCGCTTTGACCGTGTCGGGGCGTTTAAATTTTCCTTCGAACCAGGTACCAGCAGCGAGGCGCTAGGAGATTCTGTCCCCGAGGAAGTGAAGACCGAACGCTGGGAGCGATTGATGGCCACCCAGCAGAATATTTCCCTTCAAATTAATCAAAGCTATGTGGGCAAAACGCTGGATGTGCTGGTGGAAGGCGTTGATAAAGGCCTGGTTATTGGCCGCTCGTATCGCGACGCGCCCGAAATCGACGGGTTGGTCTTCGCTGAAGGCCAGGCTGAGATCGGCGAGATGGTGAAGGTCAAAATCAGCGGCGCGCTGGCCTACGACCTGAGCGGAACCCTTTTACAAAGCCCAATCAAATTATAGAAAAATCCCCGGCAACTCAAAAGTTGCCGGGGATTTTTTATTATCCACCACTAGTTGCTGTGGTAGCTGTTGGCTCTGCCGTGGGGGCATTTGGATCAACTGTGGGCGCTTCGATCGCTGTCGTGGGAACTTCCGTGGGAGGGTTACATTCCAGGTTCAAATTGTTGAATTTTGTGGAATAAGTGCCATCCAACGGAGAAATCGTGTTGGCTTCACTCCAGGCATCAAGCGCTGCGCAACGATCCTTGGATTTGCCATTCGCCGCCAACTGGTCGCCATATTTCAACAGGGCTTCTGTCAGGCGTTGAGCGGCGGTGATGTTGGATGCATCGCGCAAATTAGGGGTGTATTGGTAAACCTGGCGGAAGTAATTGACCGCTTGCGGCCAATCCACATCCCAAAAAGAGGAGGCGGTGATATACATGCGCGTGAAAGTGCGCAATCCATCCGCGTAGCCGTCCAGCGGGCCAAAGCGCTCAGCCAGCGTCAGGTCGTAAATGCCACCTTCCATATTGGTGGTTTTATAAGCGCCTGTGCCCATAATCTGATCAACGCCGCGATTACGCAGGGCCGTATAGTACATGCCATCGACAACGGCTGCTTTGTAGGTGGGATCAGCCTTCCGCAGCGAGTCAAGCGAACCCATCAGCCCCGCCCAATCGTTATTCTGAAGCTGCTGCCCAGCCTGGGCGAAAATGGCTTCCTGGCTGCGCATATCGGGCGTGGGAGTAATGGTCGCTGTCGCTGTTGGCACAGGCGAAGGAGTAATCAGTTGATTGACCAGCACTTCAGCCAGTTTATCTGCTGCGCCGGGGTAAGTGGCATCTTGCTTAATAATATATTCGAGTCGCTGGCGGGCCACATTGTAGCGCCCGGCATCGATATCCTGCTGGACAAGCGCGAATTGCTCGCTGAGTTGTAGACCCACCTTGGTGGATTGAGCATTGACACGCTCATAGACGCCTTCACCGTATCCGGCGGCACTGCCCAGACCAAGCGCAGCCATCAGCACAAGCAGGCTTATCCAAAAACCCCAGCGGGAGGGTTTCGTCACCTTGCGTGGCTGAGTATCAGAAAGTTTTTGAGGTTGAGTTTCGTTCATAATGGGTTCTATTATACCTTATGGTTAGAGTCGGAACAGTAAGCGGGCTTCTGACCAAACGAGGACGATGGCGAGCAGCGTGCCGACGGCCATGCCCGTTAAAGCGGTGAGATAGCCAGGGCCTGGCAAAAAGACAGCCAACCCGTAAGCCAGACTTCCGCCAAATGCTGCCGCTACCAGGCCTTTGGCGATCGCCGATAACACCTTGACTGGCGGCTCAAGCCGTCGATTGAGGGATATGAACAAAAACAAGGCTTCCACCGTCAACGATAATTCTGCCGCAGCGATGACCGGCGCCCCCAGCGACGGGAATATCGTCACAGCGGCAAGGCCCACCAGCACATAGACAATCATGCGCACCAGCACACCCACCAACGGCATCAAGGGCTCTTTACGGGCATAGAAAGTGCGTGCCAGGGTTTCCTGGACAACATAACCAGCCAGCGTGAGCATGTAGATGCGCGCCGTCAATGTCAGCAAGTTGGTACCGCCTTCATCGAAATGGAAAGCGGCCGCCGCGAGAGGCCGCAAACCTGCCGCGATGATTGCGGCCGCCGGCAGGCTCAAGACCAGCATCACGCGCAGTGCTTTTTCAACCGTTGATGAGAAAGTTTGCCAGTCTTTTTTGGCGGCATATTCTGCCAGCGACGGTAATAGCGCGGTGGCAATCGCCGTTCCCAGCAGTGTTTCAGGAACCTGCATAATCATCCAGCCGTAGGTCAACGAGGTGACCGCGCCGACTTGATTAAGGCGCGAAGCGAAATTATCGCGCGCAATAAACATCAACTGGATCCCCAGCATGGTCAACAGACGCGGAGCCATCAGTTTCAAGGCTTCAATCAAGCCGGAGTCGCGAATGTTGAGCGAAGGCGTCCAACGGAATTTATAAATGATCAGGCCGGGAATTTGAATTCCGAGATGCAGCAAGGCCCCCAGGATAACGCCATAGACCAATCCGTGCACACCCAGCCCCAAAGCGGGCAAGGTTACTGGCCCAAAATGATACGGTTCTGACGGAGAAAAGACCAACGCGCCAATAATCATTCCGACGTTGTACATGGCAGGCGCCAGGGCCGGAAACAGGAAATGTTGATTGGCCTGCAAACCAGCCATCACCAACCCACTGATGGAGAAAATGACGGTGCCGATCAAGTTCAGGCGCATCAGCTCGACGACCAGCTGCTGTTGTTCCGAGCCAAAACCGGGTGCAATCCCAATCTGCGCGCGGACGATTTGACCGGCGAAAATGGCGATCACCGTCGCGAAGACCGCAGTCAACGTAAACCCGACGTTTGCAACGCGCGAGAACAAATCCCAGGCGGCAGCTCGGCCTTTCGTGGTGAGATATTCCGTCAGCAGCGGGATAAAGGCCATACCCAGCGCCCCGCCCGAGATAAGGGCGAAAAGGAGGTCGGGGAGGTTGTTGGCTACATTAAACGCATCCAGCGCGGGAGAAAGCTGAAATTGTCGCGCAATGATAATCGAGCGAGCAAAAGCCAGGATTTTGTCAAAAAGAAAAAAGAAGCCTAGCAGTAATGAGGTGCGGGTTAAGTGGGAGAATTTTTTCATGAGCCGCCTGAAATCTCAAAAGGTGGACGGGAAAACAAAATGCGTCCCGCAATGATACCATTAGAATGGCTTATATTCGATTTCCATATATGGGGGTATTTTGGCGCACACACCCCCGTATATGGCGGGTTGCGCATATTATTGGTGTTTTTTAAACCATCCCCCACGATCTACAAACTGTAAGGTTACTGTAGAAATTCGGGGTATTAAACGCGAAAACCCGCGGTTCTAGCAACGGGTTGGGCACAGGGAAAAAACCGAAAGGAATTGTATGAAATCTATTTTTTCCCCAGGTGGAATTGTGGATACCTTTGTACCACTGCAAAATCTCTTGCTGGATTTACGTGGATCAAAAAATCTTTATTGGCTGTACAATTAATGCAATGGCGGCGAGTAGCGATTTTTCTTTAGTTTATGGTTAGGCGCGAGATCAAAGTACTCTTGCTATGACATCATCTGAATTCTTATTGATCGAATGCAAACACTGTGGTAAGAAGAATATTTTTGATCAGCCTTACCCATATCACGCGGGTTTTACTGACCAAGGCTTCCTTTACAATGATACGGGCAATCTCACGTTAGTATGGAGTTTTCTCGATCCAGTGCTTGATGAGATATTTCCAGGCCAGACACTGTGGACAATGAGCTTGTTAAACCGCTGGCGGTTTGAGAAAATACTCCTTCCAGCACCATTTGGTGGTCGCTGGCGATTCCGCAATCCAGCGCGCTGTATACAATGTTCAAAATCAATTTCGAATCCGATGTTGCGCTCGATTCATTACTTAGTCTACCCTGGTAGTATTATGACCGATAAGGATATCCAATTCAGGCTAAAAGAATATCTAAAACACACCGCCTAATTCCGGTTAGTGGGCAGCTGCTCACCACACCGCCAATTACTGCTGCCTGACAAGATCATTTTATCGTATTTATCCAGCCCAATTATGGTCAACGGAGCAATTGACACCCCAACCGCCACTTCCGAACCGGACATGGGACTTTCACCTCATTCAGCAGATCGTTCCGCACGCCGGGATTTGTCCAGGAAAAGCATCTGGCTGATATGCGGGGTCTGCTCGGTAACGGGCAGCACTACCGCGATGGCTGCTTCGCCAAATCCATTACAATCCGCATAATTATTTATGAATTCCAAAATAGTTTTTACGAAAAAATCAAATCACAACAGGATTATTCTCATGTTCAATCCGCCAAACTCTCAAAACTCAGGTTCTTATGTTGACCTTTTGAAGCGAATTACTCAGCGGGTGCAACAGAAAAAAGTTGATGACCAAATACTTGCAATCATGCAACAAGTTTTTGAGAACGAATTGGATAAAGAGAACCTAGTTCTTTCACGCCCTGAAAGAGTACGTTTGTTTCGGCAAGTTACAAAAGCGGTATTGACTGATATGCTTGGAAAACTTAACGATATAAAATAGCAAAAGATATACGCTCGTCAGGTTTCTAGAATCGGCATACTTGTTTTCTTCTTTGGTTATTCAGCCTTTTGGTAAGTCGTGATTTTTTGTCAGTTGTGAAAGTCAAAAGTTCGTGCAATAATTTGTCATGTTTTATGCAGGCAGGTTCTTTTACAGCCAGCGAGACTTGCACAACATGCCGCCGACTATAATTAGACGGCGGGACAATTACTCACCCCACCGCCACTCCGCGCTGCCTGCAGTATTTCCCTGATCTATTCCAATTCTGATGTCGTAAATCCGCTTTCATTTCCCCTGATGTATGCGCAAAATTCCCCCGATGGAATTTTGCGCATCGGCTGTCATGCGATTCGAAAAGCGGATCAGACAGCCGCTCGGGAATGTCCCGATATTTGAACGAGAAACGAACCTGGATAAAAATAGCAGACGCCTAGGCAAGGGGGTTTCCTAAACGACTGCTAGTTCTAATATGCCCTTCCGCCCTGTTCCGTAAAGATCTTTCAAGGCCGGGGGCTGCGCGCAAAGCGGTTTTCAAGTTTAGCACCGGTTAGCCTATGTTTGCTACGCTGACGCGGCTGTAATTAATGATAAATAACCCCAATGCCGTCACGATCCCAAGACCGACTCCTTGCAGGAAACCCAAAGCGGCAATAGTGACCAAGATCAGCAGGATGACAACATATTCCACTTTGGAGAAATTGAACCATGCCCGATAGATCCATTCATATAAAAATGAAAAACCAAAAAGGATAAGTATGGTCCCCATCGTTATTTTAGGAACATAGGACAGCGCTGCGGCTCCAAATAAGAACGGCAGGATAAATACTGCTGCTGTCACCCAACTGCATAAACGGCTGCCTTTTCCGAACTTGTAGATTATCGCAGTATCGGTCAGGTCGTGGAAGCTAACGATGTTCCCCATTAAGCCGCCAAGCAAATTTCCTATCCCGGTCACGCGCAGTTCGTGGTTCAGGTCATATTCCTGCCGAACGATCAATTCGATCCCGCTGGCATTCAGCAAAAAAGTTACTACGCTGATAATTAACACACTTGCTATGCCGCCCGCATGCGCCAGAATGGAATCCCAATGGATCAATGCCATATCCGAAAAATACAGGGGTTGCCACAGAGTTGCATTGGAAAAGGGCCCCAATAGCCAGCCTTGCGCACTTAGGGTGGAGATGGATGTTTGAGTGAAAAACACCACACCATAAAAAAGGACTACTGTCCCGATCAGCATTCCGGGTAGGAGCATAGAATGTTTGTAGCGGTTCAGGATCAGGAGCATGAAAAAAGCAAAAACCAGTCCTGGTGCCCAGTGTATAAAAATATCAGGTTGAAATAATGAGCCGAGATCAGTAAAACTAAAAGCGACTCCAGACATTACCTTGATCCCACCGGTGACAAGCATCCAGCCGGTACCAGCTAAGAAACCGCTAATCACGGGGAAAGGTAGAAATCGCGCGAGGGAACCAAGCTTAAAATAACCGAATAAAAGAAAACATAATCCGGTCAAAAATGTTGTCAGTGCAATTAGAGCAATGATCGTGATAAATTTTTCGCGCGGCAACGACAAGGGCATGCTTTGCATGATTCCAGCCGCAATCACAGCCAGAATAGCAGCGGGAGCATCCTGGCCGCACGTCATGTTGCCTTTATAGGAACTTAATGAATTGATAAATAGGAGAGGTGGAATTCCTCCAAGCAGGATCAACCCAATTCCATTGGCTACATAAGGGGGTGCGTTACCTGCAAAGATGAGTGCGGCCAGCGAAATGGTATAGATAACATCGACAATGCCAATCACCAAACCGGTGCTGATTACAGGGGTAAGTCGTAAAGCAGGCAGATGTCGTTCAATCAATTTGCCTGGGTAAGCCCAAATTTGAGATATTGTTGCAGAAAGTTTAATGGTTTTATCTAATAGGGGATTATTGACCGCGGACATCGTTATACTCCAATAAAATTTTATGGCTATTATTAAAGGAACTTTTGTTGCCCACGGCGATGTTTCTCGTGTTGGCTGAACGAAATGATGCCTCCATCAAAAAAATATATTAATCATTTTGCATCAAGGCCAGTTAATCAGCACCACACCGCCGAACGCCAATAACGTGCCTATTACCTGTACTCTGGTCAGACTCTCATGATAGAGAAAAACACTGGCTGCCAGAACGACCAATGCGTAAATGGCAGTTTGCAGAGCGCCAATGATGCTGAGCTTCCAACCGGCAATAAAGGCGATGGTGAAAAAGCTGATCTGTATCAAGTACAAACCAATCGCTATAAACAACCAGGGACTGATTAGCGTATTAGTCAGACTGCCCTGATCGGCCGCCTTCTTGAGCATCACATCGGCGATCGCGACAGAAATTACCGCCAGAAGAATGATGCCCCCCTGAGCCAGTTTTGGTACAGCAAATTGCGCAATGTTCATCAGTTTTTCTCCTCAATATATTAAGAACCAATAAAATTTATTCCGTTGGGATTGCCAGTTGAACGGTGACAGAAACTGATACCTAATCAACGCTTGGGCAGTGTGTACTTTGAAGTTTGCCCAGTATACAGCCATGGAAAAAAAATTAAATGCCAAAAACTGCCAATAGTAACTGCCAAAAACCGCCAATAAATAGAAGTCGTAAAAAAACCACGCGGACTCTCGGTTGGAGTCCGCGTGGTTTTTTTAGTAAAGTCAATTAAATTACTCGACTTTTGCACCTTGAAAAACTGAATGCTCAAGCAGACCTGTAAGGGCGATTTCTTGCATTTTGGCTGACCGCTGGCAACACAAACTTACCCTCACCTTGGTCATCACAGGTGAGGCAGCAACCACCATCAGCGGATTTGATCAGGTTTTACACATAACGCGCACCAAGGGCTTCAAGAGCTGCTCCAAAGATTGCCCTTGGGTCAAACCAGCGCTGAGAAAAAGGCCTAAACACCACAAAGATTGTGCTTGTGAAACGCGACGCCATGCTGCTGGGTTATCTTCAAGCGATATCTTGAGTTGGCGTTGAAGTCGTTCGCGAAGGTTGGGATCATGTTGGCTGGCTCGCAGTAAACTATAAACAACGGCAACCAACGCGATGTGTCTTTGGATAGCGTTGAAGTCCCGCAGTTGGTACTGGTCCAAGCCTTCATCCTTTCCTTCCTTGTGGTAGACCTCCACCGGCCAGCGACACTTGCACCTGTGCTGCAATTGCAGGTGTGACGACGTATCCGTGTGATGCCAGCAGCCTGCCATACCAAGCGGTTGCTGATATAAAAAAACAGGGTTGTCGGATAGGTCAGCCTGGCGATAATTAATGACCAGGCGCTGTCGTCCAAAATTGTGGATATTGTGCGTATTGCAATAGCTGTAATACTGTTCGTTCTTTCCCTTGAATGGGATGCCAATTTTATGAAAGACTGGTTTGGCTTTGCGCTGGATCGCATCCAAATGTTCTTGTTTTAGATGCTCGGCAAATTCCTTCAAGGTCTTTCCACCTGTGCTCAGATTGACCTGATCTCCATCTGCCAGCGTACCTACATAAGCCAGATGCAGGGTCTGATCAAGAAATCGGCAGAAAGTGGGCTGTGTAAACCAATTGTCAAAAGTGACTGGGTGTAATTCGTCCGGATGACTTTCAACCCAGCTTTGCAGCAGTTTCTGAGAAATGATGATCTTGCTGTCATATAATTCTTGCAATTCCGGATGTTCTTTTTCGCGTCGTCTCCAAAGGCCAAGCAAATATCCTCGCCATTTGTGTGGATTAGTTTTCTTGAGCGCCTCTTTTCAGGTTTGATCTTTATCTGCGCAGCTCGAATGCCTTGCTCCAACTTTTCCAATTCCACCGGCTCCCAAAGCTGGAATACAGCAGGATAATCAGTATCATCATCGCTGTAGTGGATGGTTACCAAATCATGTGCCCAGACATAGGTGCCACTGACATGATCCCAGAGTTTGGCTATTTTCTCAAAGTCGTCTCCGTAGTGGATCAATAGCGTATCATCCAAACTGAACACACCACTGGGTTTCATCTTCGTACCTGGCAGACTGTTCATCACATTCAAGCGCGCCTGGTTCAAGTTCCTTAGTTCATATGGGCTTTTCGTTAGCAGACGATTTAGCGAGCTTTGATTGCGATTTTCAACGACCATCAGGCGATTGATACCTTCGATCGTCTTGTTCTCGGACACGATCAGCCCGCTTATGTAGCGCTCGAATTCGATAAACGCTTCCGGCGAGAAAACATCTTTGAAATATGGCGCATAATGCTGCACCAATTCAGGAAATTCAACCAAAGGAAACATAGGCCACCTCCAAGATGATGTTCCTATCTTGAATTGTACCGAATTTCCTACCCCTTGGATCACTGCTTGATTATTCGGTTATAAAGGTGCTGCAAAAGTCGAGT
>CAILYI010000151.1 GCA_903838415.1 uncultured Anaerolineae bacterium | reverse complement strand
GTAGGATTTATTGATTTCGTCAATCACATTATCCTTAAGAAGGTGTCTCTTTTTATGCCTTTTCTTGAGTTGCTTCCCCCTTATTTTTTGAGTTGCATTATCTCTTCCCGACTTGTTGCGTTATCCCGTAGGCCGTTTGACGGTTTTATGGTGGCAGGTGGATGATTCCACGCGCTATCTCCCCGCAGCTCGGATTCCGTTTCGGCGCGTTTTCTTCTTCCAGGCTTTTACAGCTGCGTCAGAGTCTTGATTTTTTCGAGCGCATCAGTGAAGTTCGCAAGTTCGCCGCCAAAGCCCTGCACAAGCCCTTGAGCATCGCTCAGGCTGGCGAAACTCAAAACGGACGGCTGGCAACAAGGGCTGACGCGGCTGTTGAGCACATACCAGGCATGCGCGGCGTTGAGCAGCGTCCCGTAGAAAAAGTCGGTCGTCATGGCGGATAGGATGTCGGTGCGGTGGGTGAGCGCCATCAACCCGCAGTGCGGGCAGCAGGCGCTGAATTGCGAGCCGTCTTTTCTTTCGGCCAGAAAAGCCGCGCGAGGATTGCTTTCGCGCCCGCATTGCAGGCAGTTCCCGGGCGCTGCCGTCATGCGGCTGAGGCCGCCGGGAGTTTTTGCGGCGTAACCCTGGCTGGAAAGCCATTGGATTTCACGATACGCCGTCGCTTTGGAGATATTGAGATTTTGTTCGATTTCTTCAACGCGCACATCCCCTTTTTGCGCGAGCAGGTTTACGATGGTGCGCTGGCGTGGCGATAGGATTTTCATCTTGTTTTTCCTGACAGGTATGATAAAATAATCCGAATATTTTCAAAGTTTCTCAAATTTTCTCACATATTTCAAGAAAGTCAAGGAGCAAATCACCATGAAAAAAATATTTTCCGTTCTGATGCTGTTTTCCGTTTTGTTGACGGCCTGCGGAGCCGGGATGTCCGCAAAATCTGCCGCATCTGACGTCCCGTTCGGATTCACGGGGGCAGGCGTCATGGCTGCTAAAACGGGGGAAGTGAGCGGGGCGTTTGTCACCATTAAAAACAATAGCGGTCAGGCCGACCGCCTGATCGGTGCGGCCAGTGACCTGTCCGAGATGACCCAGGTGCATGAGACCACGATGGAGAACAATGTCATGTCCATGCGCGAGGTGGCGGGGATTGATCTCCCGGCGGGGGCGATTCTCGAACTCAAGCATGGCAGTTATCACATTATGCTGATGAACTTGAAGAAAGACCTGAAAGACGGCGAAATGGTCACTATTACGTTAAAATTCGAGAAGGCGGGCGACGTGCCCGTATCCATGATGGTGATGCCCAAATAGGAGGTCTATGACTCGCCGCAATCTGCTTTTTGCTGTTGTGGTGGTGCTTTTGCTGGCTGGAATTGCGATTTTTCAGTACAACATGCCGCCGCTGATACACGGTTCGATTATCGAGCCGCCCAAAGCGATGCCCGATTTTACGCTTCAATCGGCGCACGGCCCGGTTTCGTTAAGCGATTTTCGCGGCAAGATTGTGGTGCTGTACTTTGGCTACATCTCCTGCCCGGACGTTTGCCCCACCACGCTGGCCGGATTGCGGCAGGCGCTGAACAACCTGGGTAAATCCGCGGATCAGGTGCAGGTGCTGTTCGTCTCTGTGGACTGGAAGCGCGATACTCCCGACAAAATGGCCTCGTATGTGAGCGCTTATCGCCCGGATTTTATCGGCCTGAGCGGTTCGCAGGAGCAGATTGATGCAGTCACCAGGGATTTTGGGATTTTCTACCAATTGAATCCGCCAGACGCCAACGGTTTTTATTCCGTGGATCACACGGCCAGTGTGCAAATCCTTGACCGGCAGGGCAATCTCATTATGACCTGGCCTTACGGTCTATCCCCGGCGGATTTGCTGGATGATTTGAAGGTGCTGGTGCGAAAATAAAACAATCAGGGCGGCCAATGGGCCGCCCTGATTGTTTTATGGCTGAATTGGATAGCCTTGCGTCTTCCAGTCCGTCACACCGCCAGCCATGCTGGTGACGTTGGTGAAACCGGCCTGTTTCAGGATGTCGCGTCCGGAGGCGCTGCGATTCCCGCTACGACAGACCACCACAATTTGCCGGTCTTTGGGGATTTCATTCAGCCGGTTGGGCAACTCTCCGAGTGGGATGAGCGTGGTATCGGGAATGTGGAAGGTATCCCATTCTGATTGTTCGCGCACATCCACAAAGAAGGCGGTTTTTTGCTGGTACAGCTCATAAGCCTGGGCTGAGCTGATTTCGGCGGGCAATCCACTGGCGGATTGTCCGCTGCCTGTCAGCGCAATCAGCGCGACGACGATGACGGCGATCATTACCAGACCAATCTGAACGACGGGGCGGCGAAAAAATGTCGAAACGGGAGTGCGGTTTACGCGGCGGGTTGTTTTTCTGGGCATGCTGTCCTCTGCTTAAATGGAATACCTGTTTGGATGCGTTCCAGCCCAGAAAGTTGCGTTTGAACAGATTTCAGCGCCCGGCCTATTGCTAGAATCCTGGCGGAGTTTTCTGCGCCCAGGGTTTGGCCTGTTCCAATTGCCCGGCCAGGCGCAGAAGTGTGGCTTCATCGCCAAACTTGCCGACGAAGTGCATGCCGATCGGCAGGTTTTCAGCGTTCCAATACAACGGCACCGACATGGCGGGCTGCCCGGTGACGTTGAAGACCGGCGTCCAGGGCATGAATTCGAAGGTCTGAGCCGCCAGGGGCTTGATGATGCCCATCATCTTCAGCAGGCCGCCGCCGTCAAAGCTGCCGATCAGGCTGATGAGTGTTTTTTCGCTGGCGGCCGGTTGCAGCGCGCCTACCTTGACGGGTGGCTGGGACAGGGTGGGCGTCAGCAGCAGGTCGTAATCTTCACAGAAGCGCGAAACCTGGCGCGCGGAGGTTTGCAAGTAGCGCGCGGCGGCGGCGTATTCTTCGGCGCTCATGGCTTTGCCGAGCATGCCCAGCCCAAAGCTGGCCGGGTCGAAATCGCTGACGGAAACTTTCTTCCCAGCGGCGCGGGCGGCTTCTTCGATATCGGCGCGCAGTTCAGCGGCCAGGATGGTGACAAACGCCAGCGAGAAGGCCTCGCCATCCACCTGCGGAGCGGCTTCGATGATTTCGTGGCCGAGTTCTTTCAGCAGGCTGACGGTTTCGGCGAAGGCTTTGAGCACATCCGCATGGACGTTTTTGCCGAGCATGGGCGCGGCGCTGACGGCGATGCGCAGTTTGCCCGGTTTTGTGCTGACTTCATCCAGGAACGGGCGCGAGACGGGCGGAGCAAAATAAGGTGCGCCGACATCCGCGCCCTGGGTGGCATCCAGCATGGCGGCTGAATCGCGCACGGAACGCGTCAGAACGTGTTCGATGGCGAATCCGTGCCAGGCTTCGCCCAACACCGGGCCGGTGGGCGTTCGTCCGCGGGTGGGCTTTAGCCCGAAAACCCCGCACGCTGAAGCCGGGATGCGGATCGAGCCGCCGCCATCGCCACCCGAGGCGAGCGGAACGAGGCGGGCGGCCACTGCCGCGCCGGAGCCGCCGGAGGATCCGCCGGTAATGCGTGTCAAATCCCAGGGATTATGCGTTGGTCCGAAGGCGAGCGGTTCGGTGTAGGGCGTCAGGCCGAATTCGGGGGTGTTGGTCTTGCCGAGAATGACCACGCCCGCTTTCTTCCAGCGTTTGACGAGTTCGCTGTCCATTTTGGCGGGGATATTCTTCCACAGGCGGTTGCCGTTGCTGGTGGGGACTCCCGCAATCGTGGAGAGCAGGTCTTTGATCAGAAATGGCACACCCGCAAACGGACCGTCGGGCAGCGGCTTTTTGGCGGTATCCCTGGCAGAGTCATACAGTTTGTTGATAACGGCATTCAGCGCCGGGTTGTGGGTTTCGATGCGCTGAATGGCCTCCTCCACCAGTTCAACGGCGGAAATTTCCTTTTTCCGTACCAGTTCGGCCAGGCCGAGTCCATCATATTGTGAGTATTCGGGGAATGCGCTCAATTTGGTCTCCTTGTAATTCAGCCTTGAATGATTTACAGCGAATATGAAATTCCCATTTGCAGCAGTTCGGCTTGCATTTGTTCTGGAGATGTGAAGTGGATGGCGTTCAGGCCCAGTTGACAGGCGGCGGCGACGTTTCCGGCGGAATCGTCAATGAACACGCATTCACTGGCGGGACGGCCGATTTGATCGAGCAATAATTTGAAGATGCGCGGATCGGGTTTTATCAGCTTGACAGCGCCCGAGACCAGAATGGACTCGAATAAGTCCAAGAAAGCGAATTTGTGGCGCGCCAATTCGAATTTTTCCGCCGACCAGTTGGTCAGGCCATACAGGCGGCAGCCGCTGTCCTTGAGCGGACGCAGGGCATCCACGCTGGGCTGGATGGGGCCGATGATTGATTCTTCCCAGCGTTCGTCATAGGCGCGGATTAAATGGGCGTAGTGTGGAAAGCGGGTCGATAGCTCTGCCACGCCTTGCGCGAAGGGGCGGCCTTTATCCTGTTCAAGGTTCCAGCCGGAGAAGTCCACTTCCAGCAGGAAGCGTTCCATCGCCTCCGCATCGCCATCAAAAAACTTGTGGTACAGGTAGCGCGGATTCCAATCGAGCAGCACACCGCCAAAGTCGAAGATCAGGGCTGGTTTCTGAGTCATTTCAGGGCTTAGCCTGGGCCAGCGGGCCGGATGGATCGATGACTGCCCCAAGCACATCCCGCGGGAGTATGACCGTTTGTGGTCCGGCAGCGTAGGGCGCCACCTGGTATTCGTTAAACAAAATCACCAGTCCAGCGGTGCTGATGTTCCAGACGGTGTAATTCTCTGCGATTGGGTCGGCGCCGTTTGAAAATGCGTCGAAAGCGATATCGCGCTTGCCCAGTTCGGCTTTGCAATAGTCCGCGATGGTTGGCAGGGCGTTGGCGTTGGGCAGGAATAGCTGGTTAAGAGTAATTTCCTGTCCTTTTTCAAGGTCATAGCTGTAAGAAATGGTCTGATGCGCCGGGTGCGCCGCTCCAGCCATGTAATATTCGATTTTGATTTGCAGGCTGATGACGTTCCCGACCGGGGAGATGAGTTCGTAGGTTTGGAAAAAGGTGCTGAGATTTGTGACCGGGGACGGAGTCCAATCGATCAGGTTTTTCTTGAACCCGGCAATTTGTCCGGAGACGATGGCCGCTACTGCCTGATTGAAGTTCGCTACGCGCGGATCGTCGCTGCCCTGCAGAACCGGCATTTCCGTTTCGACGGTGTAATCGGGAGTTTTGCCTTCTTCCATGGCTTTGGAGCCGGTCAGCGTTACTTGTTGGTAGAGCGGGGCGGCGGTCGCTGCTGGAACAGAAGTTGGGATTTGTTCAAGCGTGGCAGTTGGAAGCAGTTGCGGAGCCTGGGTCACGGCATTACAGGCGAGTAGCGTTGCCATCAGCAAACAAACTGCAATGATTTTGTTGGTTTTCATGTTTCCCTGATTTTCTGCTTGATGTTTTGAATAATTTCCTGAGCATAATAATTCTACCGCATCCGGTGGGGAAAAAGAGAACGACCGCGCTCTTTGGGCTGATTGGTACGCAGCGCCGCGTTCGATCTTTATTTGCCGCGGATTTTCACGGATGAGCGGAATCGGAACTCTCTTACAGACAAGTTCTTCCCAAGAACCTGATAAGTTCTTCCCAAGAAGTTGATGGTTTCTTCCCAAGAAGTAGGGACGCGTCCCCTTTACCCGTTGGCTGGCGCGTCATCCGGGCTTATACTAATGGATAGCGCCAGCGGGTTTTGATAGGCCGGTTGGCGGTGATTTTTGAAAACTTTGTCATTTCGCCAGGTTTTGAGATTACAATTTATCCATTCAAAAAAGGAGAGAGTCTGATGCGAAAGCAACTACAAGAGCAAATTGAACGGCTCAAGACAGCCGGGGCAACCTATGTGGATGCGCGCTGGTATCCAGTGGAAGAATCCAACCATCTTATGATGTGGAATGGCAACTTGAAAAGCGCCACCGCCTCGCGCGAGAGCGGCGTGGGCATCCGGGCGCTTTATAAAGGAGCCTGGGGATTCTCCGCTTCGTCGGATGTGGGCAACGTCTCAGCTTTGTTTGATAAAGCCTTCGATAATGCCCGCGTCGCAGCGGAGCGTGTCACCTTTCCCGTTCGCCTGGCCGAGAAGGAATCCCTGCAGGCCTCCTTCAACAGCCCAAACCGCATTGACCCGTTTTCCGTCCCGCTTGCCGAAAAAATCGCCTTCCTGAAAGAGTTGGATGAGAAAATGGATCAGCCGGGCGTTGCCCAACGCGTCAGCGAGTTGATCTTCATCCGCAAGCAGATCATCTACATCGATTCGGAAGGCAGCGAAATCGAGAAAAACATCATCGAAGTTTTCCCCAGCCTGCAGGTGATGGGCGTGGACGAACAGGGCGAGTCACATTTGCGCAGTTTTCGACCTGCGCTGACGGGCGCCACGCGCGGCTGGGAGACAGTCGATCCGCAGCTTTTCGCTGAAAATGCCGCACGGATTGTCCGTGAAATGAACGAAGTCCGCACGGCGGAAGAATGTCCCAAGGACGAACGCTCCGTCATCCTGCTGCCCGGTATCATGTACCTGCAAACGCACGAAACCATCGGCCACGCCCTGGAACTGGACCGGATTCTCGGCTACGAACTGGCTTATGCTGGCGGATCATTCGTCACGCTGAATGACTTTGGCAAGCTGCAATATGGTTCAGCCAAACTGACGGCTCGCGCCGATGCGACCATTCCCAACAGCCCTGGCAGCTTCGGCTATGACGATGACGGCGTGCCCGCGCAGGATAACCTGCTGATCGACAAGGGCTTGCTGGTTGGCGCCATCACTGGCCGACAGATGGTGGAAGAAGCCAACGCCCGCGCCCGCAAACAAATCTTCAATGGCAGCAGCGGCGCCAATCGCGCCACCGCCTTCTATCGCGTGCCGATTGAGCGCATGACCAACATCAACATCGATCCCGGCAGCGACGGTTCGCTGGATGACATCGTCAAAAACACCGAAAAAGGCATCATCCTGGATGGCGACAAAAGCTGGTCGATCGGCTCCAACCGCGAGCAATTCCACTTTGCCACCGATATCGGCTGGCTGGTCGAAGATGGCCAGGTCACACGCGTCGTGAAAAACTCCACCTACAAAGGCGAAACCGTCAAATTCTACAACTCGCTTTCGGCGGTCGGCGATCAATCCACCTGGGAAGTGCGTTACGTCGATAACTGCGGCAAGGGTCAGCCCAACCAGATCATGCAGTTGGGGCACGGCGTTCCGGTTTGCCGCTTTGACCATGTCAAGATAGGAGAATAGCCGTGAAGGCCCGAATTTTACAAACCCTGCGCGACCTGCGCGCCTATGCCATTTCAAAAAACGTCGAAGCCACCTTCGATTATCACGAAGAAGACAGCTACCTGATGCGCTTCGCCAATTCCGCCATTTCGTTGAACACGAATGAGCATCTCATCCGCCTGGAAATTACCACCTACGAAGGCCGCAAGCGCGCCAGCTACGAACTGATCACAGACCTGGGAAAGCTGGATGAGATGAAGCAAGGCCTGGATATTGCGGCGGAAATGGTCAAACACGCCCAGCCTTTGAGCTACCAACCGACCGTCCCGGTCTACCCGGAAACTTTCAGCGACGAAAGCGGCTTTGATGCGGCCCTGGCAGCGCTCAGCAACGCAGAACGTCTGGCATATTTCAACGCGGGGGTGGCCGGTCTCGAGACGGATGACATCCAAATGTCCGGCATCTTCTCGAACGGCGCGAACACGCTCGCCCAGATCAATACCCACTCCGAACATACCCAATATTTCAAAACTTCCGATGCGCAGGTCAGCATCGTTCTGTCGCACGCCACGCTCAAATGGGAAGTCATCGCCGAACAATCTGCGCAGAAAAAGACCGAGTTGCTCCCGTCCCAACTGCGCGCCGAACTGGCCTTCCTGCTGGATCACTATCAGCACGACACCCCGCGCCAGCTTGCGCTGGGAAAGTATGACATCGTCTTTGGCCCTGCCGCCACCGGCGAATTGCTGAGCGTGATGAACTGGATCGGTTTCAGCGGCGGCTCACTGAAGCGCGGTTTCTCCTTTTTGGACCAAGAACAGCTTGGCAAGAAAGTCTTCTCGGACAAGTTCAGCCTGACCGATGACCCGTCGCGGCTGGAAACCTTCCCGTTTAAACGGGATTTCATGGGAATGCCTCGCCAGTCATTTCCCCTTTTCAAAAATGGCGTTTTCCAGTCTTTTACCTGGTTCCAGGATGACGCTGACGAATTCGACGCGCAACCGACCGGTCACACCGTGATGCACAACAGTCTCGTGCTGAATTGCGGCGATCAAGATGTCAGCACTCTGCAGGAACTGGTCAAGCTGCCGCGCGAAAACGACATTCTTTACATCCCTTTCCTTCATTACATGAACATCGTCAACCCTTCGAAGGGCCTGGTGACCGCCAGCTCGCGTTTTGGGGCGCTGCTACTTAAAAAGGATGGTTCGGTGGAAGTGCCGTATAACGTGCGCCTGACTCACAGCCTGCTCGACATCTTCGGTGACGGGATGGCCTGGCTCTCAAAAGCGCAGACTGTTAACAACACCTCCCAGAGCTACGGCTCGCGCAATCCAACCGCAATCGTTGTGCCAGCCTTCATTCAGGTCAACGGATTGGAGATTTCACACTCCAACTCCTCGTATTAGCGCCTGCTGATTGCTCCTGCCCCGCATTGATTCAAGAAACGCGCCTTCAGGGGCGCGTTTCCATTTCCCCTACGCTACAGAATCTCGTGGACTATATTGTGAAAAAAGGTATTAATATCGAGAATTTGCTCCAAAAATCCTTTATAATGATGCTGAGTTATCAATTCTGAAAAGACTGACCAATGAACGGTGCTCAACCAGTTGTGTAGCATGGGTTGGGCAATTCCAGAGAGATTTGCGAGCATAGAGTTAAACAATCATGTCCCTACATTTTGCTTTTTTAGTGTTGGAAGAACATCCTTACGGACGGGAAATGCTGCGCATCTTATTGGAGCAGAACCTGATTCCCAGCATGATTATTCAGGAAGTGTCGGCGGTGGGTGATGTGGAGCGCGAGAAATTCCTGACGCGCATGGCCGGTCAACCGCTGCCGCCGCGCCTGACGCAACTGATTAACAGAAAGAAAATACCGGTTTATTGCGTTGCCAATCATAACGATGCAACCTGTCAGGAACTGCTGGCGGCCGATCAACCGGATGTGCTGGCATTGGGCGGCACGCGTATCATCAAGTCAAATATCCTTGAGATTCCGCGGCGCGCCACAGTCAACGCGCACCCCGGGTTGCTGCCCTGGCTGCGCGGGTCGGCGTCAGTGGGTTGGGCCTTGTATAAGGACATGCCCGAAGGCGCCACCGCTCACTTTATCGACCCGGGGATTGATACTGGTGATATTATTGTGGCCCGGCAGCTGCCGGTCTATCATCAAGATACTTATGAGAGCCTGAACTATCGCATCGCGCTCCTGTCTGGAGAATTGATGGCGGAGTCGCTGACCTTTCTCGCCAATGGCGAGGCGCCGCGTATCCCCCAGGATCGCAGCGTGGGTGAAACCTTCAAGGTTATCCCGGACGATTTATTGGAAGAAGGCAAACGGCGGTTGGCGGAAGGTCGCTATTCCCACTTTGCGGATTGACAAATCCCTGTCTTCGAAAGAAAAAACCTTCATGAATATTGATATCTCAAGAGACTATGCCTGTAAACTGGATGAAAAAGACGAATTAGCGTCCTACCGCGCCAAGTTTTTTCACGCGGAAGATGGCATGGTCTATATGGACGGCAATTCTCTGGGAAGACTTCCCGGGCAAACGGCTGAGCGCGTCGAACAAATCGTCAAGGATGAATGGGGTGCAAAGCTGATTCGCTCGTGGGGCCTTAATTGGTTCCAGGCCCCGCTCCAGGTGGGTGAAAAAATCGCGCAGTTGGTTGGCGCGGCGCCCGGTCAGGTGGCGGTAAGCGACTCGACCACCATCAACCTGTATAAACTGGCGATGTCGGCATTGATGCTCAGGCCGGAACGCAAAAAGATTGTCACCGATACGCTGAATTTCCCGTCAGACCTGTATATGCTGCAGGGCTGCGCCCACGTTCTCGGTGGAAAACATCACATCCAGATGCTGGAGCCAGCTGACGGGATGCGAGTCGATACCAGGGCGGTGCTGGGTGCGATTGATTCCGATACTGCGCTGGTTACTTTATCTCACGTGGTGTTTAAGAGTGGCTATATGTATGATGCCAAAACCATCACTGAGTTTGCTCATCAAAAAGGGGCGCTGGTGCTCTGGGATTTGAGTCACGCTGTTGGCTCCGTTCCGGTGGAACTGGATGCCTGGGGCGCGGATTTTGCGGCGGGCTGCACCTATAAATATCTAAATGGCGGCCCGGGCGCTCCGGCATTCTTGTACGTGCGCCGCGACTTGCAGAAAGAAGCCTTATCGCCCATTTGGGGCTGGTTTGGGCAGCGCGCGCCCTTCAGTTTTGAACTTGAGTATGCGCCTGCGGAAGGGATTCAACGCTTCCTGAGCGGAACGCCACCGGTACTTTCGGTGTTAGCCATGGAGCCGGGTGTTGACCTGTTGTTGGAAGTCGGAATCCCGCGTCTGCGCCAGAAATCCATTCAGCTGACGACGTATCTCATCGATCTTTTCGATGCCGTCCTGGCCCCATTGGGTTTTACGCTGGGAACGCCGCGCGAAGTGGAACAACGCGGTTCGCACGTCAGCCTTCGTCACCCGGATGGGTATCGGATCAACCGCGCACTTATCGAAGAAATGAATGTCATCCCCGATTTTCGTGAGCCGGATAACATTCGCCTGGGTTTGACGCCCATGTACACATCCTTTCAGGATGTGTGGGAAAGCGTTGACCGTATTCGCCGTGTAATCTCAGAGAAGCGCCACCTGCGCTTCCCTGAAACCCGTCTGACCGTTACTTAAGGGCATTTGAGATTTTCAAAGGATGCTCCTTAATGTGCGGCATATAAACTTTCTCGGAGGAGAAAAAATGAAACGTATTGCTGTATTTCTGATATTGGTCGTCGCACTTTTGCTGGCGGCCTGCGGTCCGGCTGCTGCTACCGAACCGGAAGCGTGCAAGGCTGAACTTGGTTGCGCCAAGATTGCCAAGGGTCAGACCGTCAAGGTTGGTTATTCCGGCCCGATGACCGGCGATTATTCCCAGTTCGGCATTGATATGTCCAACGCCATGAAACTGGCTGTTGCCGATTTCGGCGACGTCCAGGGCTGGAAGGTCGAAATGGCGATTGAAGATGACGGCGGCGGCGCTGAAGGTGGCGCGGCTGTGGCGAATAAACTCGTCGCTGATGGCACTTTTGTGGCCATGGCCGGACATGCTTTCTCCGGCGCGACTGCCGCTGCGATGCCGATCTACGAAAAAGCCGGCGTCCCGATGATGTCGCCTTCCGCTACCAACCCCGATCTGACCACCAAGGGTTCCAAGGTTTTCAACCGCAACGCTTTCACCGATACCGAACAGGGTATTGGCGCCGCGAAGTACCTGTATGAAAAACTTGGCATCAAGAAATTGGCGCTCATGCACGACGGAACTGACTATGGTCAGGGTCTGGCGAATGTGGTCAAGGAAAACTTCACCAAGCTCGGCGGCGAAACTGTCGCTTTTGAAGCTGTTACCCCCGGTGAATCAGACTACAGCGCCCCGCTGGCAGCTGTGGCCTCCAAGGCTCCCGAAGCCCTGTACTTCGGCGGTTACAATGCTGAAGCTTCCGTGCTGGTCAATCAGATGGCGCAGGCTGGCTTGCCGAACGTGGTCTTTTTCGGCGGCGATGGCATCTATGGCAAGGATTTCCTTTCCAAGGTTGGCGACAAGGGTGAAGGCGTCTACTCGGCGACCCTCGTTCCCCCTGGAACCGATCCGATCAAGAAATTCAATGCCGCTTATTTGGGCGCTTATGGCACCGAAGCTGGCGTGCTCTCCGCTTACACCTGGAACTCCTACGATGCTGTTGGCGCTTTGATCAAGGCCATCAACAGTGTGGCAGTTGTCCAGGGTGATACCCTCTATATTCCGCGCGGCGCTCTCGTGGCTGCCGTCCGTGGCATGAAGGATTATCAGGGTATCGCGGGCGTCATTACCTGCAAAGACAACGGCGAATGCAATGCTTCCGGCCCAGTCTTCTACATCGTCAAGAATGGCGAGTGGGTTCCTGCTGAATAAGCTAAGTTAAAAGTTCGCCCCTCACCTTGTTTTGCCTGTGCAGAACCGGGTATCATTGAAGGACGATAGGGTCTGTCCTGGGGATTGTCGTGGCTTCAGTTGCCATGGCAATCCCCAGCAATTATCAAAAAGGCATCATTATTTATGGAAAAATCAAACTCAACCCTCGCCCAGGTCCGGCAAATTTTGGGTCGCTATGTTCGTCCTATCGTCGGCATAATCGTCGCTTTGTTCCTGGCGTGGCGACTCTATTATGTGCTCATTGTGGAGCATAATTTCAGCGCAGATACATGGCTTCGCTTTGGCCTTGCCGGGCTGATTCTGGGAGGTATGTACGCGCTGATCGCCATTGGCTATACCCTGGTTTATGGCATCATGTTTATGATTAATTTCGCGCACGGAGAAGTGATGATGCTGGGGGCTTTCGGCGGATTTTTCGTTTTCGAAGCCCTGCGTTTACTCCCAACTCCAACGGCGGCCAATCCTGACCTGGTGTTTTTGAATGCCCATCCATTTATAGCGGTGTTCCTGGCATTTTTGGTGGGAATCCTGGTTTCAGCGACAGCGGGATATTTTCTCGAAAAAATAGCTTACCGGCCTTTACGGAAAGCTCCCCGCTTGATTTTGCTGATTACCGCCATCGGCGCCTCCATATTTTTGCAAAATTTGGCCATGTTGTTGTTTGGCCCGCAGCGTAAGAATATCATCAACCCCGATATCCTGGATCGTGGCATCGGGTGGACGGTGATGGTTAGCGGTAATCCGGTTTTGATCCCTTATACTGGTGTTTTTTCCCTGGTACTCTCTTCACTTTTGATGGTTGCGCTGTATACGTTGGTGCAGCGCACAAAATTGGGGCGCGCCATGCGTGCCGTTGCTCAGGATAAGAATACCGCTTCTTTGATGGGCGTGGACGTTGATAACGTCATCAGCAAGACTTTTATCATCAGCGGTGTTTTGGCCGGGGCGGCAGGTGTCATGTGGGATATCCACATGGGCCTGGTCAATCACTATACCGGCTTCCTGCCGGGCATCAAGGCCTTTACCGCTGCTGTAATGGGCGGTATCGGGAACATTCCCGGCGCGATGCTGGGCGGAATGTTCCTGGGAATTATCGAAGCCATTGGCCCGGCGGCGCTGGGGATTGACTTCCAGCTCAAGGATGTGATCGCTTTTTCAATCCTGGTGCTGGTTCTGATCGTCCGTCCGTCTGGTATTCTGGGCGAGAAACTTTCGGAGGACAAACTATGAAATCTTTCGCCTTGAAGAATGGACTTCGCACTGGAGTCACTTTTGGCGTAATCATTGTGACCATGTTCCTGATCGGGTTCACGGTCACTGGCGCTGTCCTGATTGGAAAAATCCTGGGCGCGTCCTCATCGATTAGCGGCGCAGCACTCTTGCCATATTTTGTCATCTTTATGATCCTGATTGGCATGTGGGCTGGAGCCAGCGCCGCCAGGCGCCCGCTGGTTGGTGCGGATGTCCTCGTAGATGCGCTTGGTGCGGGGCTGATGGCGGGCCTGGTGAGTGGATTGTTCGCAACTGTGATCGGCTATATCTTTGGTGTGGCAATTTCGAACAAGATTGACCCGCGCGGTTACCTGGCGTCTGTCTCCCCTGAATCTGTCAGGATGTTCCTTTTCAACCAGTCACCCCTGATTGGCAGCCTGTTGCTGCTGATCTTGATGGTGGTTTCAGCGCTGGCAGCGGCTGGGCTTTCCTTTGTCTTTCGTAACAACGATTGGCTGAAGAATACTGCCCGTAAAACTTCCGATTCAGCTTTTTGCGTTCTCCGTTCAGAGCGTGTCACAAGCCTCGTCCAAAATAAATATGCGCGCTACGCTGCGATGGCGGTGTTAGCGGCTGCGCTGATTATCCTGCCCCGCACCTGGGGCGGCTACTGGAACTATGTGCTGGGCACCGTGGGAATTTACATCATCCTGGGGTTGGGATTGAATATCGTCACCGGCTGGGCGGGTCAATTGGTGATCGGTTACGTCGCCTTTTTTGCGATTGGCGCTTATACCTTTGCTTTGCTGACCGCGCCCGCGCCTCATCACCTGATGTGGAATTTCTGGGTGGCGATGGCGCTGGCCGTGCTCGCGGCGGGAATTTCGGGCCTATTGATCGGGCTGCCCATCCTGAACTTGCGGGGCGATTACCTGGCCATTGTGACCCTGGGCGCCGGGGAGATCATTCGCATCCTGCTCAAAAGTGACTTGATGACTCCTTATACAGCAGGTCCTCGCGGCATCCGCGATATTGCCGGGCCAACTATTTTTGGAAGATCATTCGCCACCGATGTTGATTTCATGTACCTGATTATCATCGCAGTGTTGGTTGTCAGTTTCCTGGCGCATCGTTTGCAAAATTCGCGCACCGGGAAGGCCTGGTTCGCAATCAACCTGGATGAAACCGTGGCGCGCGCCACCGGCATCAATGCCTTTGCTTCCAAGCTGCTGGCGCTGTCGCTCAGCGCGGCGGTTGCCGGTCTCGCCGGGGTGTTGTTCGCCTCGCGCAACCAGTTTACCGGCCCGGATGACCATGCTCTGATGGTTGCCATCAACGTCATCTGCCTGGTGATCGTGGGCGGCATCGGCAATATCCCGGGGATCTTCTTGGGAGCTTTTGCGCTGAAGGGCCTGCCGGAAGTTCTGCGTGAAATCGAGAGCTACCGCATGCTGGTATTCGGCGTTTTGCTGGTCGTGATGATGCGGCTGCGACCGGAAGGTTTCCTGCCAGCCAAAAGACCTGAACTGGAAAAAAGTGCCGCTAAACTCGAATATGCGACACAGTCCGACAGCTCTGCTTCTGGCACAGGGGCGCACTCTCAACCTGGTAAGGACGCGTAAACCATGCAAGCATGTATTGAAACCAAACAAGTTTCCAAGCTTTTCGGTGGTTTGACTGCCGTCAATGAGGTAGATCTGGTGGTACCGGAAAAAGCCATCGCCAGCATTATTGGTCCCAACGGCGCCGGAAAAACCACGCTTTTCAACTGCATTTCAGGGTATTACAAGCCTGAACATGGCGAAATCTTATTCTACGGTACGCCCATCCAGGGTCAGCCCACCTATGAGGTTGCAACCCTGGGCATCGCCCGCACTTACCAGAATATCCGCCTGTTCAGCGAGATGACCGCGATTGAAAATATCATGGTCGGGCAGTACCCGCGCTTCAAGGCGAATTGGATGGATGCAGTCTTATCAACCCGCCGCGAGCGCAGTGAAGAAAAACAATCCATCGCCGAAGGCTGTCGTTTACTCAAATATGTCGGGCTGGAAGGTCTCGGCGATCACCTGGCGCGCAATCTGCCTTACGGCGCCCAGCGCCGCCTGGAAATCGCCCGCGCCCTGGCCAGTAAGCCCCGTTTGCTTTTGTTGGATGAGCCCACCGCCGGGATGAACCCTCAGGAAACCGACAAGATGACCCGTTTCATCCGCAACTTGCGCGATGAACTGGGAATTACCATCCTGTTGATCGAGCATGATATGCGCGTGGTCATGGATATCTCTGATCAGATCACCGTGCTGGATTATGGAACGAAGATTGCCGAAGGGCAGCCCAAATCAATCCAATCCAACCAACGCGTGATTGAAGCTTATCTTGGCCCGGATGTGACCAGCCTGACCCAAAAATACCAATTACGGAAGAAGTTGCGACATGATGCTAAAAGTTGAAAACCTGCAGGTTTATTACGGCGCCATCCACGCGCTTCAGGGCATTAGCTTTCACCTCGAAAAGGGAGAAATTGTCGCTTTGATTGGTGCAAACGGTGCCGGAAAATCCACCACGCTGAATACCATTTCGGGAATTCTCCGACCGCGTGAAGGCGCTGTCACCTTTTTGGATGAGGGAATTCAGGATGTCCCAGCACAGGAAATCGTTCGGAAGGGGATTATTCAAGTCCCCGAAGGCCGCAAGATTTTCTCGCGCATGACGGTCACGGAAAACCTGGAGATGGGCGCCTACACCCAGGCGGATCGCGCCAGCATCAACCGCGACATGGAATCAGTGTTTGAGCGCTTTTCCCGTTTAAGGGAACGTCGCAACCAGCTTGGTGGCACCCTTTCGGGTGGAGAACAACAGATGCTGGCGATTGGTCGCGGGTTGATGGCGCATCCCACCCTGCTGCTTTTGGACGAGCCGTCGATGGGTCTTTCCCCCATTTTGGTGGAGCAGATTTTCGATATTATTCAGGATATCAATGAGCAGGGCACCAGCATCCTGTTGGTGGAGCAAAACGCCCAAATGGCGCTGGCCATTGCGGATCGCGCCTATGTGTTGGAGACCGGCAAGATTATGATGCAGGGCAATGGCGATGATCTGCTCAAGGATTCGAATGTGATTGATTCTTACCTTGGCGGTCACTGAGCGAAACCCAGCCAGAACAAAGAATACCTTTCATCGAGCATACTCGACCGGCGCTTCGAGTATGCTCGACGCTTGAATCGAGCTGGCTCGACAAACGAATCGAGCGGCTTGACGGACGAATCGAGCTGGCTCGACGCTGTTATTGGGGCGGATTGTCAAAATATTTTGACAGCAGAGCAGAAAGATCCGGGGGGTTCGAGGCGCGCAGAATACGGAAAAAATCTTCGGGGGCGGCTATCTTTCCAGCCATGTCCGCCGCATAGTTTTTGAGAAATGCGAAAAAGAGTTCGTCGCCCATTTGCTGGCGCAGCTTGTCGAAAAAGTGCGCGCCCCGCCGGTAAGTGGCGTTGGTGTAAGGGGTGAAGCCCCCATAGCCGGGAACAGCGCCGTCAATTTTGCCTTCGGGTTGGTAGAAGTCGATGCGGTACGCCCACCACCAATCCACAGAAGCGGGGTAATTCTTCTCATAAAAGAGCTTTTCACAGTAGGTTGCCAGCGCCTCGTCCAGCCAGGGATGGTCGTTCTGGTCATTGGCGACGAGTCCAAACCACCATTGATGGCTGGTTTCATGCACGGCCACCATCACCAGGTAGTTTTTCTCGGTATTGTCGTACAAATTGTAAAAAGCATTGCTCAAATAATACAGCCCATCAAATTCCATGCCATCGTTGAAATCACCCTGCACAGCCGCCAGCGTCTGGTGTGGATAAGCCCCAAACAGGCCGCTGTAGGTTTGCACAGCCTGCGTGGTGGCCTCCAGCACAGCCTGGGCGCCGGTTTCAGCGCCGGGATAGTAATAACTCGTCACGGTCACGCCCTGCACCTGGGCGGAAACGGATTTCATCTGGCGGCCCATGGCAAAAGCAAAATCGCGCCCGCCCGCCAGCCGATAGCGCGCGCCGCCATCAATCGGTTCGGCGGCGGCGCTGGCGGCCACGAGTGGCGCGTTGGCCGCATCTGTGAAACGCAGACTCACGTCGAAATCGGCGAGCGGATACACCAGGTGTTCGCCGTAAAACCAGGGATCGTGTAAAACCCACCCGCCGGCCTGAAACGGGACAACGAAGGGATACCAGTCTGTCAGGTTGACCTGGCGCGTCGTCACGCCGAAAATTTGCGGGCGGATGAGATTGGGGTCGCCCTGCTCGACCGGCGGCAGCGTCAGCGTATAGGACAGCGTCAGTTTGACGGTTTGCCCGTTTTCGAGCGGAGTAGCCAGTTTGAAGCTGAGTTTCTGCCCGGTCAGGTTGTAATCCGTCAGTGGGGCGTCGTCCACGCTGAGTTGCTTCAGCGTGAAAACGCCGGGGATGCGGTTCGGCTCAACCGCCAGCAGCAGGTCATTCAGCGCGCTCCCGCTGTTGTTGGGATAGTCAATTTCCTGCTGGATCTCAAGCGTTTTGGCATCATAATCCATCAGCGCGTCGATGACGTAGCGCGGCAGGGCTGGCGGCGCGGGCGTGGCGCTTGGAATGGGCGAATTCGTCGCGGACGGCGAGACAGGCTGCAGGGGAGTGCTGGTTGCTGCCAGCGTGGGTGAAGGCGTCGAAACGGTGACAACGCCAGGGAGCGCCGCGGCGCTGCAAGCGCCAGACATCAAGCCGGTGAAGAGTATCAGGAAGAGCAGTTGCAGGGGCAGGCGCGTCGCTTTGCGCTCCCCGCGACGATCAGCATGGAATTCGGTTTGGATCATTACCATTTCCTTCAGGGTTTAGCGATAATGGAAGAAATTTCCCACCAGATCGGAATAATCGCTGCTGGTATGCAGGTCGAGAATGGCAAAAAAGTCGTTGCCGCTGACGATGCGGCCGTTGCTGCGCGCGAAATAATCCCGGATGAAGGCAAAAAAGGCCTCGTCGCCGATGCGCGTGCGCAGGGCTTCGAGGAAGCGCGCGCCGTTGAAATACACGGCGTTGACGTAGGCGCGGAAGCTGGCGGTATCGTAGACGCGCGTATCAACCCAGCCGGTGGCGCCGTAATAGTAAATGCGGAAGTTCCACCACCAGCTGAGCAGGTTGGGGTAGTTGTCTTCGAAGAAAACCCGCTCGCTGTAGGTGGCCAGGGCTTCGTCGAGCCAGGGTTCCACGGCCTGATTGCTGGCGACCGCCCCGTACCACCATTGATGGGCGGTTTCATGGATGGCGATGACCGACAGGTTGTTCTGGACGGTGCCATCGTAGGCGCGGTAAAAGTTGCGCGCCAGGAAATACAGCCCGTCCGTCTCCAAGCCGTCGTTCAGGTCGGTTTCGCAGACCGTCAGGACGTTGTGCGGATAAGGGCCAAACTCTTTGCTGTAGGTGTTGACCGACATGCGCGTCAGTTCGAGCGCCATGGCGGCGGCATTGGCGTCTTCGGGATAATAATAGCTGTAAATGGTCACGCCGTTGGCATCCGCGCTGCTGACCTGGTATTCGGGGCTGGCCGAGATGGTGAAATTGCGCGCATTGCTCAGGCTGTAGACCAGCTTGCCGTTTTCCAGCGCTGCCTGGGATGAGGCAGCTACCACCGGCTGACTTTCTGGATTGGTGAAGGACAAACTGACCCGGAAATCCGCTTTCTCGTAGACGAGATTTTCTCCATACGAAAACGGATCGGGCAAAACCCAACTGCCGCCGCTGTACGGCGCGACAAAGGGATACCAGTCGATGAGATTGGTCTGACGGGAGGTATATCCGAAGTTTTCAACTTTGGCGGAACTGTAGGGCAGCACCAGCCGGTACTTGATTCCGATTTTGACGGCCTGTCCCGGCTGAAGCGGTGTATCCAGGTTGACGGTCAGCCATTGACCTGAAAGGGTGTTATTGCTGGAGACCTGGTCATTGACTGTCAGCGATTGCAAAAAGAAGACGCTGTTCCACAAGTTGGGGTTGACGCCCAGCGCGATACTCGTCAGCGCCGTGCCGGAGCGATTGGGGTAAAGAATCGCTTCGTCAACATCCACCGTATGCCCGGCATAATCCATCAGCACGGAGAGCGCATACTGCGGCCTATCCGCGGAGGCAGGCAGCGAGACCGGGGCAGGCGTATTACTCGGGCTGAGCGTGGCCGGCGCGAACGGAGTTTCCGTGGGCTGCGGCGTATTGGTGATGAGCGGTGTGGCAGTGGGTGGGCTGGTTGGGGAGGGCAGCGGCGTTTGCGTGGGGGGCGCCGGTTGGAAAGCCGTGGCCGTCGGCAGGGGGTTGGCCGTCACAAACACGTATTCGGCGAGCGGCTGCGGGTCAGTGGACGTGCTGAGCGTGGCTGCCGCCGGGACGCAGGAAGTTAACAGCGAAAAGACGGATGTCAGCAGCAAAAAGGGGAGAAGGACCTGGCGGTGGAGTGGTTTCATGGCGCATCAAATAATTGTCCAATTATACCCAGCGCGGTCACAAATCGCGCTTTTTGCTGCTACATGATCAGGGGCGCAGCATCGCTGCGCCCCGTCATTCGTGTGACTAAAATCCCTCTGCCACGTACTCGCCCCACACGCCGCGCAATGTATTGCAAACCTCGCCGAGCGTGACCTGGTTTTCCATGCATTGGATGAAGAGCGGCATCAGGTTGTCAGTGCCTTTGGCGGCGATTTCCAGGGCAGTGCGCAATTCGTTCACTTTGACATTGTCGCGTTGCGCGCGTAAGACTCTCAACCTTTCATGCGCTTCGGCCTCGATGGCGGGATCAATCTTTTGCCGTTCGAGCGTGACTTTCTCGTCAGTTTGGAACTGGTTGACGCCCACCACGATATCTTCGTTTTTCTCAATGGCGCGTTGTGCGGTATAAGCGGCATCCTGAATTTCGCTTTGCATGAAGCCACGTTCAATCGACTTCATCGCGCCGCCCATATCGTCAATTTTTTGGATGTACTCACTCGCCAGTCGTTCAATTTCATCGGTCAGATGCTCGATTAAATAGGAGCCAGCCAACGGGTCGATCGAGTCGGCCGCGCCGGATTCATACGCGATGATTTGTTGCGTCCGCAGCGCCACCCGCACCGACTTTTCCGTCGGCAGCCACAGGGCTTCATCCATGGAATTGGTGTGCAGGCTTTGTGTGCCGCCCAGCACCGCCGAAAGCGCCTGCAGCGTGACGCGCACCACGTTATTTTCAGGCTGCTGCGCCGTCAGCGTGGAACCGGCGGTCTGGGTGTGGAAGCGCAATTGCCAGGAGGCCGGTTTCTGCGCCTTGAAGCGTTCGCGCATGATTTTTGCCCACATGCGCCGCGCCGCGCGGAACTTGGCGACTTCTTCGAGCAGGTTGTTGTGGGCATTGAAGAAGAAGGATAACTGCGGAGCGAAGGAGTCCACATCCAGCCCGGCTGCCAGCGCGGCCTGAACGTAGGCAATCGCATCGGCCAGGGTGAAGGCCACTTCCTGCGCGGCGGTTGAACCGGCCTCGCGGATATGGTAGCCCGAAATCGAGATCGTATTCCAGGCCGGGATTTCGCGGGCGCAAAACGAGAAAATATCGGTAATCAGGCGCATCGACGGTGGGGGCGGGAAAATATAGGTGCCGCGCGCCACGTATTCTTTCAAAATGTCATTTTGGATGGTGCCGCGCAGCGCTTTCATTTCCACGCCCTGGCGCTTGGCGACGGCGATGTACATGGCCAGCAGCACGCCCGCCGGAGCGTTGATCGTCATGGAGGTGGAGACTTTGTCGAGCGGAATCTGGTCAAAAAGCACGGCCATATCTTCCACCGAGGAGATCGAGACGCCCACTTTGCCCACTTCACCGAGCGCCATCGGATCGTCGGCGTCATAGCCGATCTGCGTGGGCAAATCAAAGGCCACCGATAAACCGGTTTGCCCGGCGCCGAGCAGGTAGCGGTAGCGTCGGTTCGATTCGGCGGCGGTTGAAAAACCGGCGTACTGGCGCATCGTCCAGAAACGGCCGCGGTACATGGTGGGCTGCACGCCGCGCGTGTAGGGATACTCGCCCGGCAGGCCGAGTTTATCCATGTAATCGGGGTCGGAGTCCGCGGGCACAAAGACCGGCGGCAGCTCAATGCCCGAGGAAGTCTCAAACCTGGGTTTGCGTTCGGGGAATTTCTCCACCGATTTCTTGTGAGCGGATTCTTTCCAGCGGCTGTATTCGTTTTGATGGGTCATGGGAAATTCCTTTAAGAAGCTGACGTTCAATAACGCCCTGGGAGTGTCAAATCTGAAAATGGTATTGTACTGCCTTTAGAACACTGCCGGGAGATAAGTATCATCCCGGCTTGTGAATTTTAACATGATCGGGCGGATTTCCAGCCGCCTGTCTTTTGGGTTTTCATGAAATCAGCTGACATCTTGAAAGAATGAGTTTCGGGAAACTTTTCATCCCAAATCCCGTAAAATAAGAGACAAAAGTCATTTGTGCCATTATCAGCAAAGTGCTACACTAAATAAGCCAATTTTTTACCTCGGAGGTGTTTATGGGCCGCACATTAATGTATGTTGGTGCAGGGATCTTGTTCTTGATGGGGCTGTGCCTGGTTGGGTACGGCGCCTTGAACGTAGTCGGTTCCACCTCGGCGCAGGGTGATTCATCCTGGCTGTCGTTTGGAATCGGGTTTCTCTGCCTGGGGCTGGTTTTCCTGGGAAGCGGTGCGGGATTGGTCTGGGTCGGGGCGCGCAAGACAGGTTCCGGGGATGCGCAGGTTATCCAGCAGGTGGTGAACATTGATTTGCCGGGCGATACCAAAATCAGCCAGATGAAGTGCCAGTCGTGCGGCGGTGCCATCACCTCCAGCGATATCAAAATGATGGCGGGGGCGCCGGTCGTCACCTGTCCTTATTGCCAGGCTACCTATCAACTGACCGAAGAACCGAAATGGTAATTCCGGGGAGGAACACTATGAAATCTCGCTTGTTAATCCTTGTGTTGGTCATTACGCTTCTTTTTGGGCTGACAACCAGTGCGGCAGCGCAAGCCAATTACTCGTTTCAACTGACCGGCGAAGTTGTCCACGTCTTTTTGAACAAGGACGGGACGATGGCGCTGGATTACACTCTGACCTTTGCCAATGATCCCGGGGCGCATGTCATTGATTTCGTCGATCTGGGTTTGCCCAACAGCAATTTCAGTGTGGGCAATATTCGCGCCGATGTTGGCGGCACTGCGGTGGATGTGACCACATCCGATTATCAGGGCAGCGGCAGCGGGGTGGCGGTCGTCCTGGGGAAAAAGTTCATCCGTCAAACCGGCAGCGTTCACGTTTACGTCAGCGGCATCCAGCAGATGTTTTATCCTGACACCGATAACGATCAATATGCCAGCAGCGAGTTTTCGCCAACCTATTTTGATTCTCAATTTGTGCATGGCGCCACCGATTTGACGGTGGTTTTCCACCTGCCGCCGGGAGTGAAAACTGAAGAACCGAAATATCACCCGGCTCGTGGCGGCTGGCCGGGAGCGGCCGAGCCTGCTGCCGGGCTGGACAACGATGGCCGGGTCACTTACACCTGGCAAAGCGCCGAGGCCAATGGCTCAACCCAGTACACTTTTGGCGCCTCCTTCCCGGCCACCTACATCCCCGAAACGGCGATCGTGCGCACCACCTTTGTCGATTTGCTGATTGGCGGACTGGCGACCATTTTCGGCGCAATTTCCAGCTTCCTGCCATTTTGCTGCTTCGGCGCGTTTTTCTTTGGCATTCCGATTTTGAGCGCAGTCGGTGACCGCAAGCGCAAATTGCAATATATCAAGCCGTCGATTGCGATTGAAGGCCATGGCATCAAGCGCGGCCTGACAGCGGTGGAAGCGGCCATTTTGATGGGTCAGCCGCTCGACAAAGTAATGACGATGATCCTGTTCGGCGCTGTCAAAAAGAATGCGGTGCAGGTTGTGACTCGTGATCCGCTTAAGGTGGAATTGATCGAGCCCCAGCCCGAAGAGCTGCAGCCCTATGAAACCGAATTTATCCAGGCCATGGTGAAGGATGAACGTCAGCGCCGCAAGGATTTGCAGGCCATGACGGTCAACCTGGTGAAGAACGTCACCGAGAAGATGAAGGGTTTCAGCCGCAAGGAAACCCTCGATTACTACAAGACCATTAACGAAAAAGCCTGGCAGCAGATCGAAACCGCCGGGACGCCGGAAGTGAAAAGTCAGATGTTCGAGGAAGCGCTCGAATGGACCATGCTGGACAAGGATTACGATGATCGTTCCCGGCGCGTGTTTACCGGCCCGGTGTTTATGCCGATGTGGTGGGGGCGTTATGACCCGGTTTACCGCCAATCGTCCATGCCTTCCACGCCCGGCTTGCCGTCCATGTCATCCGGTTCGGGTGGGCGCGCATCTCTGCCTGGCGCGGATTTCGCCGCGTCGGTGGTGGGTGGCGTGCAGAATTTCTCCGGGAAAGTCCTGGGGAATATGAACGATTTCACCAGCGGCGTGACGAAGGTCACCAACCCGCCTCCACCTCCTTCTTCTTCGGGTAGTGGACGTTCGGGTGGGGGCAGCGGTTGTGCCTGTGCCTGCGCCTGTGCGGGCTGCGCCTGCGCCTGCGCCGGTGGCGGACGGTAAGCGCATTTTGAATTGACGATTTTCGATTGAAAGGTTTAGCGGTATCCCATGAGTTTTCTTGGTCGATGGTTTAATGGTGCTTCCACAACCCAAACTCCGACAACGGATTTGTTTCACTATCAGATTGAAAACGCTGACGAGAAATCCCGCGTTCATTTGCGGCTTGACCCGGATGGACATGGCACCTTGATCATCAACGCCAACCGGGTCATGCACCTTAATCCGACCGCGGCTTTCATGGCCAAGGCGATCTTTGACGGCAAAGCCGACGCGGAGATTTTGAAGTCTGCCGCGAAAAAGTGGAAGGTGGCGTCCGCTGAATTGAAGGATGACCTGGCTGCTTTTCACTATCAACTCTCCGAGTTGATTCGCCCGGATGGAGCCTGCGCCATACATGACCTGGAACTGGAAACCCTGGCGCCGTTCAGCGCCCGGCCATCCGCGCCATACCGCATGGATTTGGCGCTGACCTATCGCTGCAACAATGATTGTCATCATTGTTATAACGCGCGGGAGCGCAGTTTTGCCGAGCTTGACACCGATCACTGGAAGCAATTGCTCGATAAAACCTGGGCGCTGGCTATTCCGCACGTCGTTTTCACAGGCGGTGAACCCACTTTACGGGATGACCTGCCAGAGTTGATTGCCCATGCCGAGGGCAACGGTCAAATTAGCGGTTTAAATACCAATGCCAGGCGCTTGTCCGATCCAAATTTTGTGAAACGGTTGGTCGATGCCGGGCTGGATCATGTTCAGGTCACGGTTGAATCTTGCGATGCCGACATCCACAACCGGATGGTGAATGCCAAAGCCTTTGAGCAAACCATTAAAGGATTGAAGAACGCGCTCGATACGCGCCTGTTTGTGATGACGAACACCACCATGCTGCAGGATAATGTCCACAGTATTCCGGCCACGCTCGATTTTCTGGCGGAATTGGGTGTGCCGACCATCGGGCTGAATGCGCTCATCCATTCTGGCCATGGCGCGACGGTCGGGACGGGCCTGCCCGAAAGCGAACTGACTCCGCTGCTGGAGATTGCGCGCCAAAAGACCGATGCGCGCGGACAGCGCCTGATCTGGTACACGCCCACGCAGTACTGCGGCTTTGACCCGATGGCGCTCGATTTGGGCGTGAAGGGCTGCACCGCGGCACTCTATAATATGTGTGTCGAGCCGAATGGCGACGTGCTGCCCTGCCAGTCTTACTACCGCCCGGTCGGCAACCTGTTGCGCGACGACTGGGACGCGATTTGGAACCACAAACTCTCGGTCAAGTTGCGCGAGCGGCAGGATTTGCCGCTGAAATGTGAAGGCTGCGCGCTGTTAAGCGACTGTGGCGGCGGCTGTCCGCTGCAATTTTCGATTGGAGAATCATGACCGAACACGCCTGGATCAAAGAATTTCCCGCTGCCATCACGGTTTGCGACCCGCAAGGCATCATTTTGGAAATGAACGCCAAAGCCGCCAAAACCTTTGAAAAAGATGGCGGTTACGACCTGATCGGTCAGAACATGCTCGATTGTCACCCAGAGCCCGCGTTGACCAAAACTGCGCGCTTGTTGGCCGCAAAAGAGAAAAATGTCTACACTATCGAGAAAAACGGCGTCAAAAAGGTGATTTACCAGAGTCCCTGGTATAAGGATGGCGTTTATGCCGGTTTCGTGGAACTTTCGCTCGAAGTTCCGTTTGATATGCCGCATTTTGTGCGTTTATAGTCGGAGGCCCCATGAATCTATTCACCCGTCTCGTTGAACGTTTTGCCCCGGTCAAGGCTCTGCCTGTGGGCGTTTATCACCTGCAATCGCCGCTGCAGGACGAAAAGCCTTTCCGCCTGCATTTGCGCCTGTTAAAAAACGGCGCCGGAATCTTGATTCTCAACGCGTCCACCGTTTTGCAGCTCAACACCACCGCCGCCGAGTACGCTTTTCATCTCATCAAGGGCAGCGAGCCGCTCGAAGCAGCCAAGGCCATTTCGGCGCGCTATCGCATCAGCAAAACACAGGCGCTGGATGATTACAATGACTTTGTCGAGCGGATTCAAACTCTGGTCCATACTACAGACCTGGACCCGGTCTCCGTCCTCGGCTTTGAGCGAGTCCAGCCCAACAGCGCAGACCTGACCGCCCCGCTGCGTCTCGACTGCGCCCTGACCTATCGACTCCCTCCGGGCGGGGATCCGTTAAACGCCCCTGAAAAACGGGTTGAGCGTGAACTGACCACGGCCGAGTGGCAGACGATCATGGACAAAGCCTGGGCGGTCGGAATCCCACACATCGTTTTCACTGGCGGAGAAGCCACCCTGCGCGACGACCTGCCCGACTTAATCTCGCACGCCGAGAAAAATGGACAGGTAACCGGCTTGCTGACGGATGGTCTGAAGCTGGCCGATCGCTCCTACCTGGAAACCCTGCTGCAAACCGGCCTCGACCACCTGATGATCGTCCTGCCAACTGTGGGAGAGCCCAACTGGCAGTCCATTCAAAACGCGCTGTCCGCCGACATCTTCCTCTCCGTGCATCTGACGCTCACACCGCAAAATGTCACAGGCGCGCAGGCCTTACTGGATAAGCTGTGCGAACTGGGTGTGCAAGCCCTGTCCCTGAGCATTTCAGATCCGTCCCTGCAGGATAAGCTTTCCCATCTGATGGATGCTGCCGTCAATAACAACCTGCGCATGGTATCCGATCTACCGGTGCCATATTCCGCCGCGCATCCGGTGGCGCTTGAAACCGCACAGGATGCTGAACCGGGTGGAGCCGGAAAAACCTGGCTCTACGTCGAACCCGATGGCGATGTGCTCCCTTCTCAGGGTCTTGCGGATCAAATTTTAGGGAATCTTCTCCGCGATGGCTGGGAGAAAATCTACCCGTAATCTGACAGCCGGAATGCTTCTTCCTAACCAGGACAAGCCGGAACGGTTGTCGAGCTTGTCGAGATAAAGAGAAAACGAACCGCGAAGGCCGCCAAGCGCGCGAAGTTTAATAAGATTTTCTTGGCGTTCTTTGTGATTAGCGGTTCGAAAATTCCCGCACCCGGCCTGATGTCAGTGCTGGCAGAAAAGCAAACATCCGAAGTCATTTGACTTCGGATGTTTGCTTTTCATGGCCTTGAGAGGAATTTAGCCCGAAGATCGCTCATGCTCCCATGTCGTGACCTTGTTGCGCCCGGTTTGCTTGGAGTGGTACATGGCTTTATCAGCCTTGATGATAATTTCATTCGCTGTCTGCCCGTGATCGGGATAGGTAGCCACGCCAAAGGACATTGTAACCAGCAGTTCCTTTCCGTCATGTTGGATGATGAGATCTGCGCACTTTAGCCGGATTTCTTCTGCGCGCTTCACGGCAAAGTCATTACTGATTCCCGGTAATACCAACAGAAATTCCTCGCCTCCATAACGGCAGGCAATATCCGAGTCGCGCGTATATTTTCCCATCACATTGGCAATTTCAATCAGGAATTGATCACCAACCTGGTGCCCATAAGTGTCATTGATCATTTTGAAGTGGTCAATATCTGCAATGATGATGCTCAATGCATCGTTCTCACGCTCAGTTCGCCCCATCTCGCGTGTCAGCGTTTCGTTCAGGTAGCGTCGGTTGTACAGCCCGGTCAGCGGATCGCGCACAGCTTGTGCGCGCAGTTCATCCTGCAGGTTTTCGATTTCAGTCACACGCAGCTGGAGTTGTTCATTCGCAATTTTTAGTTTTTCTTCGGCTTGTTTCCGCGCGCTGATATCACGTACCAAAGCCTGGATGTGCTTTGGCTTCCCGTTTGCATCTCTGACAAGTTCCAGGGTCATTTCTACCGGGAGAGGTTGTCCATCTCTTTTTTGAAATATGATTTCATAGGCCGGAATTTCTTCGCCTGCCAACATCCGGGCCAGGTATTGGCGTAATATCGTTGCGCCTGATAAAACATCGCTCCTGAGTTCTTCCATGGATATGCCGAACATATCTGCGGCGCGCTGGTTGGCGGTCAGGTATTGGCCATCCAGATCAAGCAGAAAAACCGCGTCATGGGTTTGCTCAAACAGCGATCGGAAGCGCGCCTCACTGGTCAGCAGCGCTTCTTCCGCTTGCTTGCGCTCGGTGATATCCTGAGCAACTCCAAACAATAAGGTGGGTTTACCGTCCTGGTCGAAAATCGTATTGGCTGCCTTCGCCCAAACAAGACGTATCGCACCATCTGGCCGGATGATTCGATATTCGAACGGCACATTGGCTATATTGGCAGCGTTGTCAGGCATAACGATATACAGGTCGTCGGGGTGCATCGCATTACGGGCTGCATCTCCGAGCCGACCGGTATAGGAGTTTTTGTCAATTCCAAATATGCGAAACATCTCATCCGACCAGGTAACTTCTCCCCTATTTACATCCCATTTCCAACTTCCAATGTGGGCGATCGACTGGGCTTCTTTCAAGTCCAGTTCAGAGAGAAGCAGTTCTTGTTCCATGCGTTTGCGCTTGGTGATGTCTTCAACCACCGCAATGTGGAAATACGTATGAGGGGTGTTACCAGGCTTCCATAACGGGGATGCAGTCAACTTCCCCCAAACCACTGCTCCATCCCGGCGCACATAACGTTTTTCAAGCGTGAAAGACTGGATTTGTCCGGCAATGAGTTGGGCATTGTGATCAAGGTTGGCTTGCGTATCATCCGGATAGGTGACGTTCTGAAATCCCATTTGCGTCATTTCTTCCGGGGTGTAGCCGAGGAAATCACAATACACTTGGTTGATGCGCTCGTATCTACCCGTTTGGGTATCCAATACTGCCACACCCACGGCGGCTTGCTCGAATATCGTGCGAAACCTGGTTTCGCTCTCAAGCAAAGCCTCTTCCACTTGCCTGCGCTCAGTGATGTCAATGGTGATGACGAGAAGTCCTTCATCCGCGGGCTGAATATGCCAGCTAAACCAGCGCTTCGCGCCATCCGCTAAAGAATATGATCCTTCAATCTGTGCCGGGTTGCGGTCCTGCATCACCTTTTGTTCCAGTTTGAAAAAATCCGTGGCTTCGATACCGGGCCAGCATTCCATCACCGTTCTGCCCAGAAGATCTTCAGCTGGCAAGTGCGACTGGAACTCAGCTACCTTGTTGATATAAAGATAAGTCCAGTCAAAACCGATCAATAATACTCCTTCCGCCATATTATTGATCGTGCTGTAGAAGCGCCGCTCACTTTCAACAATATGACGTTCCGCCCGCTTGCGCTCAGTAATATCCTGCCCCTGCGCGATCGTGGCAAGCGTTGTTTTTCCGTCCGACTCAAACAGTGTGGCGGAATTCCACAATACCGTTCGAACGGATCCATCTCGATGCAGGATTTCAATTTCGACCGTTTCCCAGCGCTCGCCAATCGATGTCTTGCGAATTTGAGCCATCGAATTTTTGATTTGCACTGCCGGAAACAAAATCTCCAATGACTGCCCGAGCACATCAACCTCACTGCGCCCAGTCAGAAATTCAAAAGCATGATTAAAACGCGTGATCCGAAATTGCGGATCCCAAACGATAATCGGCGCATTGGCATAGTTGATCAGATTTTCAAGATAGGCATTGGTCTGCCCCAGTTCCTGTTCGGCGCGCTTGCGCTCAGTGATGTCCTGGCCTTGCGCGATCGTGGCAATCGGCGTGCGCCCGTCCGAGCTGAACACCGTTGCGGAATTCCACAGCACCGTGCGAATTGAACCGTCACCATGCAGAATTGCGATCTCGACCGTTTCCCAACGTTTCCCGAGCAGTGTTTGGCGAATCTTCGCCATTGAATCTGCGACCAGCTCGGATGGAAATAGGATATCCAGTGTTTGCCCAAGCATCTGCGCTTCACTGCACCCGGTCAGAGATTCAAAGGCGTGATTAAAGCGCGTGATGTGAAAGTGCGGATCCCAAACGATTATGGGCGCATTGGCGTAGTTGATCAAGTTTTCGAGATAAGCATTGGTTTGGCTCAGTTCGTTTTCTACCCGCTTGCGTTCGGTGATGTCGCTGATCACAACCCGAATTGTTGGAGGCGCATCGTTGAATTCCTCGAAGGTTATTTGCAGGTGCGCCCAGAACAGCGATCCATCCTTTTTCACCATCTGCAGATCGATACCCTGTGGAGTGTGCGTTGCAATCAGTTGCTCTTGAGCTAAATAGAATTTTTTTTCTTTATATTCTTCGAATACAAACCGGGTAAAAGGCTTATTTACCAGCAGACTACGACTAACCCCCAGCAATGCAACGGCTGTCAGATTGATTTCCAGGATCAATCCTTTTTCGTTGACGATGCAATAGCCGACTGGCGCCAATTCAAACAGGTCGGCATACCGATCTCGTGCAGATTTGAGTTCGGCTTGCGTCCTGATCAGCACGCTATTATGGAATTCCAGTTCAATTTGATTTCCGCGCAGGTCTTCTACCAGGATGTCGCGCTCAGTAAACGCAAGCTTCAGTTCCAGGTTTGTTTTTTCCAGCGCATCCTCCGCTTGCTTGCGCTCCGTGATGTCATGCACAATGGAAAACAAAATGGGCTTCGCATTAAGTAATAATCGAGAGGAATATACTTCAACCTGGCGAATATCTCCATTTGCCAGACGGTGAGGAAAAACAAAGTAATTTAATGTCCCTTGCTCCGCTCTTTGCATTTCTTTTTTCACTTCATCAGGCGATAAGACATTAATTTCAGTAATGAGCATGGTTTTGAGTGTTGTGCGTGAATACCCATAGAACCTCTCGGCGGATTGGTTCGCATCCAAAATTTGACCTGTGTCTGGTTCAATTAGCAGCATGACCGCATGATGGTCTTCGAACAAACACTGGAATCTTTCTGCGGTCTCGCGCAGCGCCTCTTCTGCCCGTTCGCGCGCGATTTGATCTTTGATGGCGGCACGCAAAGTGTTGACCAGCTCATTATTTTTCCGCATCAATTCATCCTGGAGCTGGAGAATGTCGTTGCGAATGTGGTCACCAACGATGAGCAGACTTGTGTCAATGGTGAATCCAGAAAAATGAAGAGTGACCAGCTTGCCTTGCGGCGCAATAGTGAGTTCCCAATCGAAGGCTGAGCCTTGCGCGTTCACCTCTGCCAGCAGATGACTCACTTTATCTCGACTGCCAGGATCGACACATTCCTCAAATACTTGTCCACGCAACCACGTCCCGGCGGCGAAAAAATCGTCACATAGAATATTTTGGATCACACCTGCGTGGTCACACAAAAACGCCAACCTGGGCGACCGCGTTTCAATCATATGCACCAATAAGTTCGTTGGCAACCGCAATGGCGTGTTGCGCGTCGCGCCCGTATCCGTCGGCATGGATGGATTGCCATAAAGTTTCGGAAATGTTAAAGGGATATCCACCGACCAGAATCTTCACCCGCTTGCCCACATCGGAGGCGCGTACTTGCGCGATCAAATCAGCAACATCGCTCACGTGGAATGTAATCGTTGCCGAAATACACAACACTTGCGCGCGTCGTTCGTCGAGTGTTCGCAAAATACCCCCGGTCGGCGTGTTCGCGCCGAGATAGTATGTGTCCCAGCCCGCCATCTCAAAGAAATCAGCGACCATGCGCACGCCAATCTCATGTAGTTCACCGCCCACGCAAGTTGCCACCATGCAGCGATGCGCGCGCTCGGTGCGGAAGATATGCGGATAAAGCTGTGACATGATGAGCTGGGTCGCGGCGGTGCAAAAATGTTCCTGCGCGACACTGATGCGATTGATCTGCCATAGGCGGCCGATTTCGTACTGGACACGTTGAAACACGTGCAGGTATATATCTTTCACTACCACGCCGCGCGCGACAGCATCCAAAATAAGCCTGCTCGCGATTTGCCGTTCTCCGCCTAACAACGCATCCAGATAATCTTTGGCAAGCCCGCCGAGCGGCAAATTTCCATTGACGAAAAGCGGCGGTACGGCGGGCGCGTCGCGCAAACGCTCCAAACCGACTGCCAGGTATTCCTCGATAAGCGCCGCCATTTCAGGAGCCAGTTGTTCACGCACAACGATCAGAGTCGCATCCAATGTCTTTGCTACGACGTCGGAAGGGAAATTCAATCCGACAAAAAGAGCCTTGACCCAGATGATGTAATCTGCGAATAACACAGGCGCGTCATTTGCAATTGCCTCACTCAAATACGCGAGGTGATATCCGGCATCGCGTAAACTTTTCTGGTGTCCGCTTGCGCCGAACGCTTGCCAGGTGCCCGGTTGCAACCCATACTGACGCTCAACGATGGCTTGTGCCAGCGCATCGCTTTGCGAACGGATGGCCTGGCTGGTTGGGTGGTTCAAGTTATTCATTTGGATTTTTCCATTTCATTCATTCACCTCGCGACCATCATTTTTAAGAATATCGCGACACCATGCGGATGGCAAACTGGCGCGGTATGTTTTTTCTTCATCGCTTTCAAAAACGGGATGTGCCAGCCATGCTTTGATCGATGCCATTCGAAAACTTCCCCTATCATTACCAACCTGATAACGCTCAAATTGAAATAAAAACAAACATCTGCAACTTAAAAAATAAAGCTGCCGTAGGCATACATCTACCTTTGGCAGCCTGGCAATCATTGCCACCATCGTGGCTTTAGACCCATTAGCTTTGCGTCCCAAGTTTTCACCGGGTTTGCTCTTATCAGTTTATGCATTTTATTATACTGCGTATCGCCTCGACCTGAGATTTCCCTAAAAAAGGGGGGGGATTTCGCAGCAACACACTGTCACCTGTAGCCCATCAGAAGATTTCAGCCAGGTTCGGTGATTCCGTCCAATGACCAGAACCACTCGGTAGCAAGCACATATTACGTGATAGGAAGCACATATTACGTGATAGGAAGCACATATTACGCGGTAGGAAGCATATTTGACGCGGTAGGGAAGGCACTCTACAGTCATTAGCAAACAGATTAAAAATCCGCCCGCTCTTCCTTTATAATTGAAATATATTTCGAGCCCGCAACCATCACGTCGCGTTGACGTTTGATTGGCGCAAGCCATTTTGGAATTCCATCTGGGAAAATGCCGTTCATAAACGCAAAACCGCCTTTCATTCGCCCACAAATTTCGATGTCATAAGGTTCACTTTTGGAGATGATCATGGATAAACGTCGCCTTTCCTTTTCTTTTTCCGTCCTTGCTCTGGTGCTATCCATGATCGCCTGTAATCTCCCCAATGCGGCCGTGCCAACCAGTCAGGTTGTGGTGGTGACTGCCACGCCTCCGCCAGGAACAACAAACATCCCCGTCACCTCGCCCTCAGAAATTGTCCAGGTTTCAGCTACCACGACCCCTTCTCCCGTTCCAAATACTTTGACTCCCACCGCGACAAACCTGGCGCCTACCGAAACCCCAACCCAAACCCCAACCCAAACCGTCACGTCAGTACCATGCAACCAGGTTGCTTTTGTGGAGGATGTCACCTACCCGGACGATACCGTCATAGTGACGAGCAAGAGCTTTACGAAAACCTGGCGCTTTAAGAACACCGGCTCTTGCACCTGGACTTCAGGGTATCAGCTGGTTTTCACCCAGGGTGACAAGATGAGCGGACCAGATTCACAGCCGCTTACCAATGGTACTGTGCCTCCGAACGGAACTGTCGATGTGTCTGTAAGCCTGGTCTCCCCCTCATCTGAGGGCACGTTTCGCGGCTACTGGAAAATGCGCGATCCCCAGGGCGTCACTTTTGGGTTGAAATCTGGGGCCTTTTGGGTGCAAATTGTTACCAAAGCGCCAGCGGCCCTACCTGGAATAACGTTGGTTGCCCCCGTCATCCCATTACTGAAAATACCGGACCTGTATGTTTCTGAATTTACAATCTCTCCGTCCACGCCGATCAAGGGACAACCAGCGCATGTCCGCATCGGGGTGTATAACAAGGGCACTGGCGCGTCTTCGCATTTTAATGTGTCCTGGTTCGGGCTGAGCACCTATGTCAATCCAAGTTGCGCATGGGGTGTCCCCAGCCTGGCTGCGAACGGCGGTCTAATTCTGGAATGTGATTTTGCCTACCCAAGCAGTTATGCGTTAAACTTGTCGACGAAGGTCGTTGTCGATACCACGAACCTGGTGCTAGAACTTGACGAAAGTAACAACCAGCGTACAATCTCGCCTTTTGGTGTCAAGCCTTAAGAATTCTTGTTGCGGCAGGTCCACCTGATTCTGCCGTTACATCGGGCTGATCGGCGAGCCATCCATTGACTGGACTCTGCAATGGCTGCCAGCATCGGGAATATTTTTTCTACCGATGCTGGCAGCTATTTACTTCTGGATGGCGATCATCCCTGTTGAAAAAGCTATTTTTGCAAAGGTACTTCTTCCCGATATACGGGCGATCTTCGTGATAATCTCCCGTATATTGGCTAGTGTATAATGGTGAAATGTTCCGAGCCCGTGTCATTATCATCCGCAATCATCACATTGCGCTGATCAAACGTCAGCGTGATGGGCGAATTTATTATGTAATTCCTGGCGGGGGCATGGAACCAGGCGAAACTCCCGAGCAGACTGCCATTCGCGAGAGTCGCGAGGAGTTGGGATTGCATGTTGCCATTGACCGTTTGCTCGCCCGGGTTGTTTTCCATGGCAAAGAGCAATTCTATTTCTATGGCAAGGTTACCGGGGGACATTTTGGCACGGGCAAAGGCCCTGAAATGACCGGAAAATATCCGCCTGAGCGCGGAACCTACACCCCGGTCTGGATTCCGCTCAAGGAAGTGGAACATATCAACCTGTTTCCGCCCTCCATTGCTGAATTGGTCTCCAATGCTGCCCAAAAAGGCTGGCCGATCTCCGCTGTAAATATCCTGCTGGATGAATAAGAAATTCCAGGATGAGAATGAGACTTCTTGCCCCTTTCTTTTTCACAGCCCTCCTTTCCTTTTACGAATTTCCAGAACTTGTGCAATTGCGCGCACAAATCGGTCACCGTTTGTGTGACCAGCTTACCAAATAATGGGAACCCGGCATCTTTACCTGGTACGACATGGACAATCTGAGCCTGGTGGTTCAGCAGCGGATGCGCTCGGTCCCGGGCTGACTGTGTTGGGATGGAAACAGGCTCATCAGACCGCCCGACGCCTGGCCTCGCTCAAGGTTGATGTAATCCACACCTCGTCATTGCGCCGCGCCATGGAGACCGCCCAGGTTTTAGCGGTGGAACATCCCGATATCCCAATTCGGCCAGCGCAATTATTGTGGGAATGCGTTCCTTTTATCCCGGACTTTGTCCTGCAATGGTTCAAAGATCATCCTGACGCTGAAGCAATTCCTGCTGCCATCCAGCTTTGGCGCGCCGCTTGGTCCGGGCTGGATCCCCTCGGTAATGGATTGACAGGGTTTGAACAGGCGCAACAAGCCTGGGAAAAGTATTTCATCCCTGCCAGGGGCAAAGACCGGATCGATATTGTGGTCTGCCACGGAAACTTGATGCGCTACTTCGTGGTGCGCTCCCTGCAGGTCGCCCCCGAAGCCTGGATCAACATTGAAATCTACAACTGCGCGATTTGCGAGATTGTGATCGAGGCCAATGGCCGCCCGAGGCTGATTTCACACAACGATAGCGGTCATTTGAAGGACGATCAGGTAACGTACCACTGAGAGAGTAACGGTCAGTCCGAATTCGGGGTAAAGAATCAGGTTGTAATTCAGACAGAACCAGTCGTTGAAATTCATATCACTTGGGCGTATACTAAAAATAGACCTAACCCTAAAAGGAGAACCGTTATGGATCATCACCATTCAATTTATTGTATCTTGCCGCCGCATGTACTTGCCAATATTGCCGAGAAAGGCACCCCAAATCAGCGTACCAAGGCTTTGCAGACGATTGTCATGGCTGAACAAATGCGCGGCCGACGGCGCGGCATTGAAACCATGGCGGCTTTTTCTGCTCCGCTGACCGCTGTCAGCGCTGTCAAAAAGCGGACTGTCTACGACGCTAAAAATGGGACCACCTTGCCAGGAACGGTTGTCCGCAATGAAGGGGATGACCCGGTGGCGGATGTCGCTGTCAACGAAGCCTATGACGGTTCCGGCGTCACCTATGATCTGTATTATGACATTTATGGCCGCAACTCGATCGATGGCAACGGCTTGAAACTCAACTCCACCGTCCATTACCAGAAAAGCTACGATAACGCTTTTTGGGATGGACAACAAATGGTCTATGGCGATGGGGATGAAGATATGCCGGAGGCACAGCGCCTTTTCAACCGTTTTACCATCGCCATTGATGTCATCGGCCACGAACTGACCCACGGCGTCACCCAGAACGAGGCAAATCTCGCCTACTGGGATCAATCCGGAGCCTTGAACGAATCGTTTTCTGACGTGTTTGGTTCGCTCGTCAAGCAATATCAACTGAAACAAAACGCCAAAGATGCCGATTGGCTGATTGGACAGGGCTTGCTCGGTGTCAATGTCAAGGGAGTTGCGCTGCGCTCCATGCTGGCCCCTGGAACAGCCTACGACGATCCTACCCTGGGGAAAGACCCGCAACCCGGTCACATGAAGGATTACGTCACCACCATTCAGGATAACGGCGGCGTCCATATCAATTCAGGCATTCCAAATCACGCCTTTTATGTGGTCGCGCAGGAAATCGGTGGTTTTTCCTGGAATAAGGCCGGCATGATCTGGTACAAAACCCTGGTGGATAAGTTGACCGAACGCTCCACTTTTCAGGAGGCCGCCGATTTGACGTATCAGGCTGCGGCTGAATTATTTGGCGTCGGCAGCCTGGAGCAACTGGCCGTTAAAACGGGTTGGTCCGAAGTTGGAATTACGGTCGGTGACGTGGTGACACTCCCAGCTCAACCCGGCAATGGCTGCCTGCCGCAGGTTCTCCGCATGCTGGGGGTGGCAGCAAAATCCTGATGTATCGAGGAAAAGATGAAAATTGATTATGAACGCACTGGCGGATTTGCTGGAATACGGACTACGCTCACTATCGACGTGGATTCCCTGCCAGCTGACGATGCTGTTGCTTTGCGCAAATTGGTCGAAGATGCTGATTTCTTTACTTTTTCACTACTTCATCCGAAAACCGTCGTCCCCGATAGCTTTCACTACGTCATCACGGTTGAAGGGGAAGGGCGGCAGAGGACTGTCCGCGTAGGGGATATGTCAATCCCCGAGACGCTGCGTCCATTGATCGATACGCTATCCCAGCGGGCACGTTCCCAGCGCAGATTGTAGGCAGCAGGTACATACAAACACAAACCCATTCAGGACTTTCCGCTGAATGGGTTTGTGTTTTATAGTGAGAGCCGATAACACTCATGATTGCCGTTGATTAAGAACTGACATTTTATTAGATTTCAAATTTTGTTCTCTTATTGCATTACCCGATTCCGGCCTGCCCGCTTGGCTCTGTACATTGCATCGTCGGCCTTGCGGATCAAACCGTCCAGGTTAGCCATCTCATCGGTCAGAATCGCAACACCAAAGGAGGCTGTGCAGGAGATTTCATGGCTTTGTAACCGAAATACAGATTTTGAAATTGCATCCCTGACCCGTTCAGCCGACGAAAAAGCATCTTCAAGCGATGTATTTTCCAGCAACGCCACAAATTCCTCGCCGCCAATGCGAGCCGGAAGGTCGATCTCGCGTAGATTGGATTTTAGAATTGCTGCAACCTGTTGCAGAATCTGGTCGCCAACTTCATGGCCAAAATTATCATTTATGTTTTTAAAATGATCGATATCCATCATGAAAAGTGAAAGCGCCTGGTTGTTGCGTCTGGACCGTTTGAACTCTTCACGCCCGCGCTCCGTAAAAAAGCGCCGGTTGGGCAGATTCGTCAAAAAGTCGGTCACTGCCAGGTGCTGCAACTCGGCATTCAAGGTCCGGATATTCTCTTCCGTCTGCTTGAGTACGTTGATGTCGGTATGCGCGCCCAACATGCGCACAGGTTTGCCCTGCGAGTCGCGGCTGATGACCCTGCCGCGATCCATCACCCAGACCCACTGTCCATGCTTGTGTCGCATGCGGCATTCAAATTGGTAGTTTTCAATTTCGCCATGAAAGTGCTTTTTCAGCACCAGGCTGGCCTGCTTCCAATCGTCTGGGTGCACCAGATTGATCCAGGTTTGAATGCTGACCGGCGCCAGCTCCGCCAGGGTATAGCCTAACATTTCTGCCCAGCGTTCGTTGACGATGACTTCTCCGCTCTGGATGCTCCAATCCCAGGTGCCCACATTGGCGGCATTCACCGTAAACTGATAGCGTTGCTGGCTCTCACGCAGCGCATTGTCTGATAGTTTGAGCGCGGTGATATCGGCAAAAGTGGCATAGACGCGGTACGGGCGGCTTTCCCCGGCGTGGAATTCAGGCACGGCAGTGATCAAAATCCAACGAATTTCATTTTCGCGAGAATGAAAAACCCCCATGATGACATTTTTGACCACTTTGCCGGTTCGCAAAACCTGCATGGCGGGGTGCTCTTCTCCGGGGAAGTCCGATCCATCTTCACGGACGGCCCGCCAGCGCGGGTCAATCGACTTGCGCCCCTGCATTTCATCCAGTGGAAGGCCCAAAATCCGCTCGGCGGCCGGGTTGGCCATGCTAATCGAACCGTCGGCATCATGGTAAACCACGCCCAGTTCCATACTTTCAAACAGGGCGCGGAACTGGGTCTGTTCTGCTTCAAGTGGGGGACCAACCTGTGAGCGTTCTGCCGCCAATTGAGCTTCCAACCTGGCGATCCGTTCACGTAAAACAGAATTTTCAGCCTTGAGAGAACCGGTCTTCGTCATCTTCGCCCGTCCTGGTAAACAAACTCTTATTTTCGTATGAATAAAGCAGCTACGATAAGAAAATCTCTCTTAAATGGTACTGCATATTTTTTTAATTATTCCTTGCAAAGCTGATAGTCCCAGCAGCAGCTTTACATTGAGTGCTTGCCTGGTCCGCGGAAAAATTTCCCTTGAAATCGAGCAACCTGGCAGAAGCGATCGGCGCTTAGAAAAGCGATCCGGTTTCATATCACGAACCGAACTGCAGCGAACCCACATGAAATTGTAAGAATAAACACACCCCAAAAAACAAAGAGCCTGCCGGAGGAAAACGCGGCAGGCCTCTGATAAACATCTATTTTCTGCGACTCTATTCGGGGCTTATACTGCGGTTTTTTGAGCCGTTATTCAAGTTTTTAGCAGGTTCTGTTTTGTAGGGGGATGAAAACAGGCGTTACTTCTAGTTTTTATTGCGTTGCGGCCTATTAACACGAAGTAACTGACCAGCAATGCTCCCTACACTTTGAATCGATGTGTGAAATCGACTTGCCTGTCCATCAATATCACCATCCTGAGTACAAACGATAATTTCAGCATGTTGTACTCCTTGATGAAAAGGAATAAAATCTCGCCGATTAATCGTTAACAAAGCGCGTTTTTCTTGTGTTGCAAAAAGAAGAACTTCGTTATCTGGGATTGACTGATTGGCCTTCCCAGCATCCAAACTTGTCAAAACATCATGGCCCAAGTCTCGTAATGCCCTGACCACCTGAAACGGAAAGTTCTCATTTGCATATAAACGCGCCATATCTCAGGCTACCTCATTGGCCCGGATCGCTTTATTGATTTCCTGCCGGTGAGCTTCGAAATAAGCCCAGGCGTTAACCAGGTCAGTAGCACGTAGGGACGGGTAGTTTTCCAAAATAGTGGCTTCATTCCAGCCCAAGCGCCGATAGTTTTCCAGCGCCCATACGGGAATACGAGTGCGTACAATGCAGGCTTCACCACCAGCAACGCCTGCCGTTTTTTCGATACCCGGAAAAACATTCGTGATATCTTGTATCCAGCGGCGTACCAATTCTGCTTTTTCTGCCGGGCGCAGGTGGGCTAGTTGGGATTCCAATTCATGCAAGCTCATATTTTACTCTCCAATATTTATTATACACGACCACACTTGCCGCATCCGCAAAAACTTTTCGATGTGGTTTTTCTTTCCAAATTCATCGAACGAATTTCTCACACCAACATCCCTTAAAACAAAGAGCCTGCCGGAGGAAAACGCGGCAGGCTCTTTCATTGAATTCATACGGAGGAAGGTTAGCAATATTCTGATCCGCATATGCGAGCAAATAGTTCTCAAAAATATAGACATATATTCCAATGACTAATTTTTAGGTTTTTTATTT
>CAILYI010000150.1 GCA_903838415.1 uncultured Anaerolineae bacterium | reverse complement strand
GTGGCCCGTGATGGTTGGTGAAGGTCGCTGCCAGTACCTGAAACTTTGGGACCAGGCCAAACAGACTCAGCCCGATTTCGAATCGATCGGTGTCGCCAATGCCCCGGGCGTCAGCCCCACCGGCCTGCGCATCGCGATCAACATCCTGCTGGGCAAGAAGGTTGATGAAACCAAGCTGGCTGGCCAGAACGGTCACTCCTTCATCATCCCCTCCCCGGTGACTGTCACCAAGGACAACTACCAGCAGTGGTCTGACTTCTGCAAAGACAAGCCCGATCAGTACCTGCTTGATGGCATCATGTCCGAAGCCGAAGTCCAGCAGTTCTTTGTGAAGTAAATTATGACCCTGTCGCTTTCCGCCCAAAATATTGTCAAGCGGTATGGAGGCGTTCTCGCTCTGTCCGATGGTAACCTGGATATCCACCCCGGTGAAGTCGTTGCATTGATAGGGGCGAATGGAAGCGGCAAAAGCACGCTAAGTAAGGTTATCAACGGAGTAGTTGTCTTCGATGGAGGACAACTACTCCTTGATGGCAAACCCGTGACTTTTCCTTCCCCTCAATCCGCTCGGAACCTCGGCATTTCAACCGTTTTTCAGGAACTCAGCCTGGTTCCGCAAATGACGGTTGCCGAAAATATCTGGCTGACGCGTGAACCGCTCAAGCCATATGGTCTGGTTGATAAAAAGGAAATCAAAGTTAGAACGAAAGAATTGATCGCCCTGTTTGAAGGCTGCTACAAACTGCCGATCAATCCCGATTATCCAGTTGGGTCTCTGCCTCCGGACGAAATGCAGCTGATAGAGATATTAAAAGCGATCAGCTTCAATCCGCGAGTTCTCATCCTGGATGAGGCGACCGCCAGCCTGGACAGCCGCCAGGTTCAAAGGTTGTTTGAGCTGGTTTCAAAGTGGAAAAAAGATGGCAAGGCGATTGTTTTCGTCTCCCACCGCATGGAAGAAATCTTCCAGATCGCCGATCGTTATTCGGTGCTGAGGAATGGCGTGACGGTTGGCGCTGGAATGATGAACGAAATCACTGAACATGGCCTGGTCAACTTGATGGTGGGCAAAGACTCGGTATTCAGCTATGCCGCCAAAGAACGTCAGTCTGAAATAGCAGAAAAACCCGCCCGACTGGTGGTCGAAAATCTACAAACCACAGTGCTTAAGGGCATTGATATGACCGTCAGGGAAGGCGAATTGTTGGGGATCGGTGGCTTGAAGGGTCACGGTCAGCGCGATTTGCTTTTATCCATTTTTGGGGATATCCCTCACAGCGGAAAATTCCTTTTCGAAGGAAAGCAGATCAATTATTCGCATCCACGCCACGCCATTAAAAATGGGATTGCCCTGGTGCCGGGTGATCGTTCCCGTGAAGGGTTATTGCCCATCCGTTCCATTCTCGAAAACCTGATGCTGCCATCCTGGGCAAGCTACGGCTTCCCGCTCAAAATGCGCAAGGCAAACCTGGATGGCGAAGCCATCTCGAATAGCTTGAATCTGAAGATGAGCGGGTTGGATGCCCAGGTCAACAGCCTTTCGGGCGGTAACGCTCAAAAGGTGATTATCGGAAAATGGCTGCTTAAAAAGCCTCGCTTGCTGTTGCTGGATGATCCCACCAAGGGTGTGGACGTGGGCACCAAGGCTGAATTCTACAAATTGCTGCGACAAATTTGCGAGAACGGTACTTCAATCATCTTTTATAGCAGTGACGATGAGGAATTAATCGGCCTGTGTGATCGGATTTTGGTTATGTACGAAGGGCAGATACGCCGGGAATTGGTTGCCCCGAATTTGACAAAGGCCAATCTTGTGGCTGCCAGCATGGGAGCTTCCGACGGGAGTATGAAATGAAACGAACAAGTTTTCAACATCTTTCGCTGCGTTACCCATACCTGCTGGCCTTGGTATTGTTTATTATTGCGATCCTGGTGAATTTATATTTCCAGACATCGCTTTTTGAGCCTGGAACCATCAATAACAACATGAGAGTGTTCCTGCCGCTGGTATTGCTGGTGGCCGGTGAGGCCGTCGTCATCCTGGCGGGCGGAATTGATATTTCGGTCGGTTCAATCGTCTCGATTGTCAGCGCTCTGCTCGCCACGCGCGTTGGAATCGACGGAACGCCGGAAAAAGCGCTGCTGTGGTTTGGAATTGCGCTGCTGGTGGGGATTGTTGCGGGCTGTTTCAACGGTTTTTTTGTGGCTTATTTACGCTTGCAGCCCATCATTACCACTTACGCCACCAGCTTTTTGTTTGGAGGCATGGCGCTGTTCATTCTGCCTCAGCCAGGCGGCGGCATCCCGGCCTCAGTGGCCAATATTTACCGGACAGTTATGCCGTTGGGGCTGCATTGGGCTTTCTATGTGATCCCGGTGCTGGTCCTGGTCTGGGTATTAATCCGCGAGACGCGCTATGGGCGTTACCTGTTTGCAGTTGGCGGAAAAGCCCAGGCTGCGTATGAGACCGCTGTGCCGGTGAATCAGGTCATCTTCAGCACCTATGTGATTTCCGGGTTGATGGCGGCCCTGGCCGGGATTTGCATCATTCTGTTGACTGGAACCGGAAACCCCCAAATCGGCGAGCAGATGACTCTGCAGGCGATCACCTCCGTGGTGATTGGCGGTACCGCCATGAGCGGCGGCGTGGGTGGAATTGCGGGACCGATCATGGGTGCGGTCACTTTGGGTATTATCAAGAACATTATTTCTTTTGCCAATATTGACACTTGGTGGCAGACTTTTGTCAATGCCATCATTATCGTGGCTGCCCTGGCAGCTCCGGGCGTAATTTCCCTTTTCCGCAGGAACCGATCATGAAAAAACCAATCTCCATCTCTCCCCCAGTTGCGGCTGTGCTTTTGGCGATTGTCCTTTTTGTGCTGAGTGGTTTTCTGCCCAACAGCTTTGGCACAGACATGAACGCGGCGCTTGGGCAGGCCACCAACATTGTGCGTCTGGCCGTCTTTTTAGGGATCGTGGCGGCCGGGCAGACGCTGGTCATCATCAGCGGCAGCGAAGGCATCGATTTGTCCGCCGGTTCGATGGTTACGTTATCCGCCATATTGACCTGGACCTTTGTGCAGGGCAAGAACGAGCGCGTTTTGCCAGCACTGGTGGGTGTGCTGTTGATCGGCGCGGCGATCGGCTTTATCAACGGAGTTGGGATCACCTACCTGAAAATCTCTCCGTTTGTCATGACGCTCGGCATGTCTGGGGTGATTACAGGCGTGATTATTATCACGAACCACGGTAATGCGCAGGGCATGCTGGCTCCGATCATGACCAAGGTGATCGCCAGGCCGCTCATTTTTGGCATACCGGGCGCAATCATCATTTGGACGGTATTCGCCGGGTTGATCTGGCTGCTGCTGGAACGTTCCGCTTATGGAAAGAATTTGTTTGCGATCGGCGTCAACCGGGTGACTGCCAAGTTGTCAGGCGTGAATGTGACCGGCATGGTCTTGCTGACTTATGCTCTGGCTGGCGCCCTGGCCTCTTTTGGCGGTTTCATGGTGGTAGGCAATACCGGGGTTGTCTTCCTCACCCTGGGCGCGCCATTCCTTTTCCCATCGATTGCGGCTGTGGCGGTGGGTGGAACGCTGCTTTCTGGCGGCAAGGGCAGTTACTTTGGGTCAATGGCTGGGGCGCTGGTGCTGATTCTTATCACCAGTTTGCTGACGACCATGCAGATGATCGATGCGGTGCGCCAGATGGTGCTTGGGGCAACCCTGTTGATTCTCATTTCCATTTACGGTCGACAAAAGGGTTTGCGCCAGTAAAGTTGGACAAGAAAGCCTTCTGACTAAACCGAAAACTGCAAGTACTCTTCTACGCGATCCATAATTCAGGTCATGGATCGCGTTTTGCGCGTTTACATCTGAATCAGCAGTATTTCAGCGCTATTTTACATCCCCCGAACAACTTCTACATCAGTTCTGAACATCTTTTTGCTATCCTGTGGACAATCTCGCCCCACTCCGCTCTCTTGCGGGGAATCATCCGGGAGCCGGGATTATCAAATGGAGGTAGTCCATGTCCACAAAAAGCAACCTTTTCGAAACAAATACCCCGGCAGTTTGGGCAAAAATATTCCCTGCATTGGGATTGACGGTCATCATCCTGCTCGGTGCTTTCCTGCGCTTTGACCAGTTGGGCGCGACCAGCTTTGGAAATGAATATTATGCCGCCGCAGTCAAATCAATGCTGGAATCCTGGCGCAACTTCTTTTTCGTCGTTTTCGAGCCGGGTGGCTCGGTGACGGTGGATAAACCGCCGCTGGGTTTCTGGCTGGAAGCGGCTTCGGCCTATTGTTTTGGGGTAAATGGTTTTGCGTTAGCTTTTCCCAATGCGCTTGCGGGGGTTCTATCCATTCCATTATTGTGTTCCATGGTAAAAAAACAGTTTGGTTTGCTGGCTGGGTTGAGTGCAGCGCTGGTACTGGCGACTATGCCGATTACCATCGCGACAGAACGCAATAACACCATCGACGGGATGCTGGTATTTGTGCTGCTCTCGGCGGCCTGGGCGGTCTGGAAATCGGTTGAGACTGGCAAGTTCCGTTATTTGCTGCTGGGTTTTTTGTTCATCGGACTTGGTTTTAACATCAAGATGCTGCAAGCTTATATGGTTTTACCTGCCCTGTTTGCACTATATTTTTTGGGCGCGAAGCATGGTTGGGGAAAGCGTATCGTCCAACTGGGTGTGGCGACGCTTGTGTTGTTGGTCGTTTCACTCTCCTGGGCGCTGCTGGTGGATGCCGTTCCGGCGGATAGCCGCCCGTTTATTGGCTCCAGCACCGATAACACCGTCATGGAATTGATCGTTGGACATAACGGCCTTAAACGGTTGCTGAGCGTATCCAGTTACGAGCAAGTGACAACCTATCTCGAGGCGGATGCCGGGGCTGCAGCGCAAAGCATCCGCTCCGGTGATCTTAAGGAAATTGGCACAGCCGGTTTATTCCGCCTGTTTAGTGAACCACTGGCGGCGCAAGTTTCCTGGCTTTTGCCCCTGGCTTTGCCGGGATTGGCGCTGGCGCTTTTCGTGCTCGGTCGTCCGCGCTCATTGACCAGTCAGCACTTGGCGCTTGTTCTGTGGGCGGGCTGGTTGTTGCCAATGATGTTGTATTTTAGTTTTACCTCGGGGCTTTGGCATACTTATTACCTGATCATGCTTGGCCCGGCACTGGCAGCCCTGGTGGGGGCGACCGTTTGGGCGTTTGAGCAGTTGTTCGCGCGGCAAGGCAGATTGGGGTGGGGGTTGGTTGCTTTGTTAAGTGGAATCACGCTCCGGTTTGAGATTTTCATCCTGTCGGCTTATCCGGCGGACTTTGTCGCGACCTCCATCCTGGCGGTTTTGCTCTGGCTGGCAGGTTTGACTTTGCTTTGGGTTCCTCTGCGCAATCTGCAAAGTTGGGCGCTCAGCCTGGTACTCTTGAGTCTGTTGGTTGGACCGTTGTTCTGGTCAGAGCAGACCACTTTCAACGCGCAACCGGAAGTGGATTTGCCCACGGCTGGCGCAAGCACAGGCCAACTCGGGAATGGTCCCTTGGGCACGACCCTCAGCCCCACGCAGCAAAAGGTGCTTGACTATTTGCTGGCGAATACCAGCCCCAATGCTTATCTGGCTGCCACGCTCGATTCACACGGGGCCTCACCCTTTATTTTGGCCACCGGACGCGCCGTGCTGACTTTTGGAGGCTACATCGGTAAAGATGATGTTATTTCCCTGGCCCAATTGCAGGGAATGATTTCAAGCGGCGAGCTGCGTTACATCCTGGATAACGGCAACCTTTCGGAAAAAGCGGAGATTTCATCCTGGGTGCAGGCCAGCTGCGTTGCGGTTCAGGTGCCGGGTGTGATTGTTTCATCCCAGTCCAGGCAGAAATCTGGCGGTCCGCGCGATCAGCAGTTCACCGCTTTGTATCAATGTGGGAGCTGACCGAAAATTTTAGTTATCGCCACCCAATCACCGTCAGCTTTCTCAAAATGATATGACTTTTGTCACTTGATGTAAACAATCATTTTCCATTATAGTCATACATAATAGTGTGTGACCTTCTGGGGGAAACGTTACCCGGATGTTGTTGTTTTAACGTCATCCCTAACCGTATTGTTATCAAGGCAGGTTTATGACCATCCACTAGCGAATTTGGCAATAGCACCAGCGGCCATTCAAATAAAGGCAATCTTGTGGCAACCTTAATCCTAATCGTTGATGACAACAAAATTACACGGAACATCGTCTCGTCCGCCTTTGTGTCGGACGGGTATGAGTTGTTTATTGCGGAGAACGGTAAAGAGGCCCTCGAAATTGCCAGTCGGGTTCAACTGAACTTGGCAATACTGGATATCGGTTTGCCCGATATCGACGGCTACCAGATTTGCAAAACAATGCGCAGTGATCCTCGCCTGGCCAACATTCCCATTATTATGCTGACCGGGTATACCGATATTGATAACAGGCTGAAAGCTTTTGCGGCGGGCGCAGACGATTACATCATGAAACCCTTCCAAATGGAGGAACTGCGGGCGCGTGTCAAAGTTCACCTGCTGCGCGCGGCCAGTTCTCCGCCTCACCCTAAAACCAAAGCCCGCACTCATCGTATCGCCGTTTTTTCCCTACGCGGCGGCATTGGGGTTTCCACGCTGGCGGTCAACCTGGCAGTCGGCCTGGCGCAATTATGGGAACCTCCAACGCTCTTAGCAGACCTGGCCTTCGTCAATGGACAGGATGCCCTGATGCTCGACGTCAAGCTTCGAAATACCTGGGCAGACCTGGGAAAGATTCCCCCTGAAGAAATCGACTCTGAATTAATTGAAAGAGTTGCCTTGCGTCATGCGAGCGGCGTCGATGTGCTTGCCGCGCCGCGCCGATCTGAAGAATCAGAGTTAATCAAAGAGAGACATGTTCGGCGTGTTATTGAACTGGCGGCAACCCAGTACAAATATCTGGTCATGGATTTGCCGCACGATTTTTCACCAACGACTCTGGCGGCCCTGGAAATGGCCGATGTTATTTTGCTGCTATGTGCGCCGGACCTGGCTTCAGTGCGCTGTGCATCCAATGCCTTGAACTTGTTCAAAGACTTGGGTTATCCTGATGAGAAAATCCAACTAATCCTGAACTGGAATATTAGCGCCAACGGCCTGGCGCGCAAGGAAATCGAGAAGGTTTTGCAAAAGTCTCTCACGGTTGTCATTCCACACTTGCCGGATTCGCTGGTGATGGCCATTACAATGGGAAAACCGATTATTTTGGATGTAGAAAAGCCGGAAGCCGCGCTGCTTGAGGACTTATCCTATTTTTGGAGCAAGAAAGAAGATAAGAATATTGAGCCTGTCGCGCCCACTCCCGCCTGGCAGCGGGTCAGTGAGCGCGCTAAGCGCCGTCAGCAGGAGCAAAATAAGTCATAATTCCCTGGCGGAGCATTGAGTTTTTCCATCAAGCCCAAATTCTAGGTTTTTCGCTTGTTCGGACGGTTTTACTGTCATCAAGCTGCTGGTATCGGGCTTTAAAAAAACAAATCAATTCGCAGACGATTTTTTCAGTGTTTGATCCATTCTCTCTGTCCATTCGCGGAAATGAATTTGACTTTCGTCAATTATCCGCAAGCTGAGAATAGATGGTGGGCGACAGCCCAAGCAATTCCAGAATTCGGATTTGCAGAATACTCAACCGAGTTATATGCCGAACAGGTTCCTGGTTG
>CAILYI010000149.1 GCA_903838415.1 uncultured Anaerolineae bacterium | reverse complement strand
GGCATCGTTGGGCATAGCCCGGAGATCAAAGCCATGTGGTTTCGGGGTGGCTGGTTCGATGGAATCAGCGCTTTATGGCGGGAAATTTCGACCGGCACCTTCACATCCAATCAGGGCGACCAATCGGGAGCGGATAAAGGCCGAAACGGCGCTTCCATCCTGCTGAAAGCGGAGTTGAAGCCGGGCGAAAAAATAACTTACCCCATCATCATCACCTGGTTTTTCCCCAATGTGCATTACGCTTTTGGCGAAGATAAAGGTACCGGGCAGGAGGATGTCGCTTCTTTTGCTGAGCACGGCAGCCCGCTTTGCACTTGCGAATGCGCTTGCAACCAATCCGAACCGCCGCGGTGGCAACCGTACTACGCCTCGCAGTGGAAAAACGCGCGTGAGCTGCTCACTTACTTTCACAGCAACTACGCCGACCTGCGCGCCCGGACGGCAGCCTTCCACGATGCGCTCTTCGACTCCAGCTTCCCCGACTATGTGCTGGATGCGCTCTCAGCCAACCTGGCAATTATTAAATCGCCGACAGTCTTGCGGCAATCCAACGGCAACCTGTGGGGTTGGGAGGGCTGCTTTGGCGATCGCGGCTGTTGTCACGGGTCATGCACGCACGTCTGGAATTATGCCCAAGCCATCCCCAACCTTTTTCCAGCGCTGGAGCGAACGCTGCGCGAACAGGAACTTTCACGCTCAATGGATGCGCAGGGGCACGTCAGTTTCCGTTCGGCGCTGCCCGATGGCCCGGTTTCGCATACCTTCCATCCGGCCTCGGATGGACAGCTGGGTGGCGTAATGAAAGTCTTCCGTGAGTGGCAGATTTCCGGAAACCGTGCTTGGCTGTTGGAAATGTATCCGAGCGCAAAACAAAGTATGGATTTTTGCATCGAATTCTGGGATCCTGACCGCCTGGGCGTGCTCATGGAACCCCATCACAATACCTACGATATCGAATTCTGGGGGCCGGATGGGATGTGCAGCAGTTTCTATATCGGCGCATTGACAGCCATGGCCCAACTGGCTGTGGATTCCGGTCATCCGGAGCAGGCCGGGCCGTATCTTGAGTTGGCCCGCAAAGGCGCCGACTATCTGGATGAAAGACTCTTCAACGGTGAGTATTATGAGCAAAAATATATGCTCACCGGGCTGAGAGCGTCACCTTCAGAGACTGAGCTGGACAGCCTGCGCGTCAGGAACCCGGACGAATATGAGTTGCTCATGCGCGAGGGCCCCAAATACCAATATGGAAAAGGCTGCATCAGCGATGGCGTTTTCGGCGCCTGGCTGGCGCGGCTGTGCGGAATCCGCACAATTCAAAACCAGGTTAATGTTCGCAAAAATCTCAAAGCCATCTTTGAATACAACTTCAAAGCCACACTTTGGGAGCACGCCAACCCCCAGCGTCCGGGCTATGCGATTGGCGACGAACCCGGGCTGCTGCTGTGCACATGGCCCAAAGGCGGCAAACCAACCCTGCCCTTTGTCTATTCTGACGAGGTCTGGACCGGGATCGAATACCAGGCAGCGGCGCACATGATCTCCGAAGGCCTGGTTAAAGAGGGAATGACAATCGTCAAAGCCTTGCGCTCGCGTTACGACGGGTTGGCGCGCAACCCCTGGAATGAATACGAGTGCGGCAATTACTACGCCCGCGCCATGGCCAGCTACGGACTGCTGCTGGCCCTATCCGGTTTTTTCTACTCGGCAGCCGAAAAAAGTCTCCATCTTGAACCGCGCCTGGAGATTGTGCCTGCCGGGAAACCTTTCAAAACCTTTTTCTGCACCGCCACAGGTTGGGGCCTGCTGACAATTCGAGATTCCAGCGTGATGATTGACATCAAGGCAGGCTGGCTGGATATCGATCAGCTTATCATCACCCTGGACGGCAAACCGATCATGATTGAAGCCAATCTGCGTGCAGACGCAGGCAAAAAGGCCGTGATAAACTATCGACACTAATCCCCCGGGATTGCCCGCTTTGCTGGTATAACAAACGCAATTAAATCAGCCGCTCCAAACAATAGAGGTAAAGTGCTCGGAACGATTTTCAACATCCAACGCTTCTCCATCCACGATGGACCGGGAATACGCACGACTGTCTTTCTCAAAGGCTGCAATTTGCGCTGCTTCTGGTGCCATAATCCAGAATCTGCGCGAATGCTGCCGGATATCCAGTTCTTTTCTCGCAAATGTATCGCCTGCGGGCGCTGCGTCGAAATTTGCCAGGAAGGCGCCCAGCAGTTGGATGCCGCCAGCGGAATACGCCAATATCAGCGCGAATTATGCACCGATTGCCAGGAATGCATTTCCGAATGTTTTGCCGAGGCCATGGTGGTAACCGGGCGACAAGTCAGCGTAGCAGAAATTCTCCAGGAAATTGAGCAGGACAAGCCTTATTACAACAGCCGCCAGGGCGGAGTCACTTTTTCAGGAGGCGAGCCACTGCTCCAGGTCGATTTTTTGACGGCCCTGCTGGAGGGCTGTCAGGCGCAAGGCATCCATACCGCTGTGGATACCGCCGGAAATATTCCCTGGGAAAGTCTGGCAGCGATTCGACCATTTACGGACTTGTTCCTGTTCGATTGCAAGGTGTTCGATGAGAAAAAACATCGCCAGGCGACTGGCGTCAGCAACCGGCGAATTCTGGCCAACCTGGTTCGCTTGGCCGAAAGCGGCGCCGAAATATGGATTCGGGTGCCGGTGATTCCGGGCGTGAATGATGACGAAGCTGAAATCGAGCGAATCGCCGCTTTCCTTGCGCCACTGCCCGGAATTCGCCGGGTGGATTTGATGCCTTTTCATCACCTGGGCGCCGGGAAGTACGAAAGTCTCGGCCTGCCATACCCAACCAAAGACTACCAAACACCTTCCGGCGCGTTGTTGGACAGACTACAGGCTATTTTTCAAGCTGTCCACCTGGAAACTACGATCTCGAAATAAGCCGATTCTGCAGGTTTGGCTTTCGTGACCTTGAACAGAGAATGCGCGCGCAAATGAATGTCCTTCCAGATACAAGTACCTCCCCCATCCGGCGTGAAATGGAGTTGTGAAGCATGTCAAAAACTCAGCCTTCTTATCAGCAAAGAATAGCAGCCCTCGCTCAAAAGAAACTTGAACAGAACCAGGCCAAAATCATCCAAAACGGATACCATGATGTCGACGATCACGGCAATATCCCCTGGGAGGCCGAGATTCCGTTTGAGCGGATCAGCAACCATCCCGATGGCGGCAGTTATGGGGCGCGTTGTATCGGCGAAAATTTCCGCCGCTGGCTGGAAGTTCACCCGGTCTACATCAATCCTTTCAGTTCCCTGGCGGGCGCCTGGGTGAGCCTGATCCCAGAAATGGGCGGCTGGCGCCCGGAAGATCGACCACAGCATTTGTACGCGCTTCATCAGAAATACCATATTGTCAGTTCGGGAATCGGCGCCCCCAACCACCTCGGCCCCGATATGCGGATCGGCCTGGAATTGGGTTTTGGCGGACTGCTGGAGAAACTCCGCTATTACCGCGACTTCAGCCATCAGGTTGATTCGGATTTCTATGCAGGCGAAGAAGCCTTGCTTCTCGGCATGCAAACCTGGATTCGGAAGCACACCCTGCTGGCTGACCAGCTTGCAAGCCGCGAGCTCGACCCCGGTTTGAAGGAAAACCTGCGTCAAATGGCGGAATGCAACGAGTGGTTAGTCGATCATCCACCGCGCACCTTCCGGGAAGCCTGCCAGTTCCTGGGCTGGTTTCAAGTGGTAGATCGCATGTGGGGCCTGGGTGGAGCGTTGGGTCAACTGGACGAATTGCTGCGTCCCTATTATAAAAGGGATCTTCAGTCCGGTATTCTGGATGACGAGGAAGCGATCTGGCATCTCGCCAGCCTGTTTATTAACGATACACACTATTCCCAAATTGGCGGACCTGCCCCGGATGGTCACGATCTCACCAGCCCGATCTCGTTCCTGATTCTCGAAGCGACCCACCAGCTGAAAATCCCCATGAATTTGGCGGTGCGGGTTCACGATGGGCTGAATCCAGACTTGTTGCGTCAAGCTGTGCAATACACTCTGGCAGATGGCACCGGAGTCTGTTTTTCCTGCTCAAACGGTTTGGATCGCGGCTTTGCCCGCAACGGTTTCCCGATCGGTTTGGCCCGCATGCGCGCCAAGGTGGGTTGTAACTGGACTGCGCTGCCGGGGATTGAATATTCCCTGCAGGATGTCACCCGCCAAAGCCTGGTCCAACCGCTGCTGATGGCGCTTGACGATGTCACCAGCGACCCAGCCTCGCCCCCAACCATCGAAGCGCTGTGGAGTCAATACGTGCAACACCTTTCAGATTCCGTGGCGCTGATGAAAGAAGGATTTGACTGGCACATGGCCTATCAATCGAGAAATCGCCCGGAGATTGTCCTGAACCTGTTCTGTCATGGGCCACTGGAGCGCGGCCTGGATGTGGCGGAAGGTGGCGTGGATATCATCAACATCGCGGTGGATGGGTTTGGCCTGGCAACTGTCGCAGACTCGTTTACCGCGATCGAACAGCGCGTGGTCAAAGAACAGCGGCTGACCTGGGAAGATTTGGTGAAACAGCTTAAGAATGATTTCTCTGGCGCCGAAGCAGTTCGCCTGATGCTGAAAAACATCCCCCGCTATGGCACCGGCGTCGCCCGCGCCGATTGGTGGGCTCGGCGGATTTCATCCACCTATATAGAACTGGTCAAGCGCAGTCCCACCCCGGCAGGTTTCAATGTCATCCCGGGCTTATTCTCACACGGCGATGTCTATGGGCTGGGACACGCTCTTGGCGCAACCCCCAATGGACGGCATGCCGGGGCTGAGATTTCGCACAGCGCCGATCCCGACCCTGGCTTTGCCCGAGACGGCACGGCTGCCCCGACAGCCAAATCGAACGCGGTCGCATCAGTCCAGCCCGGTTGGGGTAATTCCGCCCCGCTACAGTTGGATTTGGACAGCCACTTACTGGTCGAGGAAGGCGGAGTGCAGGCTGTCGAGGCATTAATCCGCGGCCACAACGCTTTGGGCGGCACATTGATAAACTTGAACATTGTTTCCCGGCAGCAAATCCTGGATGCTCACGCCGACCCGAACGCTTTTCCAGACCTGGTTGTGCGGGTGACCGGCTACAGCGCCTACTTCCATTCGCTTTCTCCAGAATACCGCCAACAGATTGTCGACCGGTTTTTGGGATGATTCCATCCTCGTGACACGCTGACGTTTCCCGTCAATCCAAAGCGATTGACAGCTCTTGTTTCAAGACATCCCGATCGCCCCAAATGGATACATCAACCCGACCCGCACGCGCTTTTGCGTGCGGGTCGGGTTGATGCGCCTGGTGGCCGGAATTCAAGCGGCGCTTTGGCTGGACACTTCGCAGTGCTGGAAGTAAACTTATGGCCTTCCATGAAAATCAGAAAACAGTGTCTCTTGATATTCTCCCGCCGACAACTCCCCAGCCGCAGCGCAGCCTGCCGGGGAATAGTTTCGGTTATTTATCGATAGGAAATTCTTTTTGGAACCTGATCTCGCCGAACTTTACAACGATGGAGTGCTGCCCCCGCCGGATTTGACGGGAGAACCGGCCCGTTTGCAGCGCCCAGGCTGGCAGCCAACCTCCGCGCAGGTGCAGGCGGCCCGCCAGCAGTTGGGATGGAGCCTTGGCCTGCTGATCTTCTTGATCGGCGCCTGCCTGCTGGTGTTCGCGTTGCTGTTGGGATGGCTGCCATCATGAACTTTGTGCGCTGTGCCTTGCCGCATGCCATTCACCTGGTGCTCGCGAACCAATGTTTGCTCAGCACGGCCAAAAACTACCCCGGCCTGCCCTTTCCCCAAACCGCCGCGCAGGTGGAAGCCGATTTTTCGGCGCTTTCCGCGAGCGGGGTGCTGACCCTGGTCAACGACAAACAGCCCGAGCGGCTGCTGGTCTCTTTTTGCACGCCGCGCTACGAGCTGGTCTGCGGGCTGACGCCTCAGCAGGATGCCTATCTCGCGCTGCGCCTGGCGCCGCTTTCCCTGCGCACGCATAACCTGATCGCGCGCGGAGCGGTGCAGGTCATCCCACAACTCTGGCAGCTCTACGAAGATTTATCGGACTTGACTGCCCAGGGCGCGGACCCGGTCTTTCCCGCCCAAACGGGTCTTGAGACGATCCTGGCCTGTTGGAAAGAAACCCGCCAGCCGCAGCCGGGCACGCCGATTTCCAACCCCGGCCGTTCCTCGGATGAATTGGCTTTCCTGGCGAATATCGATACGCTGATCGACCTGGCCTGTCAGGTGGAATTGGAGCAGGCCGCCCGGCAGGAGCGCATCCCGATTAAAGGGATTGAAATGCCAACACTGGCGCGCACCGCCGGGATGGCTTATCGTTTTCTGTTGGCGGCGCCGACCAGGTTTCGGGTGGGGGAAACCTTGCAGGCCGGGCTTGGCGAGTCCGGGCCCGGCTATGATGGCGTGGTGGTGGAAGCCTCGGCCGGTGCGCTGGTGCTGCGCTTCTATCAGCCGTTGGAATTGCGGCAGCTGCAGCGGCTGGAATGGCTGGCGCCGAAAGTCTCCACCAGGCAGTACAGCATTCAACACGCCGCGGTCAACGCCCTGCGCAATGGCGCCTCCCTCAATCCGCGCCTGCTCCCATTGATTGTCGAGAATCGCTTTGCGGATTATTCCGCGCCCACCGTCAGCGCGGCCAGCGAGCGGCCCAACCCCGCCCAAAAGACGCTGATCGAACGCGCCCTGCTGGTCCCCGATTTGCTACTGGCGCTTGGCCCTCCGGGCACCGGCAAAACGGATACCATCCGCGAGATCGTGGCGCGCCAGGCCGCGCTCGGCAAAAAAGTATTGCTGACCTCCAAGAATAACAAGGCAGTCGATAACGTCCTGGAAGGGTTGCAGAACGTCCAGGCGCTGCGCATTGGCCGGGAAGAAGTGGTCAGCGCCGAGGTGCGCCCGCTGTTGATCGACAACCTGGCGTATGCCATGCAGCAAAAGATTCTGGGCGGCATTCAACCCGTGCAGGAAGGCCTGGAAGATGTGCAGGGACTCTGGCCGCAGATCCGGCAGCGGCTGGAAGCCCTGTCCCAACTGGCGGCGGATTGGCGGCAGGCCCAAACCGGCCTGGAGCGCGAGCTGCAGGACCTGGCCAACTGGCAGCGCGCCTCCCATCTGCGCCTTGAACGGGTGCTTGACCATCAAAAGAAGCATTTCCTGCTGGTGAACGACCGTCTGAATCAGGCGGCGCGCCAGGCCGAGCTTGGCTGCCGCCGCCTGGATGGGCTGCAGAAGTTCAGCCAACTGCCGCTGCTCGGCACGTTTGTGACCCTGCTGGCAGATCGCTGGGCGTCTGACTGGCAGCAATCCGCGCGGCAGTACCGCGCCGCCCAGCAGGAAGTGCGCCGGGCTCGCAAGAGCCTGGGGCATACCTGGGAGGCTTACCGCTATTTTGTGACGACTGGCGAGAATGCCATCCAGCTCAAACGCGCAGTGCTGCAGGCTGAAGAAAACCTGGCCGCCGTGCGCGAAGCAGTGACCCCGGCGCTGCAGGATTTCGCCCGTCTGCTGGCGACCCTGCCCACCTTGAGCGGTTCCCTGCCCGGGATGCCCGCCATCCTATCGGAAGCCGGGACGCCCGCCGCGCTTGAAGCCGCGCTGCCAGGCTGGGGCGCCTGGTACGAGTTGATGATGCGCCGCATGGGCTTGCTGCAGGAGTGGCGCGACCTGCTCCAGGGCCATCCGCAGGCTCTTTTCCCGGCGCTGATTCGCGGGGCGGAGGTGGTTGGCGCCACCTGCATCGGCATTGCCACCGATCTGCGCTTCGATGATCTCGAATTTGACCTGGTGATCGCCGATGAGGCCGGGCAGATTCAAGTCATGGATTTGCTGGTGCCACTGGTGCGCGCGCGGCGCGCCGTCCTGGTGGGCGATCACCTGCAGCTCCCGCCAGTGGTAGAGCCGGAAATCACGCAGAAGATCCGCGAGAACGAACCGGAAAACCAGGAATTGGGCGAATGGTTGGAGAAAAGCCTGTTCGAACGCCTGATTGAACGCCCCTCGACCCCGGTCAATAACCGGGTCATGCTCGATACCCAATACCGCATGCCGCGCCAGATCGCCGACTTTATCTCAGGGCAGTTTTATGGCGGCCATTACCATACCGGCAGCGAAAGCCCCTCAGCCGAGGTCTTCTTCCCCGGCAGCCCGCTGGTTTTTATCGATACCATGCGGGAATTCCGTCATTTCGAGCAGCGCTCCGAAGATAGCCAGGGCTATTTCAATCCGCAGGAAGCCAGCCTGATCAGCGACCTGCTGCTGGCCTACCAGTCCAAAGACGTACAGGCCGGGGTGATCGTGCCCTACAAGAAGCAGGCCGAAGTCATCCGCAGCGAACTGCGCCGCCGCCAGTGCGGATTGAGTGAAGATGAACTGACCAGCCGAGTGGCGACGGTCGATTCCTTCCAGGGCCGCGAGCAGGATGTGATCATCTTTGGTTTTACCCGCAGCAACACCGCGGGCCGCATCGGCTTTCTGACTGAACTGCGTCGCCTGAACGTCAGCCTGACGCGCGCGCGCCGCCAACTGGTGCTGGTGGGCGATTCCGTCACCCTGACCGGTTCGCCGGATCAGGATTTTGCGCGCCTGGTGAAAACCCTGCTCGAAACCGTCAAACAGACCCCCAAAGGCTACCTTTATGCCAGCGAATTACCCGGCCAGCTCGAATTCTAAGTACCTGCTCTACAGTCACTACAAAGCCCTCGACCAGGTGCAGGAATTGGGTCTGATTCCGCTGCGCTTGTTCCGGGTCTTTTACCCGCTCTGGCGCGTGCGCGTGGAGGGGCGGCAGCGCGTTGAAACGGATTTCGACGAGCTGGAATGGTACCTGGAGCGCGGCCTGCAGCAGGCCAGTTTCAGTTCCGTGGCAGAACTGGCCTCCTTTTTTGGCCTGGAAACGGCCTTCGTGCAGCGCCTGGTCAATTTCGCGCGCGAGATTGGGCACCTGGTTGGGGATGACACGCATCTCGCCCTGACCGAGCTGGGGGCCGCCTCCGTCCGCGATCGCGTCCGTTACGAAGATCAAAAGACCAGCAGCGAGTTATATTTCGAGGCGCTCGGCAACCTGCCCCTGACCCAGGAGCATTTCAAAATCCCGATCCTCGAAGCGCTGCCCCCTGCTGAGAAAACGCCCTTTCAGGCTTTTTTCCATTTTGACCAGACCTGGACGGAAGACGCGCTCAAGCAAATGCGGCTCAACCCGCAGCAGAATCCCCTCAATCTGCCGGATGAAATCAGCGCCGCGCAGCTGCTCAATCCCGAACCGGTCTACATGCCCGCGTATTTCATCGAAGTGCGCGAAAACAAGCCCGCCAGCCCGCCGCGCTTGATGGTCTTCAGCCAGGTGCGCGGGCTGCACGATGTCATCCTGGAGCAGGCCGTCAACCGCGACCCGCTGGTCTACCGGGCCTTGAAAGCCAAAACGGACAGCCTGCCCGAAGCGGTGCGCCGCTATTTTGAGCAAAGTGGATTGAAGAAGGATGCCTGGTATTTGAATGAAAACGGCCCCTGGGGCGCGCAGGTGATGGTGGATGGACAGGTTTTTCTACCCGGACCCGGCCAGTCGGACGAGGAAGAGAGCGGCCGCCTGAGCCTGAGAAGTGTTGGCCGCTACACCATCATCTACGACTGGTGCATCTGGGTCATGTGTGATGATGCCGGGGTGCGCAAACAGGCCGCCGCCGAACAGCTGCTGGACTGGCTGCAGGGCGCCAACACCCAGCCCGCCCCGCCCGAAATTACGCGGAAGTTTGCCAGCCTGGCCCAGCGCCTGAGCCTGCCATCCCTGCCCGTGAGCGAGGTACTGGCCCTGGCCCGGCAAAAAGGCTTTGCCCGGGCCGCGGAACGATTGGAAGAATTGGAAGAGCAGTAGGGGGCGACCCGTTCAGATTCTCGGTAAGCAGAAGTTACAAAGTTCTCGGTAAGAAGTTACCAGCCTCTTGGGAAGAGACTCATTGCCTCTTGGGAAGAGACTAACAGTAGGGGCGACCCGCTGGGTCGCCCCTTACCATACTCAGACTTTTGCTGATCGAACAATTCCAGCTTATCCGGGTTCAGGATACCCATCAAGCTCAATCACTTCAAACTGATCGCTGCGCGGCTGCCAGTTCTCGGCATTGACCTCAACCGTCAGGATGGCGGGCTTTTGGTCAGAATATTCAAACACCCTGCGCCCAGCCACAACGACAACGCTGGAACTGCCCTCGAAATTGACCAAAGCCCCCTGCCCCGTCCGATTGCAGACCAGCAAAGGCAAGCCCGTGTCCTTTGAGCGCTGCTCCCATTCTCCATTGGGACCATGCTCACCCGGCGCCCAGGCGGCCGGGCTGATCAACACCTGTGCGCCCTGTTGCGCCAATTCTGCGGCGATATTCTCTCGATAAGCATCCGCGCAAATCAGCAAACCGATTTTGTGATTCCGCCACGCGACCGGTTTGATCTCCGCGCCAGGGCTGGACCAGGCCTCGGCCCCCGGCAGGACGAGTATCTTGTGATGCGCACCAAGGACCTGTCCCTGTTCATTGATAAAGATGGCGGCGTTGTAATATTTATCGCTCTCTGCTTCATAGCTTGGAATGCCCAAAACCAACGCAACCTGATGGTCCCGAGCCAAACGGGAAAATTTCTCAAGGATGATGGGGCCGTCGGCCTTAATCCACTCTTTGCCCAAAACTTCACAAAACTCATAACCGCTGACCGCCAATTCAGGCGTCAGGATCAGGTCTGGCTGTAATTCAACGGCTTTGAGAAACAGCCTTTTCAACATGGCTACGTTGTCTGAAACGCTATCGTAGCGGGGAGCAAAATGCAGCAGCGCGATTCGGATCGATGGTCCTGAAGGATTGGTCAGCTTGGCCATATGATTTTTTCCAGCAACTCCATGTTTAGCGCGCCTTCTACGGCATCAGCCAGCGCATCCAGAGATTGGTTGAAGGATTCTGCCTGGGAGATCCGTTCCCCCTTTTGCCAGCCGAGGCTTTCCAGCCAGGCCTGACGAAAAACATCGTTGGAAAAAATGCCGTGCAGATAACAGCCCCAGATTTTTCCGCCGGGAGAGATACTGCCATCCAGGACTTTGGCCGGTTCGCCGTTACGTTGGGTAATCTCCAACCAGGTAGCTTGACTCGGCGTCGCGCCCATGTGGATTTCGTATCCACTGACAAGTGTCCCGTTTAGCTGCGCCATCCAACCCTGTTGAGAGTGGATGCGCGCCTGGGCCTGATAAGTCGCTTTTTCCTGCAAAAATTGGGTGGTAACTGGCAGCAGGTTTAGGCCAGAGAGACTATCCAGCGGCGATTCGACGTGCTGCGGATCATCAATCTGTGCGCCAAGCATCTGGTACCCGCCGCAAATGCCGACCAGCGTGCCGCCTGAGCGGGCAAACTCCGTCACGGCTTGCGCCAGGCCGGTTTTTTCCAACCATTCCAAATCGGCCAGGGTGCTTTTGGTTCCGGGAATGAGAATGGCGCTCGGAGAACCGAGTTCTTTGACAGATGCCACGTAACGCACATTGACGCCTGGTTCCGCCTTGAGCGGGTCGAAATCGTCGAAGTTGGCGATGCGCGGCAAGGCCAAAACGGCCAGGTCAATTTCGGTTACGGCGGCAGGCCGCGGGGTGGAAAGTGAAGTCTCCACCGAAACGGCATCCTCATCCGGCAGGTTGAGATTTCTCAGGTACGGCACCACCCCCAACACAGGTATATCCCCTTTTTGTTCCAACGCTTGAACCCCATCCGCAAAAAGTGACAGATCGCCGCGAAATTTATTGACCACCAACCCGCGCACCAGCGCGCGTTCCTCGGGTTCGAGCAGCCAGAGCGTACCAAGCAGTTGGGCAAAGATGCCGCCCCGGTCAATATCCCCGATCAGCAGCACCGGGGACTGAGCGTAAAGCGCCACCGCCATATTGACGATGTCATTGGCGCGCAGGTTGATTTCGGCGGCGCTGCCCGCGCCTTCGATGATGACCAGGTCATAGTTGGCGCGCAGTCGGTCGAGGGCCGCGGTGACATGCTCCCACAGGATGGCTTTTTTCTCGTAGTAGGTTTTAGCTTGCAGGGTTTGCCAGGGATGGCCCATCAGGATGATTTGAGAGCGGGAATCGGCTTCGGGCTTAATCAAGACCGGGTTCATATCGACTGTTGGCGCAATTCCGCAGGCGGCAGCTTGCAGCGCCTGGGCGCGGCCAATTTCACCGCCACTTGAACAAACGGCGGCGTTGTTCGACATGTTTTGCGCCTTGAAGGGGGCCACGCGCACACCACGCTGGGCGTAAATTCGACAGAGCGCGGTCACCAGCAGGCTTTTGCCCGCAGAGGAACTGCTGCCCTGAACCATCAGGACTTTTGCGGTCATCAGAATAACTCCCAAAAAATAGATTTCAAACCGGGCGAACGTGTTTCAACGCTTCCAGCAGCCGCAGGTTCTCATCCCGCGTGCGCGGGGATATGCGGATGTGGTTGGGCAGGCCAAACGAGGCGCAGTCGCGCACCAGAATGCCCTGCGGCAACAGGCTTTGCCGAAAAACGGTCGCATTTCCCGCAGGAACCGGGACGAGAAAAAACTGCGCTTGCGATGTCACCGGAGTAAAGCCCAGGTCTCTCAGCCCGTTCAGCAGAAAGTGTTTTTCCTGTTGGAGTTGTGCCAGGGTAGCCTGTTGATGCGCCTCGTCAGTCAGGGTGGCCATGCCAGCCGCCTGCGCCAGCGCGTTGACATTCCAGGCCGGGCGGACGCTGGTCAGCGCCTGGATGAGCCGTTCATCCCCGGCGGCATAGCCAAGGCGCAGCCCGGCCAAAGCGTAATCTTTGGTCATCGAGCGCAGCACCAGCAGGTTGGCGCGCCCGGTGGAAAGGACCGATTCCATGCCGGGGACAAAGGCCAGGTAGGCCTCATCCACGATAAACAGGGTTTGGGGATGGGCTTCCGCCCAGGCGTAGATGGCGGCGTTGGGCAAAACCTGCCCGGTAGGGTTGTTCGGGTTGCACAGAAAAACCGCCCGGAATTGGACGGAATCCAGAATCCGGGTAATTTCCGGCACATCGAACGCGAAACCGGCGGCTGGCAGCGCATTCCAATGCTGGGACGTGGCCGCCATCAAATCGACGGCGCGCTGATATTCGCCAAAGGTTGGGCCAAGAATCAGGACCTCATCCCCGGCTTTCAGGGAGGCAAAAGCCGTCAACCAGATCAGTTCAGCCGTGCCGTTGCCAATGACGATTTGCTGTGGAAGGATTTTCAGGCGCTCAGCCAGGGCGCGGCGCAGGGACAGGCTCTCCCGGTCAGGATAACGGTCGAGCGGGGTGGCAGCCACGGCAGCCCGGACAGCGGGCGACGGTCCGAAAGGGTTGCTGTTGACGCTAAAATCGAGCACGCTTTCGGCGGACAGGCCAAGACGTTCCAATTCGGCGAAATCCAGCGCGCCGTGGGTAGCGGGGGGAGTGTGAGTCTGTTCGAAGCGCAAGAAATCCATCCGATTACCTGATGAAAAAGGAGAACCCGGCAAAGAGCAGCGCAGCCAGCGCTGCCGTCACAGCATAGACACGCCGCGCACGGCGCAAGTCGATGACTTGGGGCGCGTTCAGCCCTGCGCCGAGACGATAGTGGCCAATTTTCTCCAACTCGATGGATAAGGCCCCAGCCATCGCGCTCATCGGCACCCCGGCATTAGGACTGGCTGTCAGCCGGGCATCACGCCAGGTGATTTTCCAGGCCCCCTTGCCGGAATTGCCGCTCAGAAAGGCGGCGCAAACCAGTAACAAGCCAGTCAGGCGCGCCGGGATAAGGTTGAGCAGGTCATCGAGCCGGGCGGGGATTTTGCCAAACCATTCATGTTCCGGGTCGTGATAGCCAAGCATGGCATCGGCAGTATTGGCGAACCGATAGGCCAACGCCAATGGCAGACCGCCCAAAGCAAAGAAAAAGAGTGGCGCTATCAGGCTGTCGGAGACATTTTCGGCAACTGATTCGATCGCCGCCGCTGCCACCTGTGATTCCGTCAATTGGGAGGTCTCGCGGCTGACGAGGTGCCAGGAAAGCAGGCGACGGGCTTCGGGCAAATTCCCGGCTTCGAGTGCCGAAAGAACTTCCCGTGCAGCGCGGTCAAGTCCGCGCAGGGAGAAGGTGGTTTTTAGCACCAATGCGGTTGCCAACCAATTAAGCGGCAGCGGCAGAAAGGCAAACAGCCTCGCGAGCAAAGCGCCCATCCCGCCCACCAGCGTCAGGCCGATGAACATCAACAACCCACCATAGAGCAGCTCGGAGCTTGGCCGGTTGTGTGGATGGCGTCGGCTGAGAAACGCAATCAAGCTGCCCATCCAGGCGGTGGGATGGAAACGGTTGGGCGGGTCACCGAAGATAATATCGCTGAAGATGGCAAGCAGAATGGGCATGATTTCTATATTTCTTGTCGTGAGAGAGGTTATTTTGGGCCGAAAGACAGATATTCCCAATGGGAAAAGAAACCTGCCCAACCTATTCGGTGGGCAGGGGCGAGGTCAAGGATATGAACCATGGGGCGCCTCCTTGCTGCGAGAAGGTTATCTCAAAAAACATCAAGCAGGTATCCTGGCTTATGGCTCTCGGCCACTTACAGTTGCGGCACAGCGCTGGATTTGCACCAGCTTCCACCTGTTCACCCTGGCATCTTGGCCAAGGGGTTACCTCAATGATGAAATAAGTTTTCGGTGGGGATTGTACCACCAGAAGTTTGCGCACCTATCAAATCCAAGAGTCTGCTGAAAAGTGTATTGGTCACGTAATAGCTGCGCAAATGCTGTTTTATCGAGGTTGCTGAACAAGGATCAGTTGAGCTGGATCGCTCAAGACCTTTTGTTAAACCCGGTGCGTTTTGAATTGAGGCAGATAATCCTTGTGCTGGTCGAACAACTCATTGGTCATGGCACGGATTTCGGCCAACGACAGCACGGCGGCAGTCAACGGGTCGTGAGCGATGGCGCGATAGACCAGCGTTGGGTCACCCGTCAGCGAAGCCTGGATGGCAAGCTCTTCGATCCCGCTGGATAGCCCGGTCAACAGGGCACATTCTGCAGGTAAGGCGCCAACATGAATTGGATGAAAACCGGATTTATCAACCAGGACCGGCACTTCCACGCAGGCACCCTGCGGCAGATTGGGTATCAAGTTGGTGTTGGGTACATTGCCGTTGAATTTGAACATCTCGCCACCCTGCAGGGCATTGATGATGAAGGCGGCATATTCCTGTCCACGTTCCAGATCGGTGGGAGTGAGCGGTTCAGCCAGTTTCACACGCACACCTTCCTTCCAGGTTTTCTCGGTTTGCTGGTATTCCTTCAAAATATAAGCATATTCACCCGGATTCCAACCCGTCCCGGGCTCACAGTATTTTTCAATTAAATCGGCTCGTTTACGAAACCATGAATTGTATTCAGAGTTGTGCCCGCTCGATTCAGTTACGTATTTGCCCAAAGCCAGGTACATTTCATTGCGCACAATTTCCGTATTATAGATTTCCGGGCGTTCAGTGATGGCTTTGTGGATGAGCGGGTATGCATCGTTGCCATTCCACTTGTAGTCCAGGTACCAGGCCATATGATTGATGCCCGCACAGGTGTAAGTGATTTCTTCATACGGTGCGCCGATCCATTCCGCCAGCATCATGGATGTTCCCTGCACCGAGTGGCACAGGCCCGTCACGGTGATAAAGGATTGTCGCTGCAGTGCGCCGCATAGCATGGCCATTGGATTTGTGTAGTTAAGCAAGATGGCCTTGGGGCAATACCGTTCCATATCGCGGACAATATCAAGCATGGGGTTGATGGTGCGCAGGAAGCGAAAAATGCCGCTTGGCCCGCGCGTATCACCGACATTGATGTCGACGCCGTATTTTTTGGGGATTTCGATATCATGCCGCCAGACTTCGGTGGAGCCGGAAAGGATCGTCGTCAGTACCACGTCTGCGTTTGCCAGGGCTTCCACCCGATCCAGGCTTGCGGATACTGTGGCAGGATACTGCCCTTCGGTGATGATTTTTTCCACCGCTGTTTTGGCAAAGTCAAGCCGCTCAGAGTTGATATCCATCAAGGAAATGTGGGCATCGCGCAGCAGCGGGAAAGTAAGAATGTCACGCACCAGCGTAGACGTAAAACCCAGGCTGCCTGCACCGATAAATGCTATTTTGGTCATATCGAATTCTCCTCATCAAATGGTTGAATAACATCGTTGTTCGTTGATACTTGTAGATGGGTTGACCCTGGCTTGCATCTTTGACCTTATTCTACGCCCAGTTTACCAACATATATGCGCCAACTTACTTCAGATTTCAAGAAAAATTTGGGGAGTTGAGACCTGAATGAAGTCAGGCATTTCCCCAAAGTCTGTGCGTATGTCTTGTATAATTACCTGCAATCGGAGGCTTCGTTCAGCCATGCTCTTGAAAAACTATCGACCCAAACCCAAACTCGTTGTCAAGCAAACCCAGGTAACCCGGGCGAAATTCCAGGTCATCGATGCCCACAACCACCTCGGCGAGCTTTTCGGAGGCGGCTGGGATAAAAAGCCCCTGCCCGGCCTGCTCGACCAGCTTGACCAGGCCGGGGTAGTCGCTTATGTCGACCTGGATGGAGGTTGGGGCGAAGAGATCCTGAATGAGCATCTCGACCTTTTCAAGCAGCCCGCGCCGGAGCGTTTCCAAATCTTTGGCGGTGTGGATTGGGGCAAGTGGGCCGAGCTCGGCAACGCCTTCCCCGCATGGGCAGCAAACCGGCTAAAAATCCAGAAAGAACGCGGTGCGCAAGGTCTCAAGATCTGGAAACCATTTGGTTTGCATGTACGCGATCATTTAGGCGCACTCGTCAGCGTGGATGACACGCGCCTCGACCCAATCTGGCAGACAGCCGGAGAGCTTGGCCTGCCAGTGCTGGTGCACGTCGCAGACCCGGTGGCATTCTTTGATCCAATTGACGAAGCCAACGAACGCTGGGAGGAAATCGGGCAGCACCCGGATTGGGCCTTTACCAGTCCACCCTTTCCATCTTTTATGAGCATCATGACAGGTTTTTATAACCTGGTAAAACGGCACGTCAAAACGACCTTTATTGGGGCGCATGTTGGTTGTTATGCCGAAAATCTGGGCTGGGTGGGCCAGATGCTGGATGACTGCCCAAATTATTTCGTCGACTTTTCAGCGCGCCTGAGCGAATTGGGACGTCAGCCCTATTCTGCGCGGCGATTTTTTCTCCGTTATCAAGACCGGATTCTCTTCGGGCTGGATGCAGGCCCAGACCTCCAGAGTTACCAGATCAATTATCGTTTTCTCGAAACGGATGATGAATATTTCAACTACAACAGCGGCGAAATTCCACTGCAAGGACGCTGGTACATCAACGGCATCTATCTGCCAGATGAAATCCTGGCAAAGATTTATTACCACAATGCGGCGCGCTTGCTAAAAATAGAAACGAAGTAAGGAATTTCTGGTTCTGCTTTTTTGTAGTTTGCCATTGCAACCAACAAGTTATGCAGCCAATTCGAATGATAGACATATCCATTCAGCTTGCGCGTTGGGGATGAGTGAAAAGCCACAATTTATGACCGGGGACATGATAAAAAGCATTCAATGATGTAATCAGCGGAAATAAAATCAACCCGGCTTTCTGTGTAGCACCCCACAGAAAGCCGGGTTTCATGTCAAGTCTTACGCAACGGCCTGAAGCTCACAGCCCCAGGTACGAAGCGCGGATGTGCTCATCGTTCATCAATTCGCGCGCGGGGCCTTCCATCTCGGTTTTGCCTTCTGAAAAAACGTAAGCATAGTCGCTGACAGCCAGCGCCATTTGAACGTTTTGCTCGACCAGTAAGATGGTCAGTCCCTGTTTGCGCAAGTCGCGCAGGCTTTCGAACAACTGCAAGGTCAGGACTGGCGCCAGGCCGAGCGAAAGCTCGTCGATCATCAGGATGAGCGGATCTGCCATCAGTCCACGCCCAACCGCCACCATTTGCTGCTCGCCGCCCGAAAGCGTCCCGGCTTTTTGCGTAGCGCGTTCTTTCAGCCGCGGAAACATGTTGTAGACGCGTTCAAGGTTGTCTTTGAACTTGGCATTTGCGCGTTTGTTGGTGGCGCCCATCTCCAGGTTCTCGTAAATGGTCATGTCGGTGAAAAGCTGGCGGCCTTCGGGAACGAGCACGATGCCAAGTTCGGCCTTGGTATAGGCCGGGGTGTGCGTGATATCTTTTTCATCAAAAGTGATTGAGCCCTTCCAGGCGCGATTCAGCCCCATGATGGTGCGCAGCGTGGTGGTTTTCCCCACGCCGTTAGCGCCCACCAGGCTGGTCAACTTGCCATCCTGCGGACTCAGGCTTGCGCCCCACAGAATCTGCACTTCGCCGTAACCGGATTCGATGTTGCGAACTTCGAGAAGGGACATATCAGCCAGCCTCCATCAGCCGTTTGGCCATTTGTGGATCACCCAGGTAGGCTTCCACCACGCGCGGATTGCGCACCACATCTTCGGGTTTGCCTTCTGCGATTTGCTGCCCGTATTCCATCACAAATATGTGATCAGAGACGTTCATAATGGCTTTCATGACGTGCTCGATCATGATGATGGTGACGCCCTGTTCACGAATTTTGAGGATGGTAGTGACCATGCCGTCGATTTCGGAAGGTGTCAACCCGGCCAGAACTTCATCCAGCAGCAGTAATTTGGGGTGCGCTGCCAAAGCGCGCGCCATTTCGAGGCGTTTTTTCTGCGCCACGTTCAGGCTGCCTGCCAATTGGTCTGCGCGTGGCGCCAGCCCGGCGAATTCCAGGACCTCGTTGGCAATTTTGAAAGCGGGCCCGAGGCTGTGGTTTTCGTGCCCGAAACAGGCGCCTGCCATGACATTTTCGCGCACGGTCAGCTCATTGAGTGGACGCACAATCTGATGTGTGCGCGCCATGCCCATGCGCGCCATCTCGTAAGGTTTGGCGCCGGTGACATCCTTGCCCAGAAAACGGATACTCCCTTCATCCGGGGTATAAACTCCGTTGATGGTGTTAAAAAGCGTGGTTTTGCCCGCGCCGTTGGGGCCGATCAGCCCCAAAATCTGGCCTTCGACCAAATCAAGGGTTACTTTTGTCAGCGCTTGCAAGCCGCCAAAGCGTTTGGTGACGTTTTCCACCTGTAAGATGAGCGTCATGCCAGTACCCTCCTCAGACGCGGAAAGCGCTGTCGCAGCCACCCGACCAATCCACCGGGGATGAATAAAATGATCAGCAGCATCAGCAGGCCAGAAATAACCAGTTGAAAATCCTTGAGGGCAAAGCTGCCCAGGGTCACGTCACTGGTCAACAGGATGCTGCGCAGGCGTTGGTAACCGAGCGCTCCCAGTACCGGGCCAAGCACGGTTCCCTGTCCACCCAGCATGATCATGACCAGAGATTCGATTGAAAAGCCCAGGCGGAAGGCATCGCCCGGTTCCACACTTCCGTTCTTGAAAAAGAACAGGGTGCCGAGCATGCCCGGCAAAACGGCGGAAAGGATGAAGGCCATTGTTTTGGCGTTGGGTGTCACGATCCCCATCACTTCGGCGGCGTCTTCATCTTCGCGGATTGACATCAGGCTCAGGCCAAATTTGCTGTTTTTGATCATGAAGCTGAACAACACCGCGAAAATGGCGATGCCCACCACCGCATAGTAAGTCAACCAGAGAGCCTGCATGGCGCCGCCATAGGTTTTGTAGATCGAGAATTGCAGCTCGATACCGGTGGAAGCCCCAAATGGAGTGAAGTTAGCCACGAAGGTGCGGGCGGCTTCGTTGACGCCGATGGTGGCCAGGGCAAAATACGAGCCGCGCAGGCGCAGGATGGCTTTTCCGAGCAGGAAGGCCAGCAGCGCCGAACCGGCACCTCCGGCCAGTACCGCAACCGGCAGCGGCCAACCCAACGCAGAGAGCGCATACATGCCCACATAGCCGCCCAGTCCATAGAAAACCACGTGCCCAAAGCTGACGTAGCCGGTGTAGCCCATGACGATGTTCAGGCTGCTGGCCATCGTGATGGCCAGCAGGATGGTGAAGCCGGTTTCACGCCCGGCGGCATCCCGGGTGATGATCGGCCAAAAACCGAATCCAATCACGGTGGCGAGCGCCAGCCATAATCCCCAATTCTTCCATTGGATCATTTCTTGCCTCCTAGCAGCCCGCTGGGCTTGACGAGCAGGATGATCACAAACAGCATGAATTCAATCACCGGGACCCAGGTGTTGGGCATGGCCAGCGGCAAGAGTCCTTCGAGCGCGCCCAAAATCAATCCGCCCAGCAAGGCCCCGAGCGGATTTCCAAGCCCGCCCAAAACGCCGATGACAAAGCTTTTCTGTTGGTACACATCACCAGAGAGAATCGTGAAAGAGAAGAAGGTGGCGATCAGCCCGCCAGCGATGGCGGCCAGCATGGTGCCGATCCCAAAACTCAACGCCAGGATGCGCGATGCCGGGATCCCCATCAATTCTGCGGCGGCGCGATTGTTCGAAACGGCGCGGATGTATTTTCCGGGGCGGGTGCGGTACAGGAAAAAGTATAGCGCTCCCGTCACCGCCAGCGTTATCAGCGCGGCGACCAGGCGTGTGTTTTGCAGATGCAAAAATCCAACTTGCACAGAGCCCAGCGAATAGCCCGAATCACGCGGCGAGGTGCTGAAAGCGGCAGTTCCCAGCCCGATGATGACCATGTTAATGGAAAAAGTAGCCAGCAGGGTTGAGAGATGCGGCGCAGAGACCATGTTTCCGATGGTCAGGTAATAAATCACGATCCCGAGCAGTAATCCCAGGATCGCCACCAAAACCAACGCGATGTATGGGTTGACACCCCAAACACTGAAAATCAGGTAGACACCGAACATTCCCAGCGCAATGATGGCGCCGTGGGCCAGGTTGATCACGCGCATGACGCCCCAGATCAGGTTCAAACCCATGGCGGTAATGCCGTAAACCACGCCAATCAGCAGGCCGTCAATCAGCGATGTACTCAGGCTGCCTAAATCCATTGAACGCTCCTTTCCCGTGCAGAGACCGGGACCGTTGTTTTTCGTGAAAGTCCTGGCAAAGGGGATCCATAAACACTTCTGCAGGCGCGCAGATTGCGCGCCTGCAGAAACAATCCTTGAATAATTACCGGGCGGGATATGTCAGGTCGGCAGTCTTGCCAGTCAGCGGCCAGATGACTTGCTTGGCCAGGGCGCCGGAAGCGTCTTTTTGCCATTGGATGAAGATCATCTCGTGACCGGTCTGCAGGCCATGGGCTTCAGCGCTGGTATCGAACTTGATGGGGCCGAAGAAGGTGGTCATGTTGGTCGCATCCAGGGCGGTCTTGACGGCGTCCGTATCAAGCGAACCAGCGGTTTCGATGGCTTTTTGCAGGATCAGGGCGGCCACATAACCACCAGCGGCATGGTAGGAAGGATCTTCGTTGTAAGCGGCTTTGTAAGCGGCGATAAAGTCTGCACCGCTGGGGCCGTAATCAGGTTTGAAAGCGGCCTGCGGTTCCCATTGGCTGGGGCCAACGATGCCAACGGCAGCATCGCCGATTTCAGCAAACTTGGGTTCAGGGGGAGCTACCAGCAGGGCGATGAATTTGGCTTTGATGCCTTTTTCAGACATGGCTTTGGCAAACTGCTGCCCATCGGCGAAGTGACCGCCACCCATGACGGCATCCACATCCGCGGGGATTTTGTTGATGATCGGGGCAAAGTCAGTCGTGCCAGTGTCGTAGCCTTCATAGATGGCGACCGTATAACCCTTACTTTCGGCATACGTCTTGAGTTTGTCGGCCACATCGCTGGAGAATTTGTCATTTTCATGGATGATGGCCAGTTTCTTGGCATTCGCATCGGCATTCGCCAGCGCATCCAGGGCGCCGGTCAGGTAGCGGCTGGCCGGGGTGTAAGCCTGGTAGACCAGGGTGTAACCCTTTTTATAGGTACCGTCCGAAGCGGCGCCGGTGGTGACCATCACTTTGCCGTACTGTTCAGCGATCACTGCAGAAGCATCTGCCAGACCGGAAGAGTAAGGGCTGAGCAGGAAATCGGCTTTATCTTCGGTGACCAGCTTGGTGTACAGTTCCTGCACCCGGTCGGTCTTGGATTCGTCATCGTAGAACTTGGAATCGAATTTGACCACGCTGCCATCGGCCAGCTTGATGCCGCCCGCGGCGTTGACCTGATCCATCCACAACTTGAAGCCATTGTTCTGACGGGTGGACTCAACATTCAGCTTGCCGGTGAGCGAAGCGGTGAAGCCGATGATGGCGGTTTTTTCCACCACGGCCGGAGCCTCGGTGGCTGCGGGAGCTGCCGCGGCTGGGGCTTCAGTTGCAGCAGGGGCGGCGGGGGCTTCTGTGGCAGCGGGGGCACCGCACGCCGTCAGCACCAGGCTGGCAAGAACCAGCAAGGATAAAAAGGCATAGACAGCTCGTTTCATAATCTTCTCCTCGTGCGAAAAATGAAAATCGATTGGACAGATCTCCCAGACTGACCAAGAGAAAGCGGGACGTTTTCTCTATTTTTATTTTACAAAAGGAATGCAAAAAAAGACTAAATTTATCCCGTGATTTGTAAAAATCGTATAAAGGAATTTTTCTGCGTAAGCGTCTTGGCTAACTTTCAAAATGATAACCCACTCCACGCGCGGTCTGGATATAACGGGGGTGATTGGCGTCTTCTTCCACTTTTTGGCGCAGTTTGCCCATGTAGACGCGCAGATATTCCGATTCTTCGCCGTATTCGGTTCCCCACACATGCTGCAAAATGATGCGGTGCGAGAGCACCTTGCCGGTATTTTTCATCAGATAGACCAATAAATTAAATTCGGTCGGGGTCACATCGATCAGCCTGCCGCGGGCTGTGATCTGGTGCCGGACCAGGTCAGCGGAGATTTCTCCGCGCACAATGGTTTCCTGGTCTGGCTGCACTTCCGCCCATTGGGCCCGCCGCAGCACCGCTTTGACGCGCCCCAGCAATTCGCCGGTTCCGAATGGCTTGGTCAGATAGTCATCCACGCCCAGATCGAAGGCCTTGATTTTGTCATCCTGCTCGCCCAGTGCGGTCAGAATGATGATCGGGACGCTGGAAATCTGTCGGATGCGGCGGGTGGTATCAAAACCGTCAAGTTGTGGCATCATGATATCCAGGATCACCAGGTCAATATCCTGGCTTTCAAAGATGGTCAGCGCTTCAAGACCATTGGAAGCGGTCAGGGTGTTGAATCCGCGCACTTCCAGGTTGCGCCGCACGAAATCACGCAGCGGTTTTTCGTCGTCAACGATCAGCACCAGAGGGGTAGTATTCATGCTCAAACCGCCATTGTCAAAATTGGAATAGAGAAGGCGATACAGGCGCCGCTTTCGCGCGTTTCGATCCAGATTTTACCGCCATGCGCCGCGACAAAGCCCTGGCAAATTGCCAGCCCCAACCCGGCACCGCCCGCCGCGCGCGATAGACTGTTATCCAGCCTGTAGAAGGATTCGAAGACGCGCTGGCTTTGGTCGGCCGGAATGCCCGGACCGTTATCTTCCATTTGAAAAATGAAATCTTGCCCGCGCTGAAAGACTTTCAGCCTGATTTCGGCCTGTTCCCCGGCGTATTTGACCGCGTTTTCGAGTAGATTCCGCAAAATGGTTTCCAGCCGTGGCGGGTCGGCAAACAAGCCGGGCAAATTGGGTGCAATGGATACAACCAGTTGGTTACTGGATGTTAAATGCGCGCGCTGGGCGGCGCTCTGAATCAGGTCTTCGAGGCTGCACTCAACCTGCTCAATCCGCAGGTTTTGCGATTCGATGCGCGAAAGATCGAGCAGGTTATTGACCAGGTCGCTCAGACGGTCTGATTCGCTTGAGATGATCTCCAGGAATTCGCGCTGCGAGGCGCGATCCCATTCCACATCTTCGGCCAGCAGCGTGGTGGCGTAGCCTTTGATCGAGGCCAGCGGCGTGCGCAGCTCATGGCTGACAGTGGAGATCAGGCTCGATTTCATGCGATCCAGTTGCCGGTCGGCGGTAATGTTCTTCAGGATGATCCCTTTTCCCAGCGAAATATCCTGCGGGTCGGTCACATTGAAGGTTTGCGCCCGCACAAACAGCGTGCGTCCGTTGATTTGCAGGGTAAACTCCACGCTGACGGTTTCAAGCTCTTCCAACGCCCGATCCATTTCCTTTTTCGCTGTGACCGGGTCCAGCGCATGGGACAGAATCAACCGGATGACGCGCTTGACCGGCATTCTGATGACTTCATTGGGCGCCAACCCGGCCAGTTCGCTGATGCGGCGATTGGCATACATGACGTTTCCGCGCAAATTGCCCAAGATCAGGCCATCCTGCATGGATTGGATTAACGCTTCGATGCGCCGGGTTTGTTCTTTGAGCCGTGTATCAGAACGCGCAAACAGGGCCGCGTTCTCGATCGCCATGGTGGCATGGTTGGCAAAACTGACCAGCAGCTGCATTTCAGAATGGCTGTATTCATGCGGGTCGGGGCGATAGACAATCAGGGCGGAGGGTGGCGTGTGCTGAGTCTTAAGTGGCACTGCCAGCATGGAGCGATAGCCTTCGGCCCTGGCGCGCGGGCTGTAGGTGGAATCAGATTCAGTATCGCTGATTTGCATCGGTTCGCCCGTACGGATGGCGCGCATCGTCACCGAGTAAGGCTCATCGGGCTGAATCGACATCTGGTTGGTGTAGTCTTGCGAAAGACCCCGGCTGGCGCGCGCGCGAAAGACGCCTTCTTCTTCGGCCAGCGCCACCAGCACCACTTTTTCCACGTTCATCAAGCGCTCCACCTGCTCCAGGATGCGATTCAGCACCACCTGGGAATCAAGCGAGGAGACCACCGCCTGGCTGGTTTCAAGCAGCGTGGCCTGTTCATTCATGCGCTCGCGGATTGAACTTTCCATCCGCAGCAGGCTGGCGATCAGATTCCCGATTTGATCCGGGCGATGGGATGATTTCTCGAGAAAGAGCCGGTCATCCGCTGCGACAGGTTCATTGGCCCCGATTTTCTGACTGATACCTGAGAGCTTTTCAACGGGCAGGATGACTGCGCGCGCCAGCATCAACCAGAACAGGCCGCCGACGACCGCGAAACCGGCACAGGCGGCCAGCGTGATGCGATGAAATGTAATTTGTTTGGAAAAGGCCGCTGCCGTTGGGCGGCTGGCCACAACTCCCCAGCCGGTGCCGGGGATGGCGGTGTAGGTATACAGGGTTTCAACGCCCAACCCATCCGTGGCAATCAGGCTGGTATTATCCTGGATTTGCCCAACATTGACCAGCGCCGGGGCCAGATCGGCGATCTTTCGCAGTAATTCAGGCGCATTTGGGTGGGCGATAATCTGTCCGACGTGGTCAATGATGAAGATTTGGAAGAATTCGCCGTCGGTATGTTCGGCCAAAATTTCGCGCAAGGTGGCGCTCAGGCTTTCCAGACGGATATTGGCTGCCACCAGTCCCTCGAATTCTCCCGTCGCTGAGCGGATCGGCATCAGTGCGGTTGCCACCGGCTGGCCGGTGGTGGGCGAGATGCGCCCTTCGGACATCAGCGGGCCGCTGCTTAGCTTGGCGCGTTTGAAATATTCACGAAATGAGAAATCCGTGCCCACAGTACTGCTTGGGCCGGGAGGGTAGTGGTACAGCATCCGTCCTTCTTGTGTCAGGCGGTAAATCAGGTTGACATCCGAGCGGGCGCTGCTCGCAATTGCAAAAATTGCTTCCATCCCTTGCGGGTCGGAAGCAATCACAGCCGGATAAGTTCCCAGGTTTTCCACCGCTTTGAGCGCGCTTTGCAGGCGCTGACCAGTTTCCTTGGCGATGGCGCGCGTCAGTGACAGGTCACTGGCCCTCACTTCAGCCTGAATCTGCCGCCCGGTGATGAAATCGAAACTCAGGATGGCGGTCAGCGCGGGAATCACCAGCAGCAGGTAGAGTGCCAGCAGTTGGATTCCCAAATCGCGGCGCAAGTGCAGGAGGCTGAAGAATCCCGGCGCTTGGTCTTTCATAGCAGGTCGCAGATTTTATTGAGGATGGATGGCATGTCTGATTATACCCGCAGGAGACGCCCGTCAAAAGAAATTTGCTACGGTTCATTTTACACGATCGGTGTGCAGTTATAATATTCCAATTCTCAACTCACCGGTATTAGCCGAATTCAGGAAGAGCAGATGAAAATCACGTTTTTAGGTGGCGCAGACGAAGTTGGCGCAAGTGGTATCTTGATCGAAACCGCCGGGCGGCGCGTTTTGGTCGATTGCGGCATCCGTCCCTCGCCAAAATCATACTGGGGGCTGGCCGCCGACCAGTTGCCCGCCCTGAGTCAGATCGAAGCCGGTTCCGGCAAGCTCGATGCCATTCTCGTCACCCACGCCCATACCGACCACACCGGCGCGCTGGAATTGGTGGTTGGGCGCTACCCCAATGTCCCTGTTTATGCCACCGCGCCTACACTGGCGCTCACCCGCGTACTGCACCAGGATGCGCGCCGCATTATGCAATCGCGGCTGGACGAGGAAGGTGAACTCCCGCTTTTTGACGATCTGGCCGTACAGCGGCTGATGTCTGCGCTGGTGCCGGTACCGTTTAAAACACGCATCCCACTGGCCGACGGGCTGGCAGCCACCTTTTTCCCTGCCGGGCATATCGCCGGTGCGGCCATGATCGGCCTGGAAAGTGATGAAGGCCGCCTGCTGATCAGCGGCGACATTTCCATTTCGGCTCAACGCACAGTCGATGGGGCCAGGCCGCCCGCCTTTCACCCGGATGCCATCATCATCGAAAGCACGTACGGTGGACGGCTGCACGCCAACCGCGCAGTTCAGGAGCGCAACCTGGTCGAAACAGTGGCGCAGGTGACAGCCGCAGGCGGCAAAGTGCTCATCCCGGCTTTTGCCCTGGGGCGCGCGCAGGAAGTTTTACTGATTCTCAACGAATACCAGCGGCGCGGCGAGCTGCCCCCCGTACCCATCTGGGCCGATGGCATGGTGCGCACCATTTGTCATGCCTATCCCGGCTTTGGCGAGGCCCTGCCCCTTGCGTTGCAGGAACAAAACTGCCAGTTTTTCAACGACCGCATCCGCCCGGTGGCCTCCAACGAGCAGCGCAACGCTCTCATTTGGAACCCTGGCGCGGCAGTCATCGTTTCCAGTTCGGGGATGCTGGCGGGTGGCCCGTCACTCTCCTATGCCCGCGCGCTGGCGCCCAATCCACAGCACGCCATCCTGCTGACCGGCTACCAGGATGAAGAATCGCCTGGCCGCCGCTTGCAGGAATTGACCGAGCGCGGCTCCGGCACGATCCGCCTGGGGAAAGACAAGGTCGATGTTCAATGCCGGATTGGTAGCTACTCACTGTCGGCCCACGCCGATGAAGCGCAGCTCATCAATCTCACTGAAACCCTCAACCCGGAGCATGTTTTTCTGGTTCACGGGGATGCATCTGCCCGGGAAAGCCTCGAAAAAGCCCTCAGCCAGCGCGGGCGGATTGTGCATCTGCCACGCGCCGGGCAAGTGGTGGAACTGCATTTTAACCGCCAGGCCCGCTTCCAAAAACCAGACTCAAGCGATGATCCACGCACCCGCTGGGATGCGCTTACCCGTCAGCGCCGCGAGAAAATGCGTGACTTTGCAGATGCTGTCGGCAAATGGATTGCCATCAAAGGGGATGACGCGACTACCGTGCGTTGTCTCGCCCTCGAAAGCGACCACCTGTGGGTGGAGATTGCCCCCGGGTTGGGACAATCCGTCTACCCCGAAGCCGTGCTGGCCGTTATGGGAGAGAATCCCCCCACCCCGGCCGAGTTAGCGCCGCTGCAGCCACCTTCCGCCAAATCGGCGCGGATGGAGCCGAATCAAGCCATCGCCGTTGCCAATGGACACTTTCCACCCGCCGCGCGCCTGCGAAAAAGCGGCTACCGCCTGGCTGATCAAATCCTGACCCTGACTTTTGACTTCCCCGATGCGGCCCGCGACCTTTACGCAGACTTAATCGTCTCGCTGCGCGAAGCGACCGGCTGGCAGGTGGAAATTGCCCCCGAAACGAATCAGGCGGCGCTCAACGCCCTGGTGCGCGAACTACAGCCCAAAGGCTGGCAAATCGTCAAAGGCCCCGCCATTCACCGCGACCAAAAATGTGTAGCCATCGCCCTGGCCCCTTTTTCCTTTCTGAATGGCGATATTGATGAAATCTGTGACCAATTCTTTGCCATCAGTGGTTGGGAACTGGAGGTCACAGAAGGCTCCCAGCCTGCCGTGGCTGCGACGGTTTCCGCCGCTCCTGCCGGTACGCAGATGGAAATCAACGCTGCCTATGCTTTCATCAAATCCGCTTTGGAGGGCAGTACGCTCTATCGTACCAGCTTGAAAGATGGCGAAATTGTGCTTTCGTTTATCTCGCCGCAGATCGCTGGAAGGTATCAGGAACAGATCGAAGTGCTGGCCCGGCAAACCGGCTGGCCGCTGAGTGTTAATCCGCAGCCCAATCAGGGTGCCATCCTGGAAATCGCCCGCGCCCTGTTGACCCGGGCCGAACTTGCCATCAGCAAAGGCCCCAGCATTTATCCAGAAAAAGCTGAAGTCAGCGCGGTTTTAGCGGATTCGCCTGAAGCCGGGCTTTTGGCTGATTTGACGGAATCTTTCCAAATCCAGACCGGATTCCAGATGCGAATCACTCTCAGCCAGGCCGCAATCCAAAATCCCAAAGCCCCCGTCGTAAATTCCGATGTTATGCAAATCCCAATCAATCGTATCCGGTTGACCCGCTCCCAGCAAACCTTGAGTCTTGATCCCGTCAAATTGGAAAAGGCCATCGAACGCGCCCGCCACATGGGCATTATGCCCCCGATCCAGGTGCGCCGCGCCGCTGATGGTTACGTTTTGGTCGATGGCCTTTTCCGTTTGCGCGGTGCCGAGGCCCTGGGGCTGGAGCGCATTTCAGCCATTGTAGAATAAAGGAGTCGAGCATGCCCCCAAAAACCAAAAGTTTATCCGTTCCCGAGCCGATGCTGCCCACCTACACAGCCATCACGGCGCTGACCGATGCTTTTTGCCAGGAAGTGTTGAACGACGAATACGCCCAGCTCTGTCGTGAAATGACGGCTACGCTGGCGCGCAAACGGCCCTCGCCCCTGGTCACTGGCCAGGCGAAAAGTTGGGCTTGTGGCATCGCGCACACGGTTGGATCGGTCAATTTTTTGTTCGATAAAAGTCAGAAACCTCACATCCGCGCCGATGAGCTTTGCGAATGGTTCGGAGTGTCCAAAAGCACGGGCGGGAATCGCTCGACCCAGATCAAGCAGATTCTCAAGATTGGTTTGATGGATTCTCACTGGACATTACCCAGCCGCATGGAAAAAAATACGATGGCCTGGATGGTCATGGTTAACGGTTTCATTATGGATGCCCGCAGCCTGCCTCGCCCACTGCAAGAAGAAGCCTACCGCAAGGGCCTGATCCCTTATCTGCCGCCAGAAAAAGAGAGCGCGCATGAATAGCACCAACATTTATCTCCAAAATAATTTCCGCTTCCATAATCGAATAAAACTGCAGGGAGGTTGGCAATTTCGGAATCAGCTTTGAGCGAGGGTAATTCCTGGCAGGTAGTTAAGCGAAAGCAGCCCACTGACATATCGCCAGTCGGCTGCTTTTGGGTTTCTAGCCCACCCGAAGGAGCTCGAAAACGAGTTTTTCCACCAATAGTGAAATTCGGTCAAACTGCAAAACCGGAATGTTTTGGATGGGGAAAGGATCCAATCAATATATCAGCTTGCCGAAAACTAAAATAGGTGATTGACTTTTTTATATCGGTCATTATAATAAAATAACTTATTGGTACAAGCCAATAACCGCATGAGTTCGAAATAGCACAATCCACCGCTCCAATCTCAAACCCATCCGAGCCAACATGCCCAATAAGCCATTGAACCGCAATAGCTTTGAGCCTTTGTATTTCCAGCTGGCAGAGAAGATCAAGCTGATGATCCATCAGCAGTTCAAACCCGGCGACCTGCTGCCCTCGGAAACAGACTTGATCGCCCGCTACAACGTCAGCCGTAATACGGTGCGACAGGCCATCGAGGTTCTGGAAAATCAGGGTTTTGTGACATCACGACGGGGCAAGGGCACCTTCGTGGCATCCAAGGGCAGTCGCTATGAGCTGTCCAAACTGGTCAGTTTTAGCGAAGATATGCGCCAGCGCGGACTAAAACCTGATACGCGCTTGTTGGGATTGGCACAGATCACGCCACCCGCCAGCATCGCAACCGAACTCAGGATGCAGCCGGAAGAACAGACGCACGAAATTCGCCGGTTACGGCTGGCGGATGGTGAGCCGATGGCGATCAGCACAGCCTACATCCCTTGCGCGCTGATGCCGGGATTATCCGGCGAGGCGATTGCCGCGGGCTCTCTCTTCGAACTGCTCTCCGCTCACCTTTCTCTGAGAATCGGTTACGCTGACCGTTCGCTCAGCCCCGTTCTGGCAACGAGTGAACAGGCTGAACTGCTTAAGGTCCCGGTTGGAAGTGCCCTGATGCTGGTAAGCGGCCCGGCCTTTTTAGAAAACGATCAGCCGGTGGAATACGTCATCACTTATTACCGTGGCGACCGCTATGAGTTTTTATTCCATGCTGTCCGAAATTCCTGATTCAAACCTGGAGGCTCCATGAAGATTGTTTTGAAGCACGTCCCCTTACCTGAATTCCAATTCTCGGAAGAGATTCCCGCCATACCATCCGAGGAATACGAGCGCAGATTGTCCGCCCTTTATCAGGCGGCGGGAACTGACTGGGTGCTGGTCTTTGCCGACCGGGAACATTCCGCCAACCTGACTTGGCTGATCAGCTACGATCCGCGCTTTGAAGAAGGTTTACTGGTACTGGGACGCAACGGTCAGCGCACATTAATTGTTGGAAACGAAGGGCTGGGCTACCTGCCGATCGTGCGGGTGCCGGTGGACGCGGAATTGTGCCAGACTTTCAGCCTGAACTCGCAACCACGCGTCAGCGCTCCGCGCCTGAAAGACGTCCTGGCAAAGATTGGCTTGAACAGCGGGCAATCTGCCTGCCTGGTAGGCTGGAAATATCTGGAAACTTACGAAACCGACGAACCCAGCGCCCCGGCTTTCATCCCGGCTTTTTTTGTGGATGTGGTGCGCAGCCTGCTCGGAAACAGCGGAAAACTGGTGGATGGAACCGCCCTGTTGATGCACCCCGAAACCGGGCTGCGCAACCTGAACTCCGCCGACCAGATTGCCGCGTTTGAATGGGCCGCCCGCACCTCTTCAGCAGCTGTTTTCAGCATTCTGACCGGCACACGTCCGGGCATGAGCGAGATGCAAGCCATGCAGTTGATGCGTTTCTCCGGTCAGCCGCTGAGCATGCACCCAATTTTCGTCTCAGGCAAGGGCGAGATTAACGGACTGCGCAGTCCGAGCGGCAAAATCATTGAATACGGCGATGCAGTCTCCACCGGGTTGGGGTATTGGGGCAGTCTATCCTGCCGGGCGGGCATGATGCTCGGACAACCGGATATGGGCTACTTTGAAAAAGTCGCCGCGCCCTATTTCCAGGTAGTTGCCAGCTGGTACCAGAAGATGCGCATCGGCGCAACGGGCAAAGAAATATTCCAAACAGTCGCCGGAGCTTTCGAGGGCAGCGGGATGCACGCCATGCTCAACCCGGGACACCTGACCTCCTACGAAGAATGGACAAGTTCGCCCATCCGGGCCGACAGTACTGAAAAAATCCGCTCGGGGATGGTCTTCCAGAGCGACATCATCCCAACGCCGCTTCCGGCGGGCTGGCTGACTAACTGCGAAGATACCGTGGCTGTGGCAGACGCCTCGCTGCGCGCTGAACTGAAGTCAAATCACCCGGTGCTGTGGGCACGTGTGCAGAACCGGCGTAAGCTGATGATTGAAGCCCTCGGCATTGAACTGGCTGAAGAGCTGCTGCCCCTGACGGATGGGACCGCTTATCTGCCGCCTTTCTGGCTGGCAAACGAGCTGGTTTGCGCCGTTTCAAAGGAGTCTTAGTGGAGCCGGTTATTGTCGTGCATGGCGGCGCAGGCAACGATTTTGACGACCGCGTTGCAGAATTTCGCGTGGGCGTCGAACGCGCCACTCAGACAGGCTGGGCGGTGCTAAGTCAAGGCGGCTCGGCGCTGAACGCTGTCGAGGCGGCTGTGCGCATGCTGGAAGATGATCCCAACTTCGACGCCGGGCATGGCTCGTTTCTGAATGCCAACAACGAAGTTGAAATGGACGCCATGGTGATGGAAGGCGCAAAGCTGGGTTACGGCGCCGTGGCTGGCATCCAACGCGTGAGCCACCCGGTCAGTGTGGCACGCCTGGTGATGGAACACACGCCACACTCAATCTTCGTGGGCGCTGGCGCCGAGCAATTCGCGCGCTCAATGGGTGTGCCCGATTGTCCAATGGAAGAATTGGTGGCGGGCAGCAGTACCCACCTACTGCGACCGGAAGATCGCATTTTTCGCCCCCACGCCGGTGACACGGTCGGCGCTATCGCAATGGATGCCAGCGGAACGCTGGCCGTGGCAGTCTCAACCGGCGGCATGGCCGGAAAAATGCCCGGCCGGGTCGGCGACAGCCCAATCATCGGCTGCGGCGGGTATGCTGATAATGAATTAGGCACAGCGGCAGCCACCGGCAGCGGCGAAGCCCTGATGAAAGTAGTGTTCAGTAAAACCGCCTGCGACCTGATGGGCGGCGGGCTAAACCCGCAGCAAGCCGCTGAGGAAGTGCTGCGTTTGTTGGAGCGGCGAACCGGCTCCAGCCATGGCGGCATTATCCTGCTGAACCCGGCCGGAGAAGTCGGGAGCGCTTTCAATACCAATCACATGGTTCACGCCTGCATCTCAGGCACTCATGGACTGTGGATCAAGGATTAGGACAAATTACAAACAAGGAGGTGCGTTCTCAAACATTTACAACCATTGCACAACCTGTTGCGAACCAAATTTACCGTTTCCCAACCATACTATTCAGAAATATGAAGGAGAGAAAATGCGCAAGATTTTGTTCGTTCTTGTTATCCTGGCAGTTTTTCTGTCAGCCTGTGCTCCGGCAGCAGCCCCTGCCGCCGCTGCAACAACAGCCCCTGCAGCGAGTGGTTCCAAGGCCACCGGTTTTGGTGACATTTTGAAAGGTGTTCTGGCGCGCGGTAAGCTCAAGTGCGGCATCAACCCCTCCAACCCCGGTTTTTCTGTGATTGATTCTGCAGGTGCTGCCAGCGGTCTCGATATCGACATGTGCCGAGCAGTTGCCGCGGCTGTGTTGGGTGATCCGAAGGCTGTTGAATACGTGCCGACCACCGGTGACACACGCTTCACCATGCTGCAGACCGGCGATATCGATGTGCTGATTCGCTCCACCACCTGGACTTTCACCCGCGACACTGACCTGGGCCTGAATTTCGCTCCGCCCTACTTCTATGACGGGCAGGGCATCATGGTTAAAAAAGCCAGCGGCTTCACGAAACTTGAAGACCTTAACGGCGCATCCATCTGCATGGGCCGCGGCGCCACCACCGAGTTGAACCTTGCCGATGCAATGGCTGCCAAGAACCTGAAATACACCGCCAGCCTGTTCGATAACCCGGACGATGTGTTCTCCACCTTTGATCAAGGCCGCTGCGATGCCATGTCCAATGACAAGTCTGGTCTGATCGCCCAGCGCAGCATGGGCAAGAACCCCGACGATTATCTGATCCTGGATGTAACACTCTCCAAGGAACCTCTTGCCCCAGTTGTGCGCCAGGGCGATGACCAGTGGTTCGATATTGTCCGCTGGGTGGAGTATGCTCTGTGGACTGCCGATGAGAAGAACATCACCATGGCAAATATTGATGATGTCAAAGCCAAAGCCGCGGCTCCGGATGCAGATGCCGAAATTCGCCGTCTGCTCGGCCTGGAAGGCGAAATGGGCGCCAAGCTCGGCTTGAAGAACGAATGGATTTACAACATGGTCAAATCCGTTGGCAACTTCGATGAAATCTGGAACCGCAACCTCGGCCCGACCACCAAGACCGCCATCCCGCGCGGTATCAACAACCTGTGGACCAAGGGCGGCCTGTTGTACGCCATGCCTTACCGTTAAGTCATCACCAAAATCCAATCCTGGCAGGCGGGCCTACCCTGGCTTGCCTGCCAGATTCTGCAATACTGGCCATCACAGGATGCTAATATGAAAGATTTAGCTGAACCGAGTGGTTCCAAAAAGGGACACCAGAGTATTTCAGCCTGGCTTCTGGACGAGCGCTTCCTGCAAGTACTCGCCCAAATCATTTTTGCCGCGGTCGTTTTGGTGATTAGTTATTTGCTCTACCAGAATATGGCGCGCGCACTGGCAAAGCAAGGCATGGTGTTGGGGTTCAATTTTCTGCGCCTTACGACCGGTTTTGATGTTGGTTTCGCATTGATCAATCAGACCCGCGCCAGCAGCAACTGGACCACCATCGAAGTTGGCATCATCAACACCATCCTGGTTTCCGTTATTTCGATAATTCTGTCGACGGTTCTGGGTGTGGTTGTGGGGATCATGCGCGTCTCCAGCAACTTGCTGGCCAACCGGATCGCCTGGCTTTATATTGAAATTTTCCGCAACATCCCCCTGCTACTGGTGATCGTTTTCACGTATACCGTCTACGTCTTCAACTTGCCCGATGTCAAACAGCCAATTGTTCTACCCGGCCCAACCTACTTGAGCAATCGCGGTTTGAACATTCCGAGCCTGCTCCCCACCATCTCAACTGGCAGCTACCAGATTATCGTTCTGGTTTGCCTGGTTGCTGCGATTTTTGGTGCTTGGCTGATTGCCAAACGCTTCCGGCTCGATAACTTCATCGGCACCCTGATCGGCCTTGGCATGCTGCTCATCCTGGGAATTGTTGCCTGGCTTGTCCTACCCACGGCGCCTTTCACGGTTGATCACCCCGTCCGGACAGGATTAAACTATACTGGCGGGTTGGCTTTACCTCCCGAATTGATGGGCATTGTCATCGGGCTTGTCCTGGGAAGTTCGCCCTTCACGGCGGATACGGTGCGGGCGGGTTTGCAGTCAGTTTCAAAAGGCCAGATCGAAGCAGCGCATGCTTTGGGGCTTTCTGGCTATCAGACCATGCGGCTGGTGATATTTCCGCAGGCCATGCGCGTGATCGTTCCGCCCATGACCAGCAATTATCTGAGCCTGACCAAGAATTCATCGCTGGCATCTGCGATTGCTTTCCCGGAACTGGTCGCCGTCTCCAAAACAATCACCAGCCAGACTGGACGCGCGGTCGAAATCATGGCAATTATGATGGGGATTTATGCCACGCTCAGTTTGCTGACTTCCTTTTTTATGAACTGGTATAACAATCGGGTTCGGATTGTGGAGCGCTGATATGAGTACATCCAACGAAATTCTCCCGCCTCCGATCGAACGTTACTCCATTTTGAACTGGCTGCGCAAAAACCTATTCCAGGACTGGCTGAGCAGCATCGTAACCCTGGCCGGTATATATTTTATCTTTGTGATTGTAAGGGTTGTCCTGATCTGGACTCTTACTGAGGCCCAGTGGCAGGTGATCATTGCCAACATGCAGCTCCTGATGGTTGGACAGTACCCGGTCATTCAATTATGGCGCATCTGGATTTGTGTCGGCATACTCGGCGCGCTGGCCGGGCTATCGTGGGGTCTGTGGATCCGCCAGAAACCGATGGCAACCCTGGTGACCCTGGGTGGGCCATTCCTGCTGGCGCTGCTCCCAACGGATGCTGGCAATCGTATCTTGATGCTGGTCGTGGGGATCATCACCGCGGCCGGGTTTGGATTAGCCAAGGCCTTCCCCAAAAAGCTGGGACGGTTTGTGACCATTGCCTGGCTGTTATACCTGCCGGTTGTGCTCATGCTGGTGCGCGGCTGGACAGGAGATAACGGCATCATCCCACAGGTTCCCACCAGCATCTGGGGTGGTCTGATGCTGACCGCGCTGCTTGCTTTTGTCGGGCTGTTGGTGTCCTTTCCGCTCGGTGTGGCACTGGCGATCGGGCGCATGTCGCGCTACCCCCTAATCAGCGCTTTTTGCGTGGTTTATATTGAATTGATCCGCGCAGTCCCGCTGATCACCGTTTTCTTTATGTCCCAGACCATGCTGCCGTTGTTTCTGCCGGATAATCTCGAGATTGATCCGCTGATGCGCGCCATGACCGCCTTCACCCTGTTCAGCGCGGCTTACATGGCGGAAAATGTGCGCGGCGGCTTGCAGGCCATTTCAAAGGGCCAGCATGAAGCGGCAGCCGCGCTGGGATTGGGCTCATTGCTCAGCCTGCGCCTGATCATCCTACCGCAAGCCTTGCGAAACATTATCCCGATCCTGACCGCATCCGCAATCGGCGGCTTCCGCGATACATCGCTTGTGATGATCGTAGGCCTGTATGACTTGATGAATATCGCCAGGATAACCCTGTCGCAATCGGCTTTCCTGGGCCGGCATATTGAAGTCTATACCTTCCTGGCTTTCGTTTATTGGCTGATCAGCTACATCATGTCTTACATCGGCCAGACGATCGAAACACGCGCAGGGGTCGAAGCTACGCAGCGTTAGGGCACGAGGCGATAGTCTCGGTTCCTGCACGAGGAGAAAACATCATGGAATCTCAAATATCTCAATCACATCCCGAATCTACCAGGGATCAGCAAGCGATCATCGTATGTCGGGACGTGCACAAATGGTATGGGCAGTTTCACGCACTGCGCGGCATAAACATGGAAATCCAAAAGGGCGAAGTGATCGTCATCTTTGGCCCATCCGGTTCTGGCAAGTCGACTTTTATCCGCACGCTCAACCGGCTGGAAGAGCACCAGCGCGGGCAGATCATCGTGGATGGGATTGAGCTTACGCATAATGTGCGCAACGTCGAGCATGTTCGCACCGAAACGGGCATGGTTTTTCAATCCTTCAACCTGTTCCCGCACCTGACCGTGTTGGACAACGTTTCCCTGGCGCCGATTTGGGTCCGCAAGGTGAATAAGAAGCAGGCTGAAGAAGCCGCCATGCTGCTGCTCAAACGCGTGGGCATCCCCGAACAGGCCAATAAATTCCCCGGGCAGCTTTCCGGTGGACAGCAGCAGAGAGTGGCGATTGCGCGTGCGCTGGCGATGCAGCCCAAGATCATGCTTTTTGATGAGCCAACCTCGGCCCTCGACCCTGAAATGATCAAAGAAGTGCTGGATGTGATGATCGAACTGGCCAAGTCTGGCATGACGATGGTGGTGGTGACGCATGAAATGGGCTTTGCCCGCGCCGTCGCAAACCGCATGATCTTTTTCGACCAGGGCCAGATCGTGGAAGAAGGAACTCCGCAGCAGATCTTCAACAATCCACAGAGTGACCGCACCAAGCTGTTCCTTTCGCAGATCCTGGAGAAATAGCCTGGACAACCGGATGAATCATCGCCAGCGCTTTAATGCCATCATGAACTACCGCCCAGTGGATCGCTGCCCGAGCACCGATTTCGGCTTTTGGGACGAAACACCGGTGTTCTGGCATGAACAGGGCCTGCCGCACGAAATTGGGATGGATAATCTGCGCGATTACTTGGGGATGGACTTCAGCATGACCGGCATCGACGAGACGACCGGCATCATCAACAAGCTGGACCCTCTCTTTGAAGAACTGGTGATTGAAGATCGCGGCGAACACGAAGTTGTGCAGCAGCCTGATGGCGTCCAGGTGCTGCGACGGAAATTCATGAGCTCCATCCCGCATCCGATGCGGCACCTGCTGACCGACCGTGAAAGCTGGCGAAAACACTACAAGCCGCGCTTGGATCCCGCCACGACCGGGCGCTACCCGCCAGATTGGGATGCGCGGATTCCCAACTGGCGCGATCCACTGCGACCCAATATTGTCTTCCTGCGCGGCGGCGGGCTATACGGCTACCTGCGCGATTGGATGGGTATGGAAAACCTGTCGCTGGTGTTGTACGATGATCCGGCCTGGTTCGAAGAGATGGTGGATACGCTGGCGGATCTATTCGTCGGCATGCTGGAACATGTCCTGAGCACCGGCGGCATCTTTGACGGCTGTCACATGTGGGAAGATATGTGCTATAACGCCGGGCCGCTGATCAGCCCTGCGCACTTCCGCAAGTACCTGATGCCGCGCTACCGACGCATCACCGATGTGCTTCACAAGCACGGTGTGAATATTGTTTCGCTGGACTGTGATGGAAAAATCGAAAAGTTGGCCCCGCTCTGGCTGGACGTGGGTATCAATGTGATGTTCCCGTTCGAGATCGGCACCTGGAAGACTGACCCGTATGATTATCGCAAACGCTTCGGCAAGGACATGCGCATCATTGGCGGGTTTGACAAGAATATCCTGCGTTCATCCAAGGCGGCCATCGCGGCGGAAGTGCAGCGGCTGGCGCCGCTGGTGGAACAGGGCGGCTTTATTCCGCACTGCGATCACCTCGTTCCACCGGACGTACCTTACAAAAACTATCTCTACTACCTTCAACAGGCGCGGGAAGTGTGGGGCTGTGGGATCGACCAGACACCTGCCCCGGCGCTGGCGGACTACCGCGATGAATGAGCGCGAGCGCTTCAACGCCACCATGCATTATCAGCCGGTTGACCGCTGCCCGATGGCTGATTATGGCTTTTGGGACGAAACCATCCCGGCCTGGCATGAACAAGGCCTGCCGATCGAAATTGACAAAACCAACATCCATGCCTACTTGGGGATGGATTACAACGTGGATGATCTGTACGACACCACCGGCGTGGATGTAAAGTGGTACCCAAAATTCCCGCTGCAAGTGCTGGAAGACCGCGGCGATCATGAAGTCATCCAGCAGGATGACGGCGTGCAGGTGCTGCGGCGCAAGTTCATGAGCTCCATCCCGCATCCGGTCCGTCACTTGCTAACAGACCGCGCAAGCTGGCGCAAATATTACAAACCGCGCCTGGATCCGAGCGATCCGGGGCGCTACCCTGCGGACTGGGATGTGCGCGTCGATAACTGGCGCGACCCGCAGCGGCCGAATCTGGTGGTGGTGCGCGGAGGCGGGCTGTATGGTTACCTGCGCAACTGGATGGGGCTGGAAGCGCTGTCGTTGGTGATCTACGATGATCCGGCCTGGTTTAGCGAAATGGTTGAAACGCTGGCGGATTGCTCGATCGGCACGTTGGAACGTGTCCTGGGCACAGGCGGTATATTCGATGCCTGCGCCATGTGGGAGGATATGTGCTACAACGCCGGGCCGCTGCTCAGCCCAAAGCATTTCCGCCAATATTTGATGCCGCACTACCGGCGCATCACCGATCTGCTGCACAGCCACGGTGTTGATTTTGTTTTCCTGGACTGTGATGGGAACATCGAAAAATTGGCCCCGCTCTGGATGGATGTCGGCATCAACACCATGTTCCCATTCGAGGTGGGCACCTGGCACGGCGATCCGCTGGCCTACCGCAAGCACTTTGGCAAGGAAATGCGCATCATCGGCGGCTTTGATAAGAATATCCTGATGTCAACACCGCAAGCTATCGAGGCTGAAGTGCAGCGATTGGCCCCGCTGGTGCATGAAGGCGGTTTTATCCCGCACTGTGATCACCTGGTGCCACCGTACGTGCCTTACCAGAATTACCTGTTTTATCTGCAGGCTGCCCGGCGGGTATGGGGACAGAATGATCTTTGAAGTATGTGTTGATTCTCTGTAAGGGGCGGCAGGTTGCCGGGCAGTCAACCTTCCGATCTCGGCATGTGTTTATGGGCACAGCCTCTGAGCATGACTATCTTTGAACCTGGTAGGGAGTATCGTGGAGTGGTTCCGCACCATCCGTGGTGATCAGGTAGCCATTTTCAATTCGCAAGCCGCCCCAGGGGGCATTGAACATGGGGATATCAATCGAAATGATCATATCCTTTTTCAAAACCGCCGGGCTGCTCGGTCCAAAGATTGGGGCTTCAAACTCAATCACGCCCAGGCTGTGCACGCCCGAATAAAGAAAATATTGTCCCAGGTTTCCCGCAGCGACGATTTGCCTGCCGATCGCTTCCACTTGGCGGCCTTCAATGCCGGGGCGTAGCGCACGGTAACACTCCTGCTGGGCTTGAATCGCTACATCCAGGGCACGTTTGATCTCCGGATCCGGGTTTCCCACCATGACGACCCGGCCAATGGCGGCGTGATAGCCTTCATAACGCGGGGCGATCGTCAGCAACACGATATCATTGGCCGCGATCGGCCGAAAAGTGGAGCGGGCCAGAATCGGACGGGTATTGGGACCAGACGCAACAATCGTGTCAATCCCGGTGCCTTCAGAACCAGCGCGGCGCATGGCTGCTTCAATTTCGGCGGCCACCTGGCGCTCTGTCACGCCAGGACGGATCGTATCGACCGCGGCTTGAAAACCTGCCTCGGCGATCTTGTAAGCATGGCGAATGACTTCGATTTCGGCGGGGGATTTTTGAGACCTGATGTCGCACAAGCTGTCTTCCATATCCACCCAGACCAGGTTCGGCAGGGCGGCCTGCCATGCGGCCATCACGTCGCTGCCAATCAGGCCGCGTCCGGCCAGCCCAACGCGTCCCACGGATTGGGTGTTGTGCCCCATTTCAGCCATGACTTCCTTCAGACTCTGTATCCTGGAAAAAGGGTAATCCTCGTTTGGATGGGTAAATTCCCGCAATACTCTCACATCGGTGATCTGCCCAACCAGCAGCGCATACTGGTCGCTTTCCGGCCCAACCAGCATGACCGGATCGCCGTGCCTGGATAGGAGAATGCAGACAGGTTCAAAATGAACCGGGAAGTTTGCCAGCCAGCGGGCATGCGCCGGGCCGAAAGTGGCTCGGTCATCGGCGTAGGCCACCAAAAAATCAAGCTCATATTCAGCCATCGCAGCCTGGACTCTTTGCCAGCGCTGCGGATATTCTGAAGCCGGGATTACGGAGTGGGCCGATTGTTGGGTCATGATTTTTTCCTTGTATGTTCAGAGAGTTCATCGTTTCACGGCTGCGGTTGATCGATTCCACCGCGTTCCTGGATGGGTCTGTTCCTGCTAAACTTCGTTGCTCAATCTTTTTGACGAGTCACTATAGCCACTGCATAACCAGCGAATTCCATTTCGCCAGCGCTGATTTTCCCGGTCAGGTGGTCAAAGGCGGCCCAGGGCAAAGAAACTGTCTGCGGCAACCGGGTGTGATTAATAATGAAATAAACCGGTTCCCCATTGACCAGGGTACGGGGGCGCACTTCAATTCCGGGTGGGGTTTCAAACATCTCCAGTCTGGCATCGTTGAGAATTTGATCGGTTAAAGCCTGCTGACTGGCCACATCGAGATACGCACCCACCGTGTAAACAAAACCATTCCCGTATGGATTGAGCGCAATTGCCACCTGATCATCCAGCCAGCCATTGCTGGCGCCAAAACACGCCAAAACAACCGGGGATTGCCCATCCAAAATCTGCAGGCGCTCGGCCCATAATTGTGAGGTGCCCTGAAATAACTCGCCCGCAACGGGCACAGGCTCAAGCAGCGAATAATAATCGACCACTTCCACACCGGCCAGTTCAGCTAGTGTGCCAGGCTGGCGTTGGGGCAACAGGGCGTTATGCCGGTCTTTCATACCGGTCCGCACCGTGAGCACCAGCCGCCCACCGCGCTGTACAAACGCCTTTAGCTTTTCAGCGCGGGCCTCGTCCAGGACCAATAGGGCGGGCGCAATGACCAGTTCATACTGATCCAGCGCTGCATCGGCTGAAATCACATCCACATTCAGATTGCGGGCAGCCAAAGCACGATACCAATGCGTCAAATGACGGACATAATCGAATTCGCTGTTGTGACGCTGGAATTCGAGCGACCAGCGGCTGTCGTAACAGTTCAGCAAGGCCACTTTGCTCTGGATGATCGATCCGAAAAGTAAATCGGCAACCTGGGCAAATTCCTGCCCGATGCGTTTGGCCTCGTCAAAAAATGGACGCTGGCGCCCCGATTGGTCAATCAGCGAACCATGATATTGTTCCTGCCCACCCAGCGCTGAACGCCACTGCCAGTACAGCAGGGCATCCGCGCCATGCGCCACAGCGTGCCAGGCCATGGCGCGCGCTTCGCCCCGGTTGAGCACATTGTTTGTTTTGGACCAGTTGACATTTCCCGGCTGGGTTTCCATCAGCCAGAAATTCTTTTGCTTGAAGCCCCGCGTCAGGTCGTGGATGGCGCCGGTGGTCAGGTAGTCGATATGCCCCGTCCCGATGTACCAATCCCAGGATGCAAAATCGATGTCACGGGTCAGGGTGTAATGGTCAAAAGCGCCGAACCAGCCCATAAAGTTGTGCGTCACCCAGACGGACGGGGGCAGGTGCGGGCGCAATTCATCCAATTGCGCCTGCTGAAAATTCTGATAAGAACGGGTAACAAAATGTCGGAAGACCAGCATCAGCCCCGGGTTATGCGGGCCAATCGGGATGGGGATTTGCGCCCAGTCAGAATAACTCTGGCTCCAATAGGCTGTGGACCAGTGCCGGTTCAGTTCATCGAGCGTGCCGTATCGTTCACGCAAAAAAGCCTGAAATTCGGCGCGACAGTGATCGCAGTAGCAGACGCGGTTGTATTCGTTATCCAACTGCCAGCCAATTACGTGCGGCGAACTTCCAAAACGCGCGGCCATGGCTTGCACAATGCGCCGGCTGGCAGTGTGGAACTCCGGCGAGTTGACACAGTAGTGACAGCGGTTGCCAAACTGCGCCTGGCGGCCAGTTTCCTCGGTCGCCAGGGTGGTAGGATATTTTTGCGCCAACCAGGCGGGCGGAGCAGCGGTAGGCGTGCCCAAAACAGTGGCGATGCCAGCCTCGGCCAGCATCTCAATCGCTTTTTCGAGCCAAGCAAAGTTGAACTGGCCTTCCACTGGTTCCATGCTGGACCAGGCAAACTCGCCGAGGCGGGCCACGGTCACATGGGCAGCTTGCATCAGACGAATATCTTCGGCCCAGCGTTCCTGCGGCCAATGTTCGGGATAATAGGCGACGCCAAATTGTAGTTTTTGCATGGTAGTCACAGATCCAATCAAGACAAGATGGTGATTTCGACGGAATTTTCTGTCTTTTCCGGCGTAACCAGGGTTCCTTCGGGAGTTGATTTCGTTTGAGCGCTTGATTTTACCGCATGAAGATTGACCAGGTAAACCTTCCAGGCTTTGGGCGGCCCCTCCCGCCAGACGCGGATAACATTTTCATCACGACTGACATTGAAGAACGTTTCGATCTTCCCAATTAAGGACGGTATCTCCACTCGCACGCTTTTTCCGCTCTCGAGCTGATAAACCCGCAAGGTAAGATCGTCGCTGAAATCGTAGTCAGGGCGGTCAGTACGGTTTCCAACCGGGATGACCGAATTCGGACGCGCCAGCAATGGCAGGCTCAAAAAGTCATGGGTTTCCCGCGCCCAACGCGGACCTTCCACTACTTTCCCATTCAGCAAGCTGGTCCAGCGCCCGGCAGGGACGTAGTAGTTGACGATTCCCTCATAATTTAGGACCGGCGCGACCAACAGGGAATCGCCAAGCATGTATTGCTGATCGAGATAGTCACAGCCGGGGTCATCGGGAAACTCTAACAGCATGGCACGCAGCATCGGGGCGCCGTTTTCGTGCGCCTGGCGCGCAGCATTGTAGAGATATGGCATCAGGCTGCATTTGAGTTTGGTGAATTCGGCCAGCACATCCACAGCTTCTTCATCGTAAACCCACGGTACACGGTACGATGAACTGCCATGCAGGCGGCTGTGCGAGGAAAGCAGGCCAAAAGCCACCCAGCGCTTGTAGACATCCGCCGAGGCAGTCTGCTCAAAACCGCCCATATCGTGGCTCCAGAAACCAAATCCCGACAAGCCCAGCGATAAACCGCCACGCAGGCTTTCAGCCATTGATTCAAAGGTTGCGGTGCAATCGCCGCCCCAGTGGACGGGGAACTGCTGTCCGCCAACGGTTGCAGAGCGGGCAAAAACCACAGCGTCGCCTTCCCCGCGGACTTCCTTAAGCAAATCAAAGACGGTTTTGTTGTACAGGTAGGTGTAATAGTTGTGCATTTTCAGCGGGTCGGAGCCGTCATAATAGACCACGTCATCGGTAGGAATCCGCTCGCCAAAATCAGTTTTGAAGGTATCGACCCCCATTTCAAGCAGAGGGCGCAATTTGGACTGGAACCATTTGCAGGCTGCCGGATTGGAGAAATCCACCAGGCCCATGCCGGTTTGCCACATATCCCACTGCCAAACGGAGCCATCAGTTCTTTTGAGCAAATAACCTGCCGCGGCAGCTTCATCGAACAAGCTGGAACGTTCGCCAATATAGGAGTTGATCCAGACACAGATATGCAGGCCATGCTCCTTCAGGCGCTTGAGCATGCCTTGCGGGTCGGGGAAACAACGTTCATCCCAGGTGAAATCACACCATCGGAATTCTTTCATCCAGAAACAGTCGAAATGAAAGACATGCAGCGGGATGCCGCAGGTAGCCATATCACGGATGAAACCTGTCACGGTTTCTTCATCGTAATTGGTGGTAAACGAGGTAGAAAGCCACAACCCGAACGACCAGGCCGGAGGCAAGGCCGGGCGGCCAGTCAGCGTGGTATAGCGATTAAGCACTTCCTTGGGCGTGGGGCCATAAATAATGTAATATTCAAGCGTTTCGCCGGGGACGCTAAACTGCACCCGCTCGACTTTTTCGGAGGCCACTTCAAACGAGACTTTTTCCGGATGGTTGACAAATACCCCGTAGCCGCGGTTCGTTAAATAAAACGGGATGTTTTTATAAGCTTGCTCGCTGCTGGTGCCGCCATCCTCGTTCCAAATATCAACCACCTGGCCGTTTTTGACAAAAGCCGAGAAGCGTTCCCCCATCCCATAGATACACTCCCCCACACCGATATTCAATTGCTCGTGGATGAAACGCCCCTCGGGCGTATCCACAAAACCCATACCGCGCCAGACGCTGGAGGTAAGGACATGCTCACCCGCCTTGTACTCCACCAGCCATTTTTCGCCTTTCTGAACGCGCACACTTAACGCGCCACTTGTCAGGGTGGCACACTGCTCATCGTCCAAAATGACCGGCTGCGGATGGAGTTGTTCGTTCACGGTAAATTCTGGTTTCCGCGCAAGTCCGCCTTTGTGATGAACCATCTGCACGCGAATGACATTTTCCATTGGCGTTGAAAAACGGATGGTGAGCGCTGGCGGTCCAAGCGTATCGCCACGTTCATGAATTTTTGTGGTTGGGGCAAAAACTGTCATGGCGCCCGGTTCTACATTGACTTCGTAAACCTGGGCTGGGAAATGAGGTGTCATGCCTTTGCGCATTAACCAGTATCCATCTGTAAATTTCATTTTGTGTTTCCTTATAGCAGGGATAAAAAAAGGAAACAGCCGCTTCTATGCCATCGTGATTTTTCGGCGGGAGCTTTAGTCCATAGCCTAAAGCTCCCGCGCCAGATAGCAGTTCAGGTCGATTCCTTGCACTGTCATCCCCCCATTATATCCAAGACGACGAGCCTGGTTATCCATACCGCTATGATCGGCTCCATCCAAACACCAGACCATTTTCTTCAAAATCACAAAATCAGGTATCGAGGAACTTTTTAATCGATCATAGTATTTACGAAACGGCAGCGGTAATCACCACTTTATCTCGTGTTCGTTAAAAAATAGAGACTGCGGTAACCATTTTTCACAGTAAATATATTACTGCGCCTGCGCCCAAGCGACTACTTCAAGCAATTCGGGGGAATCGATTCGCAACTCTTTCAACTTCTCCGGGGTGGGGATGCTGTTCCCATCCCAGCCACGGCGCTTGTAGACCGCATCCAGCAGATATTCATACTGAGCTTTGCGGTAATCGCGCAGCGCTTTCATTTTCTCTTCGGTGGACATATTCGCCGGGTCGATTTCCACCAGGCGCTGCAATTGTTCATCGTAACGCTCCTGGCGGGATTCGTACTCCACCACAGTCACCGGGCCCATCGCGCGGTAGGGCGGATAATCGTGCTGGCGGCCAACACGTCCCATGCGCATGGTGAAAACCTTTTGGAAGTTGTAGACGCGCTCGGACTGCTGGAGCAGAGTCTCAACGGTGGTCGGGATACCGGTCACGCCTTCGTGGATCCAGGTGTAATTTTCCACATGCTCTTCCACCTTGGCGGGTTCTTTGGTTTGCTTGTTGTTGGCGGGAGAGATGTCGTTCCAGGGCAGTTTACACAGTCCATGCAGGCTGAACCAGGTGCGCCACATCGGGAAATAATGCAGCGCTTCAGCCTTAGCTTCGAAGGTCGGCAGCAGGTTCTGGATCTGATCCATGAATATCAACCAGGCTTCGTCATGCTGTGGGCCCTTGGTCGCCAGCCCAAAGCCACCCTGCTGGGCAAGGGATTCCTTGGTTCCGTATTCGGAGATCTCCATGCCCTTGATCTCCATGCCGATATCCTGCAGGAAGCCCGCATCCGCGCCGAAGTTCTCGATGAAGTATTTCTTCATGTAGCGCACGCCCTGCCCCACGATGACGCCGAAGCCGGATCCCCTGGCCATCTGGTGCAGCAGTTCCAGCGCGGCAGCGCCGTTGCCAAAATTCAGCTCCAGGGCTCCGGTGTTTTCTTTCGTGATCTGCCCTTCTTCATAGCACTCCATCGCAAAGGCCACGCAGTTGGCAAACGAAATGCTGTCCACGCCATAGGTATCGCAGTAGAAATTGAGCTCAAGCAATTTCTGCGGATCGAAGTTGCCGATATTTGCGCCCAGCCCGGCGGCATTCTCATACTCTGGCCCATCCACCAGGACGCATTGACCGGCATAGGGACCGGTTTGGAGCGGGAATTTGTCCACGCCATGCGAGCAGGACATGGTGCATCCCAGCCAACAGCCATCCGGCACGCCCTGGGTAAAGCTCTCCATCCAGACATGCGAGTCGATCTTGTGTGTATCGGGATGCGAGCCATAGCGGAAGTTGTGGACAGGCAGTAGGTCGAAGTGATCCATGATCCCGACGATGTTGGCCGTGCCGACCTTGCGCATATTGTTCTGTGAGCCATCCAGGTCGGCAATCTCTTTGTTAATGCGAGCCCCAGCCTTACGGATGAGCGCCATGTCAGCCACACCGTTCAAATCGCCTTTCATGCCGCTGAACTTGACCACGATCCCCTTGATTTTTTTGTCACGAAAGACGCGCCCCACTCCGCCGCGCCCGGCCTGTTTGAGTCGGATCTCGTTGCGGCGCACATCGTACCAGGTGGAGTTGATCAGCGCATAGCGGATATGCTCGGCGGCCTGCCCGGCAGACAGCACCGAGATGTTACGCCTGGTTTTTTCATCACCTTCGCTGTACATTTCAGTCAGGATGTTGCCCAACAAGTGTGAATCAACCCCTTCGAGCGGGGCGGATTCGATGGAAACCTGGCCTGTATCGCCATCAATGAAGATGATCACATCCTCGGCTGCTTTGCCCGTAATCTCGAGCGCATCGAACCCGGAAAATTTCAGGAAAGGCGAGAAATAACCGCCCACGTTGGAGTCAATTACATTTTCGGTCAGCGGCCCAATCGTGACAATCGTGGCTTTGCCCGAGCCGGGATAAGCGGTGATGCCACAGATCGGCCCATTGGCGAAGACCAGTTCGTTCTCGGGGCTGTCCCATTTGGTTTCGGGCGTGACCGCATCCCAGAGCAATTTCAGCGCAAAACCACGTCCGCCGGTAAAGATTTCCTTCATCTGCTGCGTGACCGGTTTCTCGGTAAAAGTGTTATCTGTCAGGTTGATGCGGAGCGTGCGGTTGGCATATCCACGCTCGATGGGTTTTAGTGCGTAGGCATATTCGCCCAGCAGTTTGTGAGCTACCTTCATTTTTTCAATAGACAAGACCATAAAGTTCTCCTTGGGTTGACTTATTTTCGGTACCATACAGGCGACACATCCTATATTAATAGATATTCGCTTCTTTTTGGAGCGACATATCCCGGAACCGGGTAATTCGCAATTCATCGATATTGATGCTGTGGGCGCGTCCATCCAATATTTCTTCGGCGATCAACATCCCGGTGGCTGGGGAGTGCATCACCCCATGACCGCTGAAACCGCTGGCGTCCAGGTAATTGGGCATCTCCGGATGGCGGCCAAGAATCGGCATGTGATCCGGTGATATTTCATAAAGACCGGCCCAGCATTGCTTTTTTGCCAGACGGGTTTCTCCAAGCAGGGGAAATCGGTAGATTCCCGCCTCCAGCACTTCGGGCATCCAGTCCCAATCTACGTTCAGGTTGACTCTGGGGGTTTCGGCAGGGTTTACCATGCCAAAAAGAACACGGTCGTGTTCCTTGCGCATCCAGAACCCGGACTCCACATCGAAAGTCAAAGGGATCGGATTGGGGAATTGAGGGAAGTTTTCTGTCATATATGCGTTACGACGGTAGGGCAGCACCGGCAGATCGACCCCAAAGAGCGAGGCGACCTGTCCAGACCAGGCGCCGCAGGCATTCACCACATACTTTCCGCTCACCGGCCCGGACGAAGTTTCGACTGTTATTAAGCGATCTCCCTGTACCTGCGCGCCGGTAACAGCCGTGGAAAGCGCGATGCGGACCCCCAACTCGCGCGCCCGCTTCAAATATCCGCTGGCAATCCCGTAAGGATCGCAAAAACCGTCCTCGACGCCGAAAATTGCCCCAACGAGATCATCCAGCCGAGTGCCAGGCACATAGTGCAGCACATCTCGCGGTTCAAGCATCTCAACTTTTACTCCCAGACTCCGCTGTAATTTCGCCTGCTCCTGGAATTCCGCCCATACATCTTCCTTGTTGATCAAAAACAGGTATCCGGTCAGGTTTAAACCTGCGTGCCCACCTACTTCTTCATTGAAGTTTTTTAGATGCTCGATGCTGTACTTGGATAAGCGGATATTTACTTCTCGTTCGAACTCATGCCGCACCCCACCAGCAGAAAAGGACGTGCTGCCCGTTATCGGGGCTTCGGCCTTCTCCAGAATCAACACATCCGTACAACCCCGTAGCGCCAGATGATAGGCCACGGAGGCCCCAACGATGCCTGCACCAATAATCACAACATCAGCTGAATTTTTGTTCACCGGATTATCCTATTCCAGTCCTGAGACCATTTTAACCATAGCACATTTCAAGATTTGGCGGATTAAATTTCCAACACCGTATCCAGCCCGCGGCGCAAGCCGGTAAAAGTGCTGACTTTGCGGATGGCCAGCAGAGCGCCGTCGATATAAGGCTGGGCGCTACTGCCAGAATCATGCCGTATGCTGAGTTTTTGATCCGGCATGGCAAAGATGATTTCAGCTGAGATGGCGTATCCGGGCAGGCGGATGGAGTGCACCTGGGAGCCACTCATCCGCGCGCCGCGTGTCTCGACAATGCCCTGAGTTTTCTCCAGCGGAACTGTCAACTCAGACGGGCGCACAGTCGACAGGCGGTGTACCAGTTCCCGCACGGTGCCACTCGGGGAATCCTTTTTACTGTCGCTGGCATAGTCGATAATCTCCCACTGGGGGATGTAACGCGCGGCGAACTCGGCGAATTTTTGCAATAAAACGACCGTCATAGCAAAATTTCCCACAGCCAGCACGCCTCTTTGGTATTGCTCGGCGGCAGCCGCGATTTCGACATAGTCATCGTCGGTCAGGCCGGAGGTCCCGATGACCACATGCGCTCCGTGCCGCAAGGCCGCCAGTACGTTTGACTTGGCAACATCCGGTTTGGTATATTCAAAGAACACCTCGCAGGGCTGCGCCAGGGCATCCTCTGTGGTTGCGTAGATTGGACAGTCGAGCAGTGGTTCGCCCAGCACTTCGCCCAGGTTGCGATGGGCATGTGTACGAGAAACTGCTGAGACTGGCTGGATGTCGGGAGTTTTGGCGAGAGCCAGGGCAAGGGCAGAACCTGCCCAACCGGTTGCGCCTGCGAGACAGAGTCGGATTATCATATTTGCTCCAAAATTAGGCTTGTTGTTTGGTTTGCCGAATCAGCAAGGTTACACCAGCATCCTGCCGGGTATCCAAATAGGAAAAACCAGACCCATCATCGCGGCGGCCACTGGCAAGGACTTTCAGCCCATCGCCTGATAATTGCTCATCCACCGCGCCGATATCGGCTACTTCAAAACCGATATGAAAAACGCCTTCGCCCTTCTTTTCAAGAAACTCCCTGTAAATCGTCCTGCCCTCACCGGGTTGAACAAGCTGGAGCTGCAGGTCGCCAATTTTTGTGTAGACAAAACGGCAGGCAAAAAAGGCTTTTTCATCCATCACATTGAGCCTGATATATTCAGCCAGTGGAGGGTATTCCATCCACGGTCCGATGCCGATAGATTCGTAATAGCTTTTGGTTTTTTCGATATCGTTTACAACAATGCAGATGTGATGGGGCTTGCTGAAAGGTTTATTTTCTTGCATGTCTTCCTCCTCGCCTATTTGTTTTTGGGCGTTACCGCAATCGCCAGGTCGGGGCATACGATTTCACACAATTGACATTGGGTACAGGCCTCGATGTTGACGACCTCAGGCAGAGTATATCCTTTCGCATTAATTTCTTTCGACGGTTGCAAAACATCCCTGGGGCAAAAGTCGATGCAGATACTGCAACCTTTACAATAATTCGAATTAATGACAATTTCAATCATGAGCTTGCCTCATTGCTTGCTCAATGACAGCCTCATATTTTTCAGTCCAGGTGGGACGCGGCGCGAAATGAAGTTCGCCAACCGGGATTTTGTCGCTACCCATCGCCTGCTTGACAGGTACCGTTAGCTCCTTCAGAGCATTCATCGATGCCACGGGAGTTTCGTGTTCATGAACCGGGCACTGGGACAGGATTTCGATAAACGATGCGCCGTTGTTAGCGAGACCCTTCTTGATCGCTTTAATGATCTGAATCGGCTGGGCGGTTATCCACCTGCTGACGTAGGAGGCACCAGCCACCTCAGCCAACTTGCATAGGTCAAAGGCATCTTCAATATTGCCATACGGTGTGGTGGGGGTGTTTGCAAATGGCAAAGTGGTTGGGGCAACCTGGCCCCCGGTCATGCCATACAAACCGTTGTTCACGCATATTACCGTAACATCGATATTCCTGCGAAAAGCATGAATGAAATGGTTCCCGCCAATCGCCGCGGCGTCACCATCTCCAGTGAAAATGATAATCTTCAGATCAGGATTCGCCAGGAGTGCGCCGGTTGCAATTGGGAGCGCCCGACCGTGCAGCGTCCAGCCGGAATCAAAATCCAGATAATGACTGGTGAGTCGCGACGAACAACCAACCCCGGAGATGAACACAAAATCATCTTTTTTCGCCCCGGTTTGATTGATCAGGTCATCGACAGCGTGCAATGTATAGTTGAGCACCTGGCCCGCCCCGCAGCCTGGGCACAGGATATGCGGAAATCGCATCCCAGAGGGGCCCTCTTCTTTGACATATTTGAGCATCGGGTGCTTTAGCATTTTGCCATCTCCAAGATTTTTTCAACCAGCTTTTCGGGGGTGTGCAAGGCTCCGATTTCGGGAATGGAGATAACCTGATCGCATTTATCCCGCAGGGCTGCGGTGATGGGGTGTTTCATCATCCCAAGGTTCATCTCGGGAACAAAAACAGTCTTTACCCTTGAAATCAGGTTCCGCAATTTTTCTTCCGGGAAGGGCCACAAAGTCACCAGGCGGATAAATCCTACCTTAATGCCATGAACCTCGCGGACTTCATTTACGGCTTCCAGTCCGGTTCGGGCCACAGAACCATAACAGATCAGCACATGCTCGCAATCATCCAGGAACAGGGCTTCGACCCGGGCAATTTCGTTCACATTTCCTTCAATTTTTTGATGGAGCCGTTCAATATTTTCCCTGTGAACCTTTAGAGAGTAGTTGCCAACACCCCCATCTTCGCTGTGCGCCAGGGAGACGTGGTTGATGTTGTACCCTTCCCCGAAATTCGCCAACGGAGGCACGATATCGTGTCCATAAGGGAGATAGGCTTCCGGGGAAATGCCCAGGTCCTGGGGCTTTTTCCGCCCGACAAGTTCAATCGTCTCCAAATCAGGCACAATCAGTTGCTCACGCATATGCGCCACGGTTTCTTCAGCCATGATCAAGACGGGAGTTCGCCATTTTTCAGACAGGTTAAAAGCCTCAATGGTCAGATCAAACATATCCTGCACCGAGCTGGGAGACAGGGCGATGATGGGCGCCTCTCCGTGATGTCCGTAGCGGGCCTGCATCACATCTTCCTGGCTGGTGGTGATATATCCCTGCCCGGGCCCCGGTCGTTGGACATCGACAATCACCAGCGGCGTCTCGGTCATGATCGAAAAACTGATGGCTTCCTGCATCAGCGAAAAACCCGGGCTGGAAGTCGCCGTCATCGCTTTTGCGCCGGCCCAGGAAGCGCCAATCAGGGTGCAAACAGCGGCGATTTCATCCTCCATTTGGATGAAGCGCCCGCCAAACTGCGGAAGTCGTCGGGCTGCATGTTCCATGATTTCTGAAGCGGGCGAGATGGGGTATCCCGCATAGACTTTCAGACCTGCCAGCAGTGCTCCTTCGACACAGGCTTCGCTGCCTTCAAGGTAATGCCTGCCAGCCTTGATGGTAGGGCGAGACAGGTCAGCGGGGGATTTTTTTTCAACTTCATCCATTAACTTATCCTTTTGTTCGGTGCATTTTACGAGAGCCGCATTTTTAACTTGAACTATCAAACCGCCAAAAACCTGTATTCAAACCAAGTTTTTCAAATATTTCGTGCGCTTCTGCGATTGAGCGTCCTTTAAATTCAGGCAAAAGACGGTCTTGATACCATAATTCAGAAAGTTTCCAAACTTGTTCAAAGGATAATAATTCGCCAACAGGCATTTGCATTTGACCGCACCAAGTTTCAGCATGTTCTTTCGACCGAAAGAGCAAAATATTTGCTCAGGTAAAAATCAAGTCATCGTACCATTGGCTGCACGGTAAGGGGAAATAAACAATATGTTTTTTCCCGTCTACGATTCCATCATTTACCTGTAAATCCACGGTTTCTTGTGTATCGGGATAACTGGCTTTTATTTGCACGTCAATTTTCAGGGCGGCGGCGATACCTAAAGAATCCCAAGCGCAATTTGCCCACCATTGCTTATTCCCAGAGATTACCTTGAATTTCGTTGGTATTGCCGAAAAAGGGTTTGCCATGCGAATAGAATCACTGTTGCGTTCTAAGAAAATCATATGTCGCTCATGCAGTTTATGAAAGGAAACTCGCACATTTTCATTTTCTGCATTGAGCGAATTGGCAATTTGCTGATAAGAAGGCGCAACGCAATGATTAACAAAAAAATGATAGATCTGGTAACGAACTTGTAAGTCAAATTCAGAGATGATTGTTCCCATACAAACTCACTTATTTTTTCCTTTCACGCCAGCGTCGAACCTGGATGAGTCGGATTTATCCCGCAGGATTTTCATTCGACATCTCTGCAACCAGGTACTCCCAGCCTTTTTCAAAGGCTTCCAGATTCTTCTCGATGGTTTTGGGCGGGACGTTTTCAGTTACAGCCGATTTCAGCGATTCCTTTTTAAGCATCGATTTCAAAAGCGCGGCCAGCGCTCCCAGCACCACCGAATTCTGGTATTTCAGACTGCCCACAGCAAGGGCAATCTCCATGGCTGGCACCGCATGGCAGGCCACATGTTTCGGAATATCCTTCACTGAATTGGGGTCAACGAGCAATACCCCACCCTCTTTCATATCCGCTTTGTATTTATCCAAAGCGGGCTGCGACAAAGCCACCAAAACATCCGCTTTGCGCACGCTCGGATAATGGATTTCACCCTGGGAAGCCACAACTTCAGACCGGCAAGCCCCACCCCTCGATTCAGGGCCATAGGAACGCGTATTGACCGAGTTAATGCCCTCATGGATTGTAAAAGCAACCCCCAGAACCCTGCCTATGGTCACTACTCCTTGACCACCGAAGCCTGCAACGCGAATTTCGAACCGGGTATCTTTCATTTTTTCACCACCAGTACCTTAATTTCGGCGCAGCGGCAGGAGAATCTGCACAGCGCGTTCACACGCAGAACGGAGGTGCTCTTCCATGGCGCTTTCAGCGCCCGCGCCATCATGCTCCTTGATTTTCGCTACAATCAGCGCATGATCTTGAATGGTGGCATGCAGCCACTCTGGGGATTGGGGGAAAATTGCCCTTACACGGTGCATTTGATCGTCCAGCGTTGCCAGGATTGCGCCAAGCCTGACATTTTGGGTGGAAGCGATAATAAGTTTATGGATACGGACATCACATTGAAGGATTTCATTTATCCGCCCGGCGAATTCCAATTCGTTTGTGATGGAAATTTCCTGCTCAAGCAGCTCAATATCTCTCCCCGACATCCGTTCCGCCGCGATACGGGCCGCCAACCCCTCCAGGCGTTCCCGAACCTGGTAAATTTCCATGATATCGTGGGCGGATAATTCGACGATAAAGGTGCCCTTGTTGGGAATCGACCACACCAGGCCTTCTTTTTCAAGCTGCTTGATCGCCTCACGCACGGGAGTCCGGCTCAAATTCAAAGCTGCCGCAAGCTGATACTCTGAAAGCGGGCTGGATGGAAGAAATTCACCATCCAAAATGCGACGCCGAATTTCATCGTAGGCTTGCTGGTTCAATTCACGCTTGATCATACACGCTCCTTGATGATGACTTGACGAGCCAATACTCCGCCAGTATACTACCAGTATACTGGCGAGTTGGCAAAAAGTCAAAGCCTTTTATCAGCTTTCCCTGTCAGAGCAATTCATACCTTGAGTATGGTCTGGTACGCCAACAGCGCTCACAAATCGGAATTAAGGAGAAAAAGAAATGGCTGATATCAACCCCCGCACTCAGCAGCACACCGAAATCAGGAAGGCTGTCCGCGACGTTTGTAGCGCTTATGACAGCAGCTACTGGCAGAAAATTGAAGAAGCCTCCGGGTATCCGGACGAATTCATTCAGGCCCTGACCAAGACTGGATGGCTATCAGCGTTAATTCCTGAAGAATATGGCGGAGGCGGAGCCAGCCTGGTGGAGGCTTCGGTCATCCTGGAGGAGATCAATCGCTCTGGCGCCAACTCCGGAGCCTGTCATGCCCAGATGTATATCATGGGGGCGCTTTTACGCCATGGATCTCCAGAACAGAAAAGCAAATACCTGCCGCAGATTGCGTCAGGCAAATTACGGCTCCAATCCTTTGCTGTCACCGAGCCCACAACGGGGACGGATACCACCAAGACCCGCACCATTGCCGAAAAACGGGGCGACCGCTATTTTGTGAATGGCCAGAAAGTCTGGATTTCGCGGGTGCAGCACACGGATTTGATGATGCTGCTGGCGCGAACCACCCCGCGCGAACAGGTTACAAAAAAAACTGATGGCCTGTCCATTTTCCTGGTCGATTTGAGAGAGAACGGAGGTAAAGGGTTAACGATCAGACCCATCCGGAACATGGTTAATCACGAAACAAATGAACTATTTTTCGACGATTTCGAAGTTCCAGCCGAAAACCTGATCGGGCAGGAAGGAAAGGGCTTCAAATACATTCTCGACGGCATGAATGCCGAGCGTATTTTGATTGCGGCTGAATGTGTTGGGGACGGTTATTGGTTTATCGACAAAGCGCGCGGGTATTCGACGGACCGGGTGGTATTCGACCGCCCGATTGGACAAAACCAGGGAATCCAATTTCCTATTGCCCAGGCTTATGCCCAGATACGCGCAGCGGACTTGATGCGCTATGAAGCGGCTGAACTATTCGACTCGGGGAAACCCTGCGGCGCCGAAGCCAACATGGCAAAATTACTGGCGGCGGATGCCTCCTGGCAGGCGGCGAATGTCTGTCTGCAAACCTTCGGTGGATTTGGGTTTGCGTCTGAATATGACATCGAGCGCAAATTCCGTGAAACGCGGTTGTATCAGGTAGCGCCAATCTCCACCAATCTCATTTTGTCATTTATTGCTGAGCACGTTTTGGGGATGCCGCGTTCGTTTTAGTCTTACAACGCCAAAATTCAATGGATGCAAGAAACAAGGAGAATTAAACTATGAACAACTCTGCCGGAAATTGCTATGAAGATTTTCAAGTCGGAATGGTGATTCGCCACCAGATTGGACGCACCATTTCCACCACCGATAACACCTGGTTCACCCTGCTGACAAATAATACCAACCCGATTCATTTCGACCACAATTATGCCGCCCAAACCGAATTTGGCAAACCCCTGGTGAATTCAACGTTGACCCTGGCTATACTCGTGGGCCTTTCCGTCAGCGATATTTCGCAAAACGCTGTCAACCTGGGCTGGCAGGAAATTACCATGCCCTCGCCTGTCTTTGAAGGAGATACGCTCTACGCGCAGACCGAGGTGTTGAGCACCCGCGAGTCCAAATCGCGTTCCAACATGGGGATCGTTGAGATCAAAACGGTTGGCTTCAAACAAGACGGAACCGTGGTGATGAAGTTTAAGCGCACAATCCTGGTCTACAAAAGTGGCCACGTTCCTGAAAAACCGATACCCGTCGTGAAGGAATGATTGATGCAATCAAATGGTTAACATTTAGGCGTTTGTTCAAAAAGACGCCGGGCCGGAACACTGGCTAACCTTATCTTTGGTAGATGCGCTTCTTCAGCCAGATGTACTCAAATCCAATCTGTCGGATGGATGAAACCAGCAAACGATTGATCAGCGAAGTCAATCAGCCGAGACCGGCCAGCCCTGGGCAAGTTGAACGGATAGGTTATGAGTATGAACGTCCAGGTGTCGCCAATTTTTTATCCTTTTGGGGCCGTTACGCAAAATGGATTGGCGGTTCACTATGGCCGATGCCTGTATCAAATTCAAGATTGACAGACTGCTAGCTCTGGTTGAGCACGGTCTGCGCGAGTTCGTCGCGGATTGCGCGATGGCTCTCGCGGGTGATCGGGTAGCGCCAGGCAAAGACGATCGCCAGAACCAGCAAAACGGTCGGGATCGGCCCGGTAAACAGGCGGATGGCGAACAAGACACTTTCAGGCTGAACCGGGACCGGATTGGTCAACGTGGGGGTGATATAGCCAGTGACGCTCAACGCCTGTCCCATGGCCCAGATCGCGATGGCAGTCGCCATTTTCTGGAAAAACGAGGCAAAAGAATAGTAGGAACCCTCGCGGCGCTGGCCGGTTTTGAGTTCATCGTATTCGATGATGTCGGGAACCATCGACCAGGGGATGACAAAAGCAGTCGCCAGCCCGGAGCCGCACAGCACGGCAAGGATATAGGTCCAGACTACCTGGTCTGGGTTGAGCGCTGATATTCCGAGCAGAACCACGATCCAGGAGAGGCTGCCGAGGATGAAGGCGCGGCGTTTATCGAGTTTTTGGGAGACCCAGACCCAGAGCGGGATGAACAGGATGGCAGAAAACTCAGTAACCAGCACCAGGTAATTGGCTTGTTCGGGAACGCGCAGATAGTAATTGGCAAAATAAATCAGAATCGCGGCCAGGATGCTGGCGGTCGTCCAACTGAAGAGATAGAGGCCCATCACCATCCAGAACGGGCGGTTGGAGAGAGTCGTCAGGATGGCTTCCTTGACCGGCATGGGAG
>CAILYI010000148.1 GCA_903838415.1 uncultured Anaerolineae bacterium | reverse complement strand
GGCATATCCATCGTTTCCTTGCGGCATATCCATCGTTTCCTTGCGGCATATCCATCGTTTCCTTGCGGCATATCCATCGTTTCCTTGCGGCATATCCATCGTTTCCTTGCGGCATATTTTCCGACGCCATGCCAGCGGAAAGTGCTATACTTGGCGCAAGTGGGCGGATAGCAGAAGCGTTACGCAGCTCATGGATAAAATAACCCCCACCTTTCTCACCAGCAAGGACTTGCCCCATGGAGTTGTCCGGTACCCAGCAAAAAGAATACTCGTTCCAGGACTTCAAGAAGGTTGTGCTGAAAAACGCCCAGGTTCATCAAAAAGAGTTTGGCTCCTGCACCTTCATCAAATGTTTTTTCAACGAAACTGACTTTCAAGATTGCAGCTTTCACGATTGCACCTTCAAAGGCTGCGACCTGAGCCTGGTCAAGCTCAAAGGCTGCTCATTCACCAATACGCGCTTCGAAGACTCGCAAGTCATCGGCGTCAACTGGACGGAAACCGCCTGGGCCACCAGCAAGGTCATTTTCACGCCGGTCGATTTCTTCGGCTGCGTGATCAATTACTCCACATTTATGGGGCTCAATCTCAAAAAAGCGGTCATGAGCAAGTGCACGGCGCGCGATGTCAGCTTCGAGGAAGCCAATCTGACCCAGGCGAACTGCACCTTTACCGATTTCATGAACAGCCGCTTTATCCATACCAACCTGACGGGGGTGGATTTTACAGGAGCGAAAAACTACGCGATCGCGCCCGGACTGAATACCTTAAAGAAGACCAAGTTTTCGCTACCCGAAGCAATGTCCCTGCTCTATAATTTGGATATCACGCTGACCGATTATGGGAGTGAAGACAATTAGACGCGACACCCGATCAACCTGCCATTTCACCAATCATTCGCTTGTCGAAAGATTTGAGTAGTTGTATACTGTCCGGTATCATTCGTGGCGTTTGTCACGACCCAGAACACTTTCATGAAAGAGGAGAAGAGAACCATGAAAAAGTTTTACACTGTTTTCGTTCTACTGCTCGTCGCTGCCATGCTGCTGCCCGCTTGCGGACAGGCTTCGGGCGGCGCCCCTGATTGCAAAAGCGCCGATGTCTTCTGCGTTGGCCTGGTCAGCGATGTCGGCAAAGTTGACGACAAATCCTTCAACCAGTCCGCCTGGGAAGGCGTCAAGCAGGCTGAAAAAGACCTGGCCGCCAAGGTTCAGTACATCGAAACCTCGGATGCCAAAGATTATGACAAGAATATCGCCACCTTCGCCGACGCTGGCTACGATGTGATCGTGACCGTCGGTTTCGGTCTGGGTGAAGCCACCGGCAAAGCCGCGGCTGCCTATCCCAACGTCAAGTTCATCGGCGTTGACCAGTTCCAGGATACCAGCAAGCCCGTTCCCGCCAACCTGGCTGGCCTTAACTTCCCCGAAGATCAGGCTGGTTTCCTGGTCGGCGCTCTCGCGGCCCAGATGACCACCTCCAAGAAGATCGGTGGCGTATTCGGCACCGATGCAGTCCCGCCCGTCTGGCGCTATGGTGAAGGCTATCGCGCAGGCGCAGCCTACATCGACCCGGCTGTGGAAGTCACCAATGTTTATCACAACGACGTCGGCTTCGACAAGACCTTCTCTGACCCCGAATGGGGCGCCACGACGGCCAACTCCATGGTTGACAAGGGCGTGGATGTGATCTTCGGTGGTGGTGGCAATACCGGCAACGGCGCCGTCACTGCGACTGCCCAGAAGGGCGTTTACGCCATCGGCGTCGACACCGACCAGTACTTCACCCTGCCCGAAGCGCAGAAAATGCTGCTCACCAGCGCCATGAAACTGATCACCCCAGGCGTCTTCGACCTGGTCAAGATGGCCAAGGATGGCAAGTTCCCGAGCGGCAACTACTTCGGCACCGCCGGATTTGCGCCCTACCACGACCTGGACAGCAAGGTCCCGGCCGAAGTCAAGACCAAGATGGACGAAATCGCCAAGGGTTTGTTGGACGGCTCGATCAAGACTAACGTTTCACCTGCCAAACCGTAACAAACCATCCACCCTGTATCCTGTAATGAAAGAGGGAAAGAGAGAAATCTCTTTCCCTCTTTCTGTTTTATAATAACCAGCGTATCCAGACAGGTCGGAAGGAAAATGGCGATGCAGAAAAAAGACATCAGAACAATCTTGAAAGAAACTCTTTTGGCAGCCAAAGATGCCATGTTGGTGCCCTTGCTGGCAGTTTTCACGGCCATTGTGATCGGGGGCATTGTGATTGCCGCTGTAGGAGGCAATCCATTTGCCGCGTATACCGGTCTTTTTGAGGGCGCCTTTGGCTCGGTAAAAGCGCTCAGCGAAACCGCAGTCTGGGCTTCCCCTTATATTTTCGCCGGTCTGGCTGTCTCGCTGGCCTTCAAAGGCGGCCTGTTCAACATCGGCGCAGAAGGTCAGCTGGCCTTGGGCGCCGTCGCATCCGCCTGGGTGGGCTATGCCCTGCCCGATTTGCTAGGCGTGACCCTGCCAATCTACATCCACCTGCCGCTCGCGGTACTGGCTGGGATGTTGTTTGGCATGCTGTGGGGAGCCATCCCGGGCGCTTTGAAAGCCTATACCGGCGCGCATGAAGTCATCAATACCATCATGATGAACTATATCGCGCTCAATATGGTCAGCTTTCTACTCAACGGCCCCATGAAGGATAAAGACCCGCAAAACGTGATCGCCCGCACCCCTCAGATTGCCGAGAGTGCGCGCATCCCGGTCATTTTTGAGGGACTGCGCATCCACTGGGGTTTTGTCCTGGCGCTAGTAGTGGCCTTCCTGGTCTGGTGGCTGTTGTGGAAAACCACGCTTGGATTCGAAATCCGTACGGTGGGCTTGAATCCGGATGCTGCCAAGTATTCCGGGATTAATGTCAAACGCATCATGACGCTGACTCTTGCCCTCTCCGGCCTGCTGGCTGGCCTGGCGGGCACGATCGAAGTCACCGCACTGAATTACCGTCATGAATTGGGTTTCTCCACCGGGTATGGCTTCGACGCCATCGCCATTGCGCTGCTCGGGAAAACGCATCCGTTCGGGGTGGTGATCGCGGCGATCTTATTCGCGGCCATGCGCAACGGCGCCACCCGCATGCAGTTCTTGACGCAGATTCCAGTCGATATTATTTCGGTCATTCAGGCGCTGATCTTATTATTCGTTGCGGCAGACGCCATCGTGCGCTATATTTATCGCATCCGGCAAAGCGGCGACAAAGTCGTTTTAACGCGCGGCTGGCGCGGATAGGAGACGGACATGGACTGGCGACGTTTTGGATTTATCGCGCTAATTATTGCGCTCCTGTTCGGGGCGGTTGTGATTGTCGGCATGTCAACGGAATCGCCGATTCTGATCATCGGCAGCATGATGGCCACCACCATCGCAGTCGCCACGCCGTTGACGCTGGGCGCGCTCTCGGGTGTCTTTTGTGAACGCTCGGGCGTGGTCAACATCGGCATCGAAGGCATGATGCTCTCAGCGGCCTTCTTTGGCTGGCTGGCCTCGATTTACATGAATACCATTTTTGGATTTTCGATGTGGCCCAGCCTGATCGTGGGTGTCATCGCCGCGATCCTGGCCGGGGGCACTTTTGCGCTGCTGCACGCGGTGCTTTCCATCACCTATAAAGTCGACCAGATCATTGGTGGAACGGTCATCAACATCCTGGCAGTGGGCGTGACCGGGTTCCTGAACCGGCAGCTTTTCTTTGATAAAAACAGTATTTTCCACGGCCAGGTGCCGCACGCCCCCGGCGTACTACCCATCATCCACCTGCCGATTAAAGAGGCGCTCGAAGGCTTGTGCGGGCTGTTTGGCAGCACTCCCAGCTGCATTGTCACCGCGGATGCGATTGGGAAAGTCTTTGACCAGAAACCGATCGCCATCGCCGCGATTGTGCTGGTGGCGGTCAGCAATTACGTCTTGTTCAACACCCGCTGGGGATTGCGCACACGCGCCGTCGGTGAACACCCCAGAGCCGCGGATACAATGGGAATCAATGTGACCTGGATGCGGTATGCCAACGTTGTCATCGGCGGCATGCTGGCCGGGCTGGGCGGCGCCTATTTCACCCTCGAATCGGTGCCACAATTCCAGCCGCTGATGACGAACGGGCGCGGCTTCATCTCGCTCGCCGCCATGATCTTTGGCAACTGGACACCCTTTGGAGCCTGGGCGGCCTCACTGGTTTTCGGCGCTTCGCAGGCTTTGCAGATTAACCTGCAGTTTTTCCGAACCTCGATTCCGCCGGAGTGGGCTTTTTTTCAGAATTCGTACGCCGTCGGGCAGATTCCCTACATCCTGACCATGATTATCCTGACCGGCATCATCGGCAAAACCAGCGCGCCTGCCGCCGATGGCACAGCTTACGATAAATAGGAGCGACGACATGGCAAACGACAAGAAAATCGTCCTCGAAGCAAAAGGTATCACCAAGCAGTTCCCCGGCGTGCTGGCGAATGACCACATCAACTTTGACCTGCGTGAGGGCGAAGTGCATGCCCTGCTCGGTGAAAATGGCGCCGGTAAATCAACCCTGATGAATATCCTGTATGGGTTGTACAAAGCGGATTCTGGCGAAATAAGTATCCACGGCGAGCCCTTGCACCTGTCATCGCCCAAAGACGCCATCCTGCGCGGAATTGGCATGGTGCATCAACATTTCATGCTGATCCCTGTTTTTTCGGTGACCGAAAACATCATGCTCGGCGCAGAAACCGATCACCGCGCCACTCCCAACGATTCTGTTCTGGCGCGGCTGGATCGCAAGGAAGTGGCGGCCAAAGTATCCGAACTTTCAGCGCAGTATGGCTTCAAAATTGATCCAAACGCCATCATCGGGGATTTGCCGGTGGGCGTTCAGCAGCGCGTCGAAATCGTAAAGGCGTTGTACCGCAAGGCTTCCATCCTGATTTTGGATGAGCCAACCGCCGTGCTGACGCCTCAGGAAGCCGAAGACCTGTTCCGCATTGTGCGCGAGTTGAAGCAGAGCGGCGTCTCGATCGTTTTTATCACGCACAAGCTCAAGGAAGTGCTGGCTGTGGCCGACCGCATCACAGTGATGCGCGGCGGGAAAGTGGTCGGCACCGCCGAACCAGCCACCGCCACCGAGCAACAGCTGGCAACCATGATGGTGGGCCGCGAAGTGCTCCTGACAGTGGACAAGGACGCATCCCAACCCAAGGAAGATGTCTTGAAGGTCGAAAATCTGCGCGTGCGCGACCAACGCGGCCTGGAAGCGGTGCGAAAAGTCTCCTTTGATGTGCGCGCCGGTGAAGTTTTGGGCATCGCCGGGGTGCAGGGAAACGGCCAGACGGAATTGGCCGAGGCGCTGACCGGGCTGCGCGGCATAGAAAGCGGCAAAATCAGCCTGGGCGACTGTATCCATATGTTCGGCATCGGCATGAAAGGCCTCGGGAGCCTGCGGGCGAAGCTGCCAGACGGCGCTTTTCTCATAGAAGACTGCTGCCAGGCGATGGGCTCTGTTTCGGACGGGCATGCGGTCGGGACGACCGGCGATGTCAGTTTTTTCAGTTTTAACCGGGGCAAGAACATGCCTCTTTGCGGCGGCGGCTTCATATCGACCAAAGATATATTTATAGCCAGGGCGATCG
>CAILYI010000147.1 GCA_903838415.1 uncultured Anaerolineae bacterium | reverse complement strand
GTGTAATATCCAGCCACGCGAAATTTGCGGTGGTCTCTCAGTCGGCCACCGCTTTTAATTTAATCATCCACCCGCAAAACGCCTTTCCCGGCTGGGAAGGGCGTTTTGCGTTTTCAAAAGGAGTTCGGCATGGTCCCAAAATTCTTTTTCGCGCCAGCACTCGTGCTCTTGATTGCCGCTGGCATCTTCTCTTTTGCCGAGGCGCAGGCCGCCGGGCCCGTAGGCGGGGAGAGTGGCGCAAATCCCTTTATCGTAACCGGCGACAGCGGCCTGGTAGCCAACGCCGTCGATCCGGCCTCCGCCAATGGCCTGAGCGCCAACCTGACCTACAATGGCACCGTTTCCAGTCAGCAGAGTTGGATGCCAACCAATGGCTACACCGGCGAAGCCATCCCCGCCACTTACCAGGTTTACACCGGGACAAGCGCCAGCGGGCAGGCTGAAGTAATCATGATCCCGAATGAGATCACGACCAGAGCCGCCCAGCAAAACCCACAGGCTTCCGGGGTAACCGGGGCCAGCGCGGTTATGACCAATGCTTACGGCGCGACCGTCAACCCCAACGCCAGCTACTCGCAGTTCCTGGCGCAGCAAATCGAGCAGCAAATTGGCTCGACCACTTCTCCCGCCTCGCAGGGCTATGTCTGCGGTTCTTCGGGCTGCGTGCAAACTGCCAGCGCTAACCAGCAGACCATGCTCTATCTGCTCAACGGCAATGGTAACCAACAGCTCGGCCTCAGCCAAACCCAGGCCATGCGCCTGGTTCAAAATTTAGGCCTGGGATATGCGCCTGCGGCGGGAACGAGCGCGACCAGCTGGGTATGTGGGGCCTCGTCTTGTTCGGCCGGTAACATTCCGGCGCTACTTTCCACCACGATGAGCGGGGCCGGGCTGCAACAGATGCTGCTGGTCTACACCGCGCAGACTTGCGGGATGGGACCGGCGGGCTTGTGCGCCATTCTCAGCGCAGCGCAGCTCACGGCAGCAGCCGCGAGCGCCAGCGCCGCTGCTGCCAGCCTCCCAACCAGTGCGCCGCAATGCCACGCGCCAGTCGTCAAGGTTGGCCGGATTTCGGCTTCTGCTGCCAAAGTCACACCGCTGTATCCGCTGGTGGTCGGTCAGGATGAGAGCAAACGCGGAGCCGATGTAACTTATTCCGTCTCGGTCGAACCGACCTCCTACACCACCTGGACGGCCGTGCCACAGTATGCCACGACGCGCGAGTGCAATCAAAAGACCGGCAAATGTAGCAACAAAAAAGTCTTCATCGGCTGGAAGTGCGTCTCAAACGTAACCTGGTACCCTGAATCCGTCAGCAGTGCCCAGGCCAGCGCCACTTTGACACAAGCCTCGCGGGCCTGGATCGAAAGCGGCGATCTGCAAATCCACTACCCCGGGGCCTATTTACACCACCCCGATTTCGGCCTGGGTGGGGGCGGCGGCGGCTTCAGTGGCAATACTTACCAATGGGCGCTCGCGGGCAACCTGCAGGTGGCCGATCCAGGCGAGTTCAGTCTTTCGATCACAGGACACACTTCCGGGACCCCCGTGCATGCCGGGCGCAGCTTCAGCGGCAGCGGCTCATTCCTGACTTACCTGCGCGAAGTGGTCATCACAAAATGAACGCGGCGCTCGAGGCCCCGATCTGGGTTCTAAACGGCATGTTGGTTCTGCTCTATGTGGCAGTCGATCAGTGGGTGTTCCTGGTACTGGCCGGGCTGTGCGCGTTCATCCTGCAGCGCGCGCCCGGTGAGCAGCGTCCACGCACGATTGGCGCGCTGGGGTTGGCGCTGGCGGCCGGACTGCTTGCGCCAACCCCGGTGCCGACCTTCCTGCTAACGATCGCCGGGGCCGCCATCCTGATGCCGCATATCGAGCACTATAACCGGCCAGCCATCCAGTGGCAGGGGGTTGGGGCAATGGGTTTATACGCCTTGATCGGTCTCGGCGTTGGACTGTGGCGCTCGCTGCGCCTGGGCGAGGCGCTGGCTTCTGACCCGCTGATGACACAAGGATCGAATTACCTGAATGTCATCATCGGGATTGCGCTGTACATTTTCCCGCTTGGTTTCCTGGCCTGGTCGGCCAAGTCCATCTGGGCGCACCCGCCCGCGCCGGGCAGTCCGGATCAAATCATTCGCGCAGTGCGCACAAGAGGAAAATAAAGCCATGAAAACTGCTTACACAATTGTTTCGCGGGCTTTTCCAGTGACGCTGGTGGCCTGGGATGACTACGCCGCCAAATTCCTGGCGCTTTACCTGATCTCAGCTGAGATGGCTTTTTCCGTGGATTGCGTCGAAAAGACCAGTTGCAGATTTCAGATCCTGGTCCCGGCCATCGATGACGGCCTGGACTACTTTCTGCGCATGCCGCCCCTGGCTCGCCCGGTATCACGCGACGATACGCTCTTTGCCATAAGTTCCGGGGTACTGGTAGGCGTGGAAACGGATCTGACCGTGACAGTCAACGGCACAAATAGTAGCGAACAGAATGCCGCTTTTATCGCCCAGGTCTGGCAGATGATGTGCCTGAGCGCGCCGCTCATCGTCATTCATTGAGAGTATGACATGCTGACCATTCTTGGCAACGGCTTACGCTTTACCGATACCCTGCAATACGCCTGGTTTCAACTGCAAAAAGATGAGCGCATCTTCTACCGAGCCATCGCCCTGAAAGAGTTGTCGGTTATCCCGGTCGATGTACGCGAAGACTACGACCTGCTGGGCAAGACCTGGGCGGCGGTGCGCGGTCTGCACAACGCCGGAGTCAATTTTATTTATGCGGCCACCGGCATCTACAAACCAGAGCATATCGGTATCGTCCAATATTACGGCGCGGCGGCGGAAGCGGATGGTGAAGAAGCAGCCGCCAAAAAGGCCATGAGCCAGATCCGGGCCGTGGAAGCCATCCTGGCGGGCGGTTTCCCGCAGACCAGGCTGACCTCACCCAATATCGACTGGTTCCGCTGGTACCTGGAATTCGTCATGACCAAGGGCCAGTATATTTCGTCCATCCTGGGTCACCCCGACCCCCGCATGGGCAAACGCGGAGCCTCGGATGGCGCCCTGGGTGACAGCAGTGACGACGACCTGGCCAGCGAACAAAACGAAATCCTGTTTCGGGGGCTGGCGCGCCTGCGGGAGAACTTCGTCTACCAGGTGCTGGCCGAACAGGTTTCGCGCGGCAGGATGATCAGTTCCCTGCTCAAAGTAGCCGAGGCAGCCTCCAACGTGGCCTCGCGCAGAAAAGGCGCGATCAGCGTCGGGTTCAGCCTGAGCCTGCCGCTGATGGCCGCGCTCGGGCAGTCCAATACCGGCAGCCAGGCGGCGGGCAGCGGGCACACGCAAAGCGTCTCGAACGGCCAAAGCCTGGGCTGGGGCAGCAGTTTCCAGCAATCCCAGAGTTCCACGGACGGCACCAGTCACAGCCAATCGGTCATGCACTCAACGGGTGGCGGCCAGACACTCTCGGAGACATCCAGCCAATCCCACGCGGTGGGCCAGAGTCACTCCGTTTCGGATGGGCAGAGTTGGGGCACGACTGACACGAGTGGCAGCTCCTCGTCATCCGGTTCATCGCATGGCACAACTTCTTCCAAGGGCAGCAGCGTCACCAATTACGGCCCAGCCGCCTCGGCTGTCAACGCCGCCGGACAAATGAAGGCTGGAAACCTGCCGCCTGCCGGGCAGTATGGCAACGTTTCGGTCAATCCCGGCTCGGTCACCCAGGGCGCCAGCCTGGGAGGCAGCGTCGGGGCCTCGGGCAATGGCAGCCTGGGACTGCCGGGGGTGGCCAGCCTGGGCGCGGGGATCAACTCCAGTGTCAATGGCAGCGTTTCGCAATCCGAAACCACCCCGAACGGCCCGACGGTCAGTTTCCCCTTCGGGCAGGTCACTTCCAATTCACAATCGGCGGGAGTATCGAACAGCGTCTCGTCTTCGAGTGGCAGCATGTCCTCCCATTCTGTCATGCAGGGCGGTTCGCGCACCGTCACAAACGGTACTTCACAAACCGACAGCGTCGGCCAGGCGCAAGGTATCTCCAACAGCCAGACCTGGAGCAATGGCGAGGGCGAGTCCTGGACCACCACGCACAGCCAATCGCAGGGTCAGGCCTGGGGCGAGAGCCAAAATGCCGGTCTCTCGCACGGCGAGGGCAGCGCTGATAGTCAGACGCTGGCGCGCACACTCTCCAGCGGCATCACCAGCGGTATTTCGACCGGCCTGATCCCCGGGATCTCCATCGGCCAGTCCTGGCAGGTTGAGGACGACGTCGCCGACCGCATGACTGAAATCCTTCGCCAGTTGGAAGGCGTCTGCAACCAGGCTTCGGCTGAGGGCGGATTTATGACCAATGTCTGGCTCTTCACCGAAAGCGAAACCGGCGCAACTGCCGCCGATGCGCTCGTGCCCCAGGCCTTTCATGGCACGAACGTCCCAACCCCCGTGCTGACCTGCGCCCCGGAACCTGGCGATGTCGATCAACTGCGCGCCCACGCCACCACCTTCCTGCCCTGGACGGATACGGTCGCCAATGATCCCTTTGGCGGCGGCCTGTGGACGAAATATGCCACGCTTCTGACAGCCCAGATGGTGGCAGCCTACACCGCGCCCGGCCTGTTCGAGGAGGGCGCGGCCTCAACGGTCATGTCGCCAATCCCCAAGGGTATGGGTTTTTATCCGGCCATGCCCGGAGACGCCGTGCTCGGCCACCAGTACAGTCCAGAAACCGGTGATCTGACCACGGCCCAGGTGCGCGTGGCTTACGAGCATTTGATGCACACCGCCTTCGCCGGGGATACCGGATTCGGGAAGTCGGTGGCCGCCATCCGCATGGCTTACGAGACCACCCTGCGCTGGAAACTGCGGACGGTTGTGCTGGATTTCGGAGCGGGTTGGCGCACGCTGCTCAATGCGCCGGGGTTGGAAGGGCATGTCAATATTCTGCAGCTCTGGCCGGATGCCGTTCGTCCGTTTCGCTGGAACCCGCTCCGGATCGGCAGGTATCTATCCCCGGAAACCCAGTGGCGCGCCTTTGCGGATGTCTTTGGCAGTATCGCCCAATTGGGAGTCAAGCGCCAAAAACAGGAAATGCTGGATGCGCTGCGCAACGTTTACCTCGACGCGGGCGTCCTGGTGGATGACCCCGATGTGCGGAAAAACGCGCGTTGGGGCATGGTGGATGCGGCCAGTTGGGAAGATGATTTATTGGGCATTTCCGCAGGCACACCGATTGGTGACTTGACCGCCAGTCAGCGGCAAATCCTGGCGGTCAACCGTTCCAGCGTGGTCGGTTTGGCCGATTTGTACAAAGAAGTGGAGAAAAAGCTGGCCGCGATCACCAATAAAAGAGACGTCATGCTCTCCGGTGTGCTCGAGGGTATTCTTTTCAGATTGAACCCTTTGGTGCAAGGCACCGCCGCCTTGCAGTTCGCGCCCGGCCCGGACACCATCCCGGTCGAGGATTTTTCGAAACCCTGGGGCATCACCATCCTGGAAGGCGGCATGTTCCTGGATGAGTTCGGGAAAGCCTTCTTGTTGGGTTGGACCGGCTGGCATTTGTATATGGACATGGTTGCTCGCCGGGTGCATGAGGTCAACACCGGCGAACCGATCCTGCAAATCTTCTACGAGGAAGCCAATAAGATTTTTGTTCAGGATAGCGGAGGAGGCGACGACAGCGGCTCGGGTGGCATGTCCGCTTCGCAGCGTTTCTCAGATATGTTCCGCGATGCCCGCAAGTATCTGGCGCGGCTGCATGTGATTACGCAGGCTCCCAGCTTGATCGCGCAGGATATCATGTCTTCTTGCAACAACCTGGTGGTGGGCTTCCTAAAACAACCCCGCGACAAAGACCTGGTCTTATCCGCCTTCGCCCGCTCGGAAAAAGGCTTTCGGGACGAGGAATGGCGGCGTTTCGTGGATGATATTCCGATTGGGATGGCGATCGGGCGCTTTCCGTATACCACGCGCCGTGAACTCCAGCGGCCATTTCTTTTTCGTCCGCTGATGCTCGATGTGCCGGAGCCGAGCGATGAGGATATCGTCCGCAAGTTGGGGAAGATCAATTTGTGATCAATGCGTTTCTTTTGAAAAGATAAAAGCTATACATCGTACCGGTGAGCAAAATAGGTTGACACATTCCGTTGCAAACGGAGAGCTGGTCACTTGCACTGCCAGCAAGACACCTGACACTCCCTAGGCTTGAATAGCCGGGGGTTCTTGCATTAGAGCAAGCAACTTTGGCCCGTGTCAAAGGCTCTACATCGTCCCAATTTTATGGGTCGAAGATACATGATTGTTCGGACCTGGACTTTGCTGTATTCTCCGTACAGCGCACGGGAGCAGATGTTGCTTGCCCCGTTCACATCCCGATTGATGACTGCGCCGCAGCCAGAACAGGTATAGACCCGTCCTCGCGGCGCATGTTTCGCAACTCCACCATGAAAACTGCAAGTGCGGGTGGAATAGTCTTCCGGGATTTGCCCCACTGACATCCCATACTCACGAGCCTTGTAGCTCAGGTACTTCACAAACTGCCCGTGAGCCCACTGACTAATCTTCTGATTGGTCTTTGCGCCTAAATCGACTTCATCCTGGATGTCGCGAACATCCCCAACTGCAAGCGCCATCACATCGTTCTCCCGGCAAAACTCAACCACCTGGCGACTGGCCTTGTGCAGAATATCGCGCTGCTGCCGTTCCAGTTTCGCGCTGGCCCGACCTTTGCTTTTTGCCAATCGCCGATACCGCTTCGAGCCAGGCTTGCAACGCGATAATAGGGCTGTCAGGCACGAATGTCGTTTGTTGCGTAATTGCTTTGCAGACCGCAACGCGCGCCCACTCACTACCAGCGCGTCCCCCGCCTCGGTGCAAACCGCAGCAATGTTAATCTCTCCCAAGTCTACGCCAGCGATCTGCCCGCTCTCTCTGAGTGGCGGATTTACGAGTCCTGTATCGATGGTCAGGCACAACTCGTAATGGTTTGCGCGCCAGGTTAGTTCCACCCTGCAAATATCCGCATCGAGATATTCGCCCGGAACAGGCAAAACGAGCGCTGGGGTGTTTCTCCCGTTAGACAGTAGCAGTTTGCCGTCTTCCGTCCAGTGGATGGCCGACTCTTTCCATGTGGCGGTTTGATATTGCTTGGGATGATAAGGATAGCGCGCTTCTGGTTCGGTCTTGCGCAGTTCACGGGCCGTGTCTACATTTGCTTCCAGTTTTTGCGCCAGCGCCTGGATGGTTTGTGAGTGAAGCCGGTATTGGCCTTTGTACATTTTGCCCAAGTCCAGAGATGAGAGCCACTTTCCGCCCCGACTCTCGATATGCGCTTGCAGCATGTCCGTCCAGCAGCGCCCCGCTTCTTCACGAACGAAGCGACATAGGTCGGCTTGCTGCTTCGACAAGCTGCGCATCGGGATGACGCGCACAATGCAGTTGGTTGCAACTGAACGGTAGCCCATCTCAAACCGCCTTTTGATTCTCGATGTACCGCTTGATGGCTTCGAACGGCGCGCCCCCAACCGTTGCAACAAAGTAGGCATTTGTCCAAAGAGTTGGCAAGCGTGAGCGCAAACTGGAAAATTCTTGCCGAAGCAGGCGGGAACTTCTGCCCTTGATCAGCTTCACAAAATGATGCACCCCATACTGCGGGTGTATCTCGCACAACAAATGCACATGGTCTGGCATGATCTCCATCTCGATCACATCCACTTGTTTTTCCATTGCTGAGGCCCGGATGATTTCATCGAGCCTGACGGCCACATCTCCGACCAAAACACTCCGGCGATATTTGGGACACCATACAAGGTGATATTTACACGAGTATGTGATGTTCCGTCCAGATTTGAAAGTATTATTAGAATTCATGTTCTAATCATGTAACTACAAGCTGCATAACGCAAACCTTTTCGCCTTATATCCCCATGCCTAAAGTCAGGGGCTTTACGGCGATTTTTGGTAAGTTCCGCGTTTACTAAAGCAAAGCCTGTTTCTCCTGCTTTTTCTTAACCTGGTGAGCGAAAGGCTCACCAGGCTGCAATCATCCTTTCTCCACAGACCAGTAGGCCACAGGCCTCACTGGTCTTTTTATTTTCTCCTGTGGTCATCATGCTGCACTTGCGGCTGAGAGAAACATCATTTTTTCCCACAGGAGAACGCTATGTTATTCACTGGATTCAAACTTCGAACCCCCACAGGCTATTTGAGCGAAGGCGAACAAGAGGCGCTGATCATCTATGTTCTGGCGCGAGCTGCGGCCCAACCCACGATCGCCCATGAAGTGCAATTGGTTCTGGATGGTCAGCGGGATGCTCGTGACCTGAGCGCCAGCACTCTGGGTGCGCTGCGTCATCTGGCTGGCGATTTCATGGCGGCTGGCAAGCCGCGCAACTATCGCGGTTCAATCTTTGCCGCGCTTCCGCGTGTTCAGCTGGCTGGGTAATCAGATGGATACTGCTACGCTCGCACTCGTAGTTCTGGTGGCCACCACGGCTACTGTGGCTCAGATCAGGCGCTACCTGGATAAAGGTGAACCGTTATCCAGGTCAGCCCAAACCGAGGTGGACGGTATTTTGTCTGGTTTGTTCAAGAAATAGGACGCTTTTCTTTTGCGATGATCCTACGGTCATCAAATCCGGATCGGCTGCCCGCCCTTCCCTTTAGGAGGCTGCACCTGCCTCCTAATTTGCCATCCTTCATTTTTCGTTTGTCTGGTCTGGCGCACAAAAGGGTTCGATTCCGCTCACCAGATAACTTGCCGCAGCTTGCGGCCCAAAACATCCTTCATCCCACAGGAGAAAACCATGTCACTTACCATTCAAACCAACACCTTGCGCGCTGCCCTGAGCAGTCTGTCAAAAGTCTCGACCATCAGCACCTTGCCTGTTTTGGCCTGCGTTCATCTCACGGCGAAAATTTTTCAGGGAATCACCCTGGAAGCCACCAACCTGGAGATGGGACTGCGCATCCAACTCCCCGGCGCGGATGATGACCTGAACGTGGCTGTCTCTGCCAAAACGCTGGCGGATGTGATCGCGGCGGCTGGTGAAGAGACGCTCAGCCTGTCCATCGAAGGTGGCAAACTGCTCATCACTGGCAGGGGCATCAAGTCCCGCCTCGCCATCCAGGAGGCGGACGATTACCCGCCCATGCCTGCCTGCGGCCAGACGGCCATGACACTGGCTGCCAACCGGCTCAAGCTCGCCCTGAAAAAGGTCGTGCTGGCCGCTTCCAATGATCCGTGCCGCCCGGCGCTAACCAACGTGCAGATGGCCCAGGAGCACGGCCACCAGGTTACCCTGGTGGCCGCCGACGGGTTTCGCCTGGCAGCCCAGGAAATCGACGGTTCATTCGAGCTGCCTGGTGACAAAAAGAGCCTGTGTATCCCGGCAGCAGTCATCCGTAAACTGATCCCCATGCTCCCGGATAACGATGAACAAAGCGTGACGATCGCGGTCAACGAGCAGGTCTCCCAGATTTGTTTCTCATGGCCTGGTTTCGAGGTCTACTCCAGCCTGGGCGAGGCGAACTTTCCCGACTGGCGTCCGATTGTTCCGAAGTCCTGCGCGCATGTCATCGATCTTCCGGCAGATTTCACTGGCGCAGTCAGGCGCGCGGAGGTCTTTGGTAAATTATCAGCCCACGTGGTGGCGCTGGAACCTTGCGAAAACGGGCTGGTGGTAATTGGCGCTGACGAACAGACCGGAGAAAGCCGCACAGTTTTTAACGGCACACGCCTGCCATTTCGAATCGGATTCAATGCAATCTTTGCCATGCAGGGCCTGGAAGCCATTGGCAGCAACGTTCACCTGCACCTTGGGTCTGCGGCCAATGCGCCCGCCATGCTGACCAACGGTTCGCGCGAGTACCTTTATGTGCTGATGCCAATGCTGATCGGCGAAGCCGCCAGTGTCAAACAGGCGGCGGAGGCGGCCAACGCAGTTGCCACAGCAGAAAGCCAGGCCTGAGATGGCAGTCGCAACCAATTTGCGCGTGACGGTTTCGACAACTCCCGCAGGTCCCGCTCAGCTCTCACCGCAGACCGCCCTGGCAGAGCATCGAGAGATCAAGGCAGCCTGGGCCTCCCTGGCCGCTGATCTCGGCTATCTGGAGAACTGCTGGGAGGTGGTTCGCTGGCAGGGTGAACCTGTTTTCTGTCAGGGTCACAACCGGCTTCTGCTCTGGCGCAGCCAGGATGGCGAACTGGCGATCCTGGGCAGTGAAAACCGGAAAACATTCAATCCGGATGAAAGCGCCTGGCTAGTTGAGCGTCAGATCAGCGTCTGGTTGAAGAATACAGCCGAGGCCGCTCACAATCAGGGCATTTTGCGACAAACAAACAGCGATCTTGACGCGATCCTCTTTTCAAGTCGTTGTGTCTCCCGGCATACCTGGACCTATTTTGAGGTCAAAACCCCCATTCTGCTTCCGCAAGCAGGGACGCTCTTTATTCCAGGCCAGTGGATTGCCAAAATCCTGGCCGCCAGCCTTGAGGCCAAAGGAGCCCGGCAGCGCACGATTTTCGATACTGGCGAAGCGGAACACCAAGGATTACTGGCTGAGCTGATGGCTGGTCAGCACATTTAGAACGTCGAACACCAAGAGGATGAGGCTTCGAGCCTCGTCCTTTTTCGTTTGCCGCTCTGCAATTCTGCAAACGGTCACATTTTCAGATGGAGGAGGCTGCACGTATGACCCAATCAAACTCCAAACCAAGCGATGCCTCACAGCACCTGCGCATGGCGCCTGTTCTGGCAAAAGCGCGCGAACTGGATATCGCCCAAAATCCTGACCCGGCGGCTATTTACGAAGCTGGATCTGGCGGGTTTCAAATCTGGTGTACGCCCGAAGACCATCCCGGTGGAGCCTGGCAGCAAATCGCCATGCTCGCAGGCGCGTTTTCCAAACCTTGCGAGTACGTCGCTTCGGTTGGCTGGAAGTGGGGTGAAGGCGATGACCAGCAGCGCATCGTTGGACTTTCCCTGTCCACAACCGCTTTCGCCCTTGACCCGGAGCGCCTGTTCCCCGCAAACAATATTCTCAACCGCCCGGACGATATCGCCTGGGCCAGGAAACACATTCACCTGCTTTTCAAGTTGTCTGGTGTGCCGGTGCCACCTGTTTATATCGAGCGGGGCTAACCGGGCGCATGCTAAGTTTGTCTCCTGATCCCGGCTTGCGAGCCAGGATCAGGAGACAAACTTTCCTGAACACACCTATCGACCTGATCGAGGACAGCCCGCTCACGCGCTCATTTTTCGTCAGGACACATTCTTTTACAAGGAGCAGCACAATGGCTAAGAAAGATCATAACAAAGCCAGTTTCATCGGTAACCTGGGCCGCGATCCGGAAATGCGCGTGCGCCATGCGGCGTAGTTGAGTCCACCTGACAAAGTCAGGAGAGCTAGAGAGAAAGCTCTAGGTCAACCGGTTAACCTAAAGCCGAAAGGTGAAAGGGAAAATAGCACGCCGGTAAAGCGGTATGCCTGCAAAGTCGAGTAGCAGAACGAGCCGCAAGGCCTGCGACTTATGGTGAAAGCTAAACTGCCTGAATCCTAATCTCCAGCGGAGAAATCGGGCTCCTACGGGAAAATCGACTGAAACCCGTATTACTCTGGGCTAGAAATTAGCACATTTTCTAGCCAACTCTCCAATAGAGTAAGCCACTCACAGTGCGTGAGGATAAGGAGATGAATGGGACACCTAAAGGACGCTAGATACAGACTCAACTAATGCACCATGGGATAGCCTAAAAGGCGCGAGCCTCATGGCTACGGAGTCTCCATAGTAGTCAGAGATGGGTAACGCCCATCACACGGCGAAGGGAGACAGGTTCATTGGACACGACAACAGAGAGGTATGCGCAATGCAAAACGCTGAAACTGTTCTCAGTGTCATCCAGAAACTCGGTAAAAACGACCAGAAGCTGGAAAGACTCTATCGACAACTTTACAACCCTGAGCTTTACCTGATGGCATACGCCAAGCTTTACCCCAACAAAGGGGCACTCACACCAGGCATCAACGCTGAAACCGTCGATGGTATGTCAATCGACAAGATACATCGCCTGATTGAAGAAGTCCGATATGAACGCTTTCACTGGACACCAGTGAGACGAACGTATATCCCAAAGCGGGATAAAAAGACTCTCCGCCCCCTCGGCATCCCAACCTGGAAAGATAAGCTTCTTCAAGAAGTGATGCGCTTGCTCCTTGAAGCCTACTATGAGCCTACCTTTTCAGAATTCTCGCATGGCTTCCGTCCACAGCGAGGATGTCATACGGCGTTACAAATCATCAAAACCACCCATCGCGGCACAAAATGGTTTTATGGTTTATCGAAGGGGACATCTCGAAGTGCTTCGACAAACTAGACCACGAAGTCATGCTCAACGCGCTTCGTGTACACATAGCAGACGAGCGCTTCATCCGTCTCATAGAAAACCTGCTCAAGGCCGGATACTTGGAAGACTGGAAATGGAATGCCACTCACAGTGGCGCACCACAAGGCGGTGTACTTTCCCCCCTGCTGGCTAACATCTACTTGCACGAGTTAGACAAATGGTGGTGGACAAAGTACGGAAACCTGGCTCCATACGAAAAGACAAAGCGCCGCAAAAGTGGAAAAGGAAACTTCATACTGACGCGATACGCCGATGACTTCATCATCTTGTGTAATGGCGATGCGGAAAGCGCTAAAGCCATGAAGCAGGAAGTCAAAGATTTTCTATGGGACGTGTTTTATCTGGAACTTTCCGAAGAAAAGACCCGCATCACCCATGCCAACGATGGATTTGACTTCTTAGGGTTTCACATCCAACGTGAAAATCCAAAAGATAACAAACCCTGGCTGTTCATTACGGCAACCAGCCAAAGTGAGCAGAGATTGAGGGACAAGATTAAGAAAATGACTGGAAGAGCCATGAGCTGGGAACCTGTCCCCGAGAAAATTCGTGCCATTAACAGAGTTCTTCGAGGTTGGGGCAACTACTACGACAGCGTTAGTTCAACATTTACCAGGCAGAAACTTGACTGGTATGTGCATCAACGCATGATGAAGTGGCTGACTTCTCGCCATAAAGGAGTGGGAAAACGAGCAGTACTGAAAATGTACTACATCAGGCAAGGTAACAGACACAACTGGGGTTGCAAAGATGGAAAAGATACCGTGTATCTATTCATGCTGCGCGACATCAGCAAGGTGTCATACCGGCCTAAGAAACTCGGTAATCCCTACCTAGCGGATGACAACACGCACCAACCTGAGGCTGAGACACCATATATGGAAACATGGGATGGAACAACCAGCCGCCACAAAGCGGTATGGTGGGAAATCCGAAAAGCAGTGCTCGAAAGAGACAGCTATAAGTGCCAACAGTGTGGAGCAATGGAAAATCTGGAAGCCCATCACCTGAAGCCAAGCGGTGGAATGGTTATGGAAAACCTACAGACCCTATGTCTGGAATGCCATCAAAAGACCGAAAGTTATGGCCGAAAACGAAAGCAAACGCCAGACGGGAAGAAAACACAATAGAAAGCTGGATGAGGTGAAAGTCTCATGTCCAGTTTGGAGAGTGTTGCAGAATAGGTTGTAAAAAAGTGGGTGTTTTGTGAGAAGATTGGGTTTCCTAACTCAACTTCACAAAAAACACCCATGCCGATTCTAACCCAAATTCTCCCACTTTTGACAGCCCTTTTTGCGTCCAACGCGATTTCAGCCGAAACATTCATGAACCAGATTATCGGTGAATTCCTGATCGCCGATTTACTGAAGCGTTGCCATAACCACCTGCTGGTCAAACTGGCCAGGCACCTGGATTTTGGTCCGATAGAAAAGGCTTGCGCCAGTTACCGGCACGATAGCGGCCCCGGTACACAAAGCTTTTATCCAGTAGCGCTCCTGGCGCGCTGTCTTCTGATCGGCTACCTGTATGGACTTTCGCTGCGTCAACTGGAGCAGCATCTGCATTCCGATATGCTGGCGCGCTGGTTTGTGGGGCTGCCGATGTTTGGCGATGTGCCGACGTACTGCACGCTGGATCGTTTTGAACAATGGGTGAGCAAAAACCAGCGCAGAATATATCAAGACACGGTACTCAAGCAGATCGACGATTTCTTTCCGCAAAGCCGGAAACTCAATCAAATCGCAGATACCTACGCAGTGATTGCCAATGCGGCAGAAGAAGATCTGATCACCCGGCTGCGTCACACAACGATCTGTCTGCTGCGAGAAGCAGTGGGAACGATGTCGAGGCCATTGGCACCAACGGTATCAGATTTTGCCTGGCACAAGCTATTCGGTGTACCCAGGGAAAAACTGGGATGCATGTTGGACAAAAAAGAGCGGCAGCAACGGATTGAAGAAGTGGTATTCGCTGCCCAGGATCTGCACCAGCGATTTACGGCTACCTTGCAGGCATCATCCAGGCAGGAATACCTCGATGTACGTTTGTGGGTAGGCTATCTGGGCAAAATCATCCATGATGACGTTGTTATTCTGCCAGAAGCAAATGCCGAGGGAAGTCGTATCCATCTACGTACAGCCAAAGAGCGGCGCAATGACCCTGACACCAGTTTGCGCCTTGGCTCAGCCACTGACCCGGAAGCCACCTATCGCCAACACGGTGACAAAGATGATGACATCAGGTTTGGTTACAACACTCAGGTGGCGATTTCGACCGATGGCTTTATCCGCGAAACTCAGGCCGCTACTGGCGCGGTTTCCGACCAAGCCGGGATTGCCGCGCTGGTGGCGGCGCAAGTTGAGTACCAAGGAACCTGTCCTCCCAAGCTGTTTTATGACTAGGCTGCCGGGAGCGGTAAAACACGCGCCGATGTCGACAAAGCCTCAAACGGCCAGACCCTGCTCGTTTCCAAGTTGATCGTCAACGACAAAATATCCAAACGTTTTGGCCCATACGATTTCAGCCTATCTGATGATGGCAAGACGCTGACTTGCCCAGCCGGGAAAGAAAGTGCGACAGCCTATGTCTCGGGATCAGGCGATGGACGTAATTTTCGCTTCTTTGCCTGCCAGTGCTGGCTCAACGCTGATCCGCCCGCCCACCTGAAAGATGCTGACCTTACCCAGCGCTGTCCCTTATGGGAGAAATGCCGTGATGATGACCAGGGGCCGGGGAGTATGCGCCAGGTTTTTATCTCCGACTACCGCGACTATGTCCTGGCCGCTAAAGAATACAACCAGACCGAAATCTTCCAACTTGAAATGCGGCAACGTCCGTTGATCGAACGGGTCATCTTTGAGTTGACCCATTACAATGGCGCGCGCTACTGCCGCCGACGAGGTCTGGAGAATGCAGATTGGCAAGCCAGAATGTCCGCTGTTTCCTACAACCTGAAGCTGTGGATGCGCAAGGTTGGCCGCTCCGAACTCAGGATGCTCGCAAAAAACTGATCAACTCTGACAAGGGTGAATTGCGCCTACTGCCGGGAAAAATCGCCCCGGAACAGGTCAAAACCGCCCGAATAGGCCGTTTTGAACCCAAAATGGCCTCTGTACCTTGAAATTCGACCTCCGCCGAACAGAAAACGCGGCATGCGAGCGGCGAAAATCGCTTCAACCCGTTTTTCGGGCTTCGTCAGGTCGAATTCTGCAACACTCTCAGTTTGGGGAGAGGGATGGGAAAACATACCAACCGCAAGGCTGGCAATGCGTCCTGTCCCTACTCTACATAACGGCGCCGATGGTCAGCCTGTCAAAGAGACCCTGTGGGTCAAGGCTGTGACCTGGAATGCCGCCGCGGAGGCTGCCAACAAGTACCTCAAAAAAGGGATGCAAGTCTATATCTCAGGACGCATTCAGCCGATCAAGATCTGGACTGGATCCGACGGAGAACCGCGCGCCGACCTGGAACTGACGGTCAGCGAAATGCAGTTCCTGTCCCACAAGGACGAGGGCGATGGCAACAACAGCGCCCCTGAAATCCCCGGCGCGTCTGACGGAGACTACATCCCCTTTTAGGTCAAGCTCGTACAACCAAGCCACGCTTTGCGCGTGGCCCGCAAACACCGAGCGGATCAGGCTACTGCCTGGTCCGTTTCTGCTTGCGGCGCAGGCTGCAAAATCATCCAATTTTCCACAGGAGGAACTTATGCAACCAAGACTTTATGTTATCAACATCACTCGCGTGGTGCTGGCTGGTTCGCTGGCCCAGGCTAAACAAATCGCCCAGGCGGTTAATAATCTCGATGATGTGCACGCCACCACGCAGGTCAACGGCCTGTACGATATTCCCGCCGGGTGGCCGAAGTCGATCCCATACGGGCGCAACGAGCAGGCCCTGGACACACTGCACTGCCTGGCCGCCCAGCTCGCTGCCAACGAAACCTACAGCGCCTTTGAATATCACGCCTGCCTGAAAGCTGACGAGGATAAGGCGGGCAATGCCTGCCTGGAGCAGTGTGATGAACACGATCCAGGCGCTTCAGTCTGGTCCGTCTACGGCCACCTGGTTACTGGCGGACTGGAATGCGTGGCTGACTTCGATGACAGCGGTCAGGCGCGCGAGTTCCTGGATTTGATCCACAAAGCGGCCTTGTTCCAGGCCCTGCGGGAACAGGCCGAAGACGCGCACCTGGAAGCCGCTTTTGAAGACCGGGTCAGCGGCGGTGATTACGACAGCGCTGATTGATAATCACTAAAAACAGCGCCCAGGAAACTGCGAACTCTTGTATACTTGGAGGGGAGAAATGCAATGACAACTACTATCAACCCGGAATCTGAACAGGTCTACAAATCCTCTTCCCGAATCGATCCACCAGACATGGTCCAGGTCAATCTCTTGCGAAAGCTCACCCCATCGCAGTGAATTCAACTCATGTTGGACGCGCGCGCGCTGGCGGTTGGTCTGATCCGCGGTCGTTTGAGCAAGCGCTACCCCAAGTTGTCACTCAAAAAAAAAATCTCAAGGTGTTGGATGTACTCGGCCATGCCCGCTAAGCGCGCTCCCGACCTCAGCCTTTTCCTGGACATTTTGCAAACGCTGAATCGAATTGACGCGCCTTACATGATCATTGGCGCTTTTGCCGGAACAATTTACGGCATTACCCGAGTAACTTATGACATCGATATCGTAGTTGACTTAGCAGATGCGCACATCGAAGTCTTGGCACGCGCCTACCCGCTGCCACGATACTACGCTGATACAGAAATGATGCGGAACTCAATCGACATGGGCATCATGTTCAACATCATCGACAGCAGCCGCGGCGAAAAGGCCGATCTGGTTCCTTTGAGCGGAACACTGAGTTATGAATACGCCTTTCAAAACCGCCTTCGCAAGACAGTCGACATCCCAGGAGCAAAGCCATTTGAAGTTTGGGTCGCACGCCCGGAAGATGTCATTGTCGGGAAATTCAAAGCCTGGGTGGAAGGTCGCTCACGCAAGCATGAAACCGACATTTACGAAATGATGGTTTTTCATTACTTGGGAGAATCTGAAGAAGAACCGCTTGACGAGCGTTATGTGGACGAGCAAGATAAACGTCTGGGTGAAGAAGCCGTTGAATTGTGGCAAGAAATCAAAACATCTGCGCACAAACACGCCGCCCGCAACGAATAATCACATCCTGACATTTCAACCATCACGAAAACGAGAGCAGCCTACCCGGGCTGCTCTCGTTTTTTGTAACCACGAACACCGAAAGGATAAGGCTGCCAGCCTTGTCCTTTTTCGTTCGTGGCATACTGTCTGCGAATACATTTTCCATTGGAGGCTGCATGACACACACGCAAGAACCCGCTTTCCCGACACCCGCCGAAATCCTGACAGGCGCACAACAATATGTTGCCGAAAATTGCGACGGTGTTTGGCCACAGGATGTCTGGCTGGGTTTCTCTCCCATCTGGGCCATTAATCTCTGGGCCGATGTCGAGACCCAAGAGCAGTTTGTCACGGCCTACCCGATGACGTTGGATAGAAACGGCGAAGGAACACCGGATACAACGCTCGGCATCCACATCCCGCTCACTGCCAACTGGCCGGGTCAGGTCGCGGCCATCTGGGCCCGGCTCTATCATGCCCGGATTGAGGCTGCACTGGGTCTGGCCAGCGCGCTGACCAGCGCCGAAGAACGCCAAAGCGCGCTGAAAGAATTTGGCGAACTGCTGGTTCCCGAAGCCGAAGAAGACGTGGCCATCCGCCAGCGTGAAATCTTTCCCGCCGGTGACGGCAACTGGCATTTTGACGCGGTAGGCCCACTCGGCCTGGAAGGTGAGACTTTCGGGCCTTATGACACTCCTGCCCAAGCTGACGAGGGCAGTAACCGCCTGACGTTGAAAGGCTACCGTGATTTCAGCGCCCCGTATCAACCCAGTTAGCGCTTATCAAATCTGAGCCACCCTGCCCGGCGATGCGGAACCTTGCCCTCCGCATCGCTTTCATTTAATTAGGAGCCCGCATGGACGAAAAGCAAAGCAAACTACGCCAGGAATTGGCCTCTAACCTGCCGCACTTCACTGGCACGGAAGAGTACCACCGCCTGCGCTACCCCTGGCTGCGCAAGGATTTCCTGCTGACCGACGGCGCCAAGTACCTGGCTGACAAAGCCGGGGTGATCGGCGGCACCGCTTACTGGCTGATCGACATCATCGCCAGTCACCAGTTGAACAAGAAAGTCGCTGCACAAAGTTTCCAAACCTGGAGACTGTATGTCAATCACGTGCAGGCTGGAGAGCCTGATCCCGAGCGACCCCGGCCAACAACAGTCCTGGCCTGGAAACAACGCGCCCAGCCGAACGAAGCCCTGGTCACCTGCGACGATGGCAACGGACAGATTCTCGTCACCCAGGAGATTCCATTCGCAGATTTTGCCCTGGATGAAGTCAACTTGTATCTCACGAACGATGACGTAAACGGGATCGTGGTCATGCTGCCATCCGAATATTAGCAAACTTCAAACATCGAAAGGATGAGGCTCACGCCTCGTCCTTTTCTGTTTGCCGTTTTGCAATTCCGCAAACGGATACATTTTTCACCTGGAGAGACCGCCATGAACCTGTTCTCAAACCTGTTGTCCCGCAACCCAGCCTTGCCGATCATTTTTTGTGCAGCCAGTCTGCTTTTTCTACTGGTGCTGGTCGTGTTCGGGATTGTCGTTTCCCGCTTACTGGCGGTTGGATTACCGAATGCCAAGTTGGCAGCGGAATCCTACAAGCAGTTCTGCGAGAACAAGCACGAGAAGCAGGTCAAAACCACCCGCGCTGCAACCAAAGCACCTGCCAGCGTTCCTGTTTCTGCCCAACCCGCTGACGCTTTCGGCCTGTCACTGGCACCGGCCGAAAGCGCCTCCAACGAACCGGGCTGGCAGGAATACTATGGCACGGAGCAAGATTGGTTCTAGGATCAACGCATTTTTATCACCGCTGAAGAGCAGCTTTCCAGCTCTTTGCGCCAAGAGACCTGGCCGTGCGCCTTGTCTCTTTACTGGATGGCGTTCATCGCAGGATGCGCCATGCACTGAAGAGACAAATTCACAGGAGAACATCATAGATCAAGACAGGCTCATCGAAATGGCCGACGCCATCTTTAGCGCTGGCCCGCCGCTCGACCGCGACCAAATCATCGCCGCGCTTAATGCCTACTGGACAGGCAGGATGGCCATTGTCTGGGATCGCTCCGATCTCTTCGGTCAGGCCTGGGCGCGCGGAAAGCTGCTCACCAATGAGCAGGCAGATGATCTGCTCGATGACCTGCGCCGCCACCACGACCCCGAGCTTGGCGTGACCTGGACCAGTATCGAGTGCGCTTTGGACGAGATTGAACCATTGGATATCGAGAAACTCGATCTCACCACCACCCTGATGGCTTATCCCGGCAATTTCCAGGTTTGGTGGGATGGCACGCAGACCGGCCAAATTTTCGACACAGACGATGACCGCAACCTGTTCCACGCTCTCAGCTTTGCTGCCCGGAAGGCGGAACAGGTCAAAGGCGCTGTGCAGGTTTGCATCGTCGATGCTGCTGACAATGAATATCCTCTCGTTTACTACGAAATCCTGGACGGCAAACTGCTTATCAAGCCTGCCAGCAACAAGATTCAATAAATCACCCACCGACTGCGCCAATCTAAAGACTGGCGCAGTTCACCATTACCCACAGGAGGAAAGCATGCCTGCTGTTCAAATAAAAACAAAGTTGTCTCCCCGGCTGACAGATACCACCGTTGTCCAGGTCGCGGGCTACACCTACAAGGTCGATTTTGGGCCCGGCGTCCAACCCCGTTTTCACACCGTCTTGAAAACCGGATGCTGCGTTTGCACCCTGGGCGCGGACTGCCCGGCAGTTGAAGCTGTCCGGGACTACCGCAAAGCGGGTGGCGAGCAGGCTCCGGAACCACCCGCTGGGTACTGCGCCACCGCCCCGCAGAAGTGTCCGCTGTGCGGGGCGAAAGCCTACGCCACCGGCCTGATCCATCCCCAAAAAGGGCTCGAGTGGGCATGCAGCGTCAATTCCTGGCACTACCGGCAGCAGCACTTGAAGCTCGTGCTCCAGGCACACCCGCCCTCACCCTGGCGTTTCCCGCCGGTGGTTGTGCGGGAGGGCAGACAGGTCAACGCCTGGCAGGGTGCGCAACCTGGTGACAGCGTGCTGTATCCAGGGGTGCTCGAGGAAGAGGTGCCTGGGCGGGCGCTGAACTATGGATGACCTGAGCCTGACTCCATCTCGTCTGCCGCCTGTCCGCCCGGAGTTGACAGCCTTACCCTACGCAATTAGGGCAGGCAACGGACACATTGAACGCAGCTACCCGGGAGCGCCAGGCGCTGCAGGCTGGACACTGTTTTTGCGAACGGACATCGCCTATGTTTATCAAGGCGATCCGCTCTTTGCAAACGAGCCGGATGCCATCCGCTATCTGCGCGAACACTACCGGGTCAACATTCGGCTTAATCGAAACGACTCGCTCAATTCTGGCTGGTTGTAAATTTTCTACTCTGGAGTGATCAATGAACATGAATGAAGTCGTTGGAAGACAAGTTTCCAAAGTGCGCCTGGCCACCCCGCGCGAAATGGAAAGGTGCGGCTGGGCTGACCTGGAGCCTCCGGTTGTCTTTGTTCTTGAGAACGGATATATCATCCTGTCAGCAGGTGATGCTGACAGAAATGCGCCGGGGCAGATGTTGCTGATGGACATCCTGACCGACGAGGTTTCTGCATTTCAGGGAGGCGGACAAACATGCCCGGCGTCACCACCAGCACGCAACTGAAAGAAATCCTGGCCGGGTTCGACATCACCGGTGTCTACGTTTCTCCGAACAATCAGGGACCGTTCGCGGCCAGCTTTCGGGTTCAGGGTCGCTCAAATTCACTGCAGGTTGTCCGCGTTTTCGCAGACACCAGTCAGGGCGTAATCTTCGACCTGGACACTGAAAACCGCACACACGAACCGTACTGGATTGAACTGCCGCCCTTCCGCCTGTCGGATGTGCTGGTCCTTTCACGCCGGTTGGCCGGACACGACATCCCTTTTGTGGAAATGAAATCGTCATCCTCCTGGCTGCACCTGCTCTTGACCACAGGCGGACCACACCTGTTGTTCCCAAAATCACTCAACTGACGAGGCGCTCTGCCTCACGCCTGCCTGGGAGTTTTTTCCCGGGCAGCCTCTTTTCATTATCAGCCGGAGATTCCAATGACCATTCGTGAATTGCGCTGCTGGGTAAATGGCGATCCTCGCTATGAAGCCGTTTGCGTCAGATGTGGCGAACGCATTGCGGAGTTCAGCAACCCGGAGCGCGCCCGCGAAGCCATTGAAGCGAACCGCGGCGCAATCATCAAAGGCGCCCACTACTTGGCCGATTGCCTGGCCGCCTGCGCCAACAAGTGCCTTTGCCAGCGGTGCGGTGCGCTGCTTGAAAATGACAGCTGTCCAAACTGCTGTAATGATGACACCTGAAACTTTGCTGGCAAACGCTGGAGGCTTCGCGCCTCTCACAGTTCACATCCTCAGTCATTGCGATGGCTGAGGATGTGCTTTTATGCGCTGTTTCTGTCTGCGCCTGACCGGTCATCGGTCGGGCACAAACCGAAGCGGTTCGCAGAGCCGTACCCATCGTCTTTCACACAGGAGCTTACCTTTATGGCCGCAGCCTTACCGCAACAACCTGCACAGCAACTCGCTCTCGCCGGAACCCCCTATCCCCGGCAAAAATATGCGCTGGCAGCGCTCGCAGTCCGCGAGCGCCCTGGCTACCGGGTCGCAACCTCCCCGGAAGCCTGCACCACCCAGGAAATGCTGGCGGCTGTGATTGGCGGCGAACAGCAAATCGAACTCGCACAAGCGCTGATGACAAAATTCGTCTCGCTGCGCAACCTGTACCACGCCCGTCCCGAAGAGCTGGCTGAAATACCTGGCATCGGACTGGCAAAGGCCGCGCAGATCAAGGCCGCGCTGGTACTTGGAAGCAAGCTGAACGCCGAACAGGTTGAACGGCCACAGATCAACAGCCCGACTGACATCGCCGCTCTGGTTCAGGAAGAAATGTCCTTGCTAGCCGAAGAACATCTCCGGGTCATTCTCTTGAACCAACGAAATTTTGTACTGGACATAATTGACCTGTATAAAGGTTCGGTCAACTCAAGCCAGATTCGGGTTGGCGAGGTTTTCGAGGGCGCCATCCGGCTGAAAGCCAGCGCCATCGTTGTCTGCCACAACCACCCCACCGGCATGGCAGATCCCTCCCCGGATGATATTGCCGTGACAAGGGCCATTGTTCAGGCTGGCAAACTGCTTGACATTCAATGTCTTGACCACCTGATTATTGGACAGGCGGGCAAGTTCGTGTCCTTAAAAGAACGCGGACTCGGTGCGCTGTGAAACGATAAGGAGGATACCCTGTACAGCAGGGCTTAGCAAAGAGAGAAGAAAAGCTAAGAGTCGAACCTGGTTAGGTCAACCCGAAAGGAATGACTGAACAAAGCATCCAGGTAACGCGAATTGAGAAAGGTCAGATACTTTCAAGACGATTTCGCAACGGCTGATTACAACGGTAAAAACTGGATTGTTTGAACTCTAGTTTCCAAGGAGGTTGCGCTCCTCTACGGGAAAACTGACTGAAACCCGTACCCTGCCTGACAGCAACAATTCCGAGACACGTTGCTGTAGCTCTCTCGGCAAGGCTATGCCATAACGAATGGCGGTAAGGAAACGAACAGAGTACCTAAAGTAATCTAATACGTCCACTCCATATACGGAACACAGGATGACCTAAGTGGCGCGAGCCATATGGTCACGGAGCCTCAATAGTAGTCGTGGGAGTAACGCCCCACCAGGGAGGCTGGGAAAGCCAGCTACAGGGCGAAGTGAGGCAGGTTAGTCATATATCTTTTGAATGGAGAATTAGCCGGATGGCCCATAATCACAAGTTCATAGATATTGTTCACAAGCTGGGAACAAAAGGATACCCCCTAACCGGTGTATACCGCAGGATTCAGGATAAAGAGCTGTTTTTTGCTGCCTATGGCAAGCTGTACGCTAATCAGGGGGCAACAACAGTCGGAACCGATCCAGAAGACACTGTGGATGGCATGTCTGTTGAGCGCATCGAAGAAATCCTCGCACAACTGCACAATGGCACCTACCAATGGAAGCCAGTGAGGCGTGTAGAAATCCCAAAAGCAAATGGCAAGATAAGGCCCCTCGGTATTCCTTCATGGAGCGATAATCTACTCCAGGAAGTGGTCCGCATGGTGCTGGAAGCTTACTATGAGCATAAGTTTTCAAAACACTCACATGGTTTTAGACCCAACCGGAGCTGCCATACCGCCCTCAAGCAAATCCACCACAGTTGGAAAGGAACCAAATGGTTCATCGAAGGCGACATCAAAGGATGCTTTGACAATATCGACCACCAAATATTGCTAAAAATCCTGGCCCGAGACATCAAAGATAATCGCTTTCTCAAGCTAATTCGCCAAATGTTACAAGCAGGCTACTTGGAGAACTGGCAGTATCACGCGACCTACTCTGGAACACCGCAAGGTGGAATAGTTAGCCCAATACTCGCCAATATTTTCCTGAATGAACTCGATCAGTACATCGAACACGAGCTCATCCCTGCATACACCAAAGGTGAAAAACGCAGGATAAATCCAGAATACGGTCGTATCAACAAACGCATTTACTATGCTCGAAAGAAGGGCAAGAAGGACCTCGGCAAAGAGTTGGAAAAAGAAAGACGCCAACTCCCAGGCGGGGACCCTGCTGACCCAGATTACCGATGGCTGCGATACAGCCGATATGCGGACGATTTTCTCCTGGGGTTCTCTGGCCCCCGCACAGAAGCTGAAGAAATCAAGCATAAAATCGGTGACTTTCTAAAAACGATCAATCTGAATTTATCTGAAGAGAAAACACTCATCACACATGCAACAACTCAGGCAGCGCACTACCTTGGTTATGAAATTCAGGTTGTGATCGACAACAACCAGAAAACCAAGCAGGACAAACAGCACACCAGGCACGTTTCTCGCGCAATCAACATGCTGCCCGTATTATCAGTTCCCGAAAAAGTGGCCAACCACTGGAAATTGAAATACACCAAAAACGGAAAGCCTACCAACCGGCCAGAACTGCTTCAATGTTCCGACTTCGAGATTGTGATGACCTACGGTAGCGAGTTCCGGGGAATTGTGAATTATTACAGCATGGCCTACGATGTTTCGAGATACTTCTACCCGGTGAAACACGTGTTCATGGAATCGGCCGCTCGTACCTTGGCGAACAAACACAAAATGAGCAGGGCAAAAGTCTTTGCCAAATATAAGCGAACGAGTGAACTTGGTGTCAACGCACTGATCGTGGAAGCCCCAAATCCCAACCATCCTGAAAAACCACATTACGCCAAGCTGGGAGAACATCCTATCCGTACCAGTTTTGATACTGGCAAACAGGGGCTAGACAAGGTTGAAACCTTTTTTGTTGGTCGGAATGAGCTTGTCCGACGACTGCTGGCTGATACCTGCGAACTATGCGGTTCAAAAGACCGAATTGCAGTTCATCATGTTCGCAAGCTGGCAGACATCAAAAAGAAATACCTTGGACGAAAGTCTTCCCCAGATTGGGCAAAATTTATGCTGGCACGTAATCGAAAGACTGTCGTGGTTTGCCACAAGTGCCATGTAGAAATTCATGCCGGAAATTATGACGGTATCAAAGTGAAATAAAGACTGACTGGAGAGCCGGGTGCCACGGAAACGGGCATGCCCGGTTCGGGGAGGGGCGTCTGGAAAAGTGCTTCGCCGGTACCACTGGCAAAGTAACTCGCTGGGCGCCTACTCTACGCTTCGGTTAGGAAACAGGAGGCTATCGTGAAAATGCTCAAAACCAGAAAGCAGGTGCGCCCGCCTCGCAAGCGGCGCGCAATGCCTACCTTGTTTTGCGACCAGGCCGCTGATGGCTCGGCCTACCGGCTTCGAGAAAGCCGGAAAGCCGACGGAGCCTGGATCGCGCTTGGTCAGCTCGCCGCGCATGTTTTTGGTACAGACGAGGGCGTGATCGTCGATCTCACCGACGCGCAGGCTACGACACTTGCCTGCGCTTACGTCTTTTTTGCTGAGGCCGAAAGCGACGGGACATAATGCAACTTCCGCTTTTTACCAATCGACAGACTGCCACAGCTGCCTGCACACCGCCACCCGCTAACTGGCAGGATGTCAGCGAGGTTGGCCGGGAGCTTGGACTGCCCGTGGTCTATGCAGAAAAAGATCTGCTCGAAACCCTGCCAGACCCGCATGGCGCATTGCTTTGGGATGTGCTCTGGACAGCCCACTTCCATCTGGAGGTCTTGCGCGAAAACTGCGCGCGCTTCACCCTGACCTTTGGCGACAAAGATTATCGCTTTGTTGCTGTTCGCATACTGCCCACCGGTATCCAGGTCCGCCTGGATACGGCGCAGCCTGCCTGACCGATCTTCTCCGAACATCGAGCAGGTGAGGCTTCACGCCTCGCCTGTTTCTGTTTGCGGAGGATGCCGTTATCGCAAAAATATCCCATTTTACACAGGATGCAACATGCTGCACAAACAACGTAACTGGCAAGTAAACAGAAAGACAGTGAAGATGATAGCGCACTGCGGCTAAGTTAGCAGGTCTGCTATGCCATACCGTCTTGATCTCACCGTCGTGCTCTGCGAGTTGATGACAGCCAGCGAAACTGATGTCAGGGATGGTTGACGGTGTATAACAAAGTCGTTATACTGAATAAAGTTCACAGGAGAAAACAAAATGAAACTAAAGATCGTTGTGCATAACGCGGAAGAAGGCGGTTACTGGGCAGAAGTCCCTGCGATACCGGGGTGCGTTACGCAAGGTGAGACTTTTGAAGAACTTCTCAAAAATCTTTATGAAGCGATCGATGGGTGTCTTTCTGTTGACATGAGCAGCATACATCCTGGGAAAGATACCCGCATCATGGAAATCGCAGTATGAAATCTGTTTCGGGCACAAAGTTTGCCAAAGTGCTGGAAAAGCACGGCTGGCAACTTTTGCGTATCACCGGAAGTCATCACATCTACGGCAAGCCTGGCCACGTAGAACGCATTTCGGTACCCGTACACGGCAGCCAACCTCTAAAAATCGGATTGCTTAATCACTTGCTGAGCATTGCCGGTCTGACAGATGACGATATTTGATATGGCCGACTTTAACGACTGGCAAGCTGAACAAATGCAAGACACTGAATTCGTCACGGCCAGCGAAGAATTCGAAGCAGGATTTCAGGTAGCTCGTCTTCGGATTGCACGAGGATTAACGCAAGCTCAACTTGCAGCGTTGGTCGGCACCCAGCAACCATCCATTGCCCGCCTAGAAAATGGCAAGAGCGCACCAACTTTGCCATTTTTGAAGCGTATTGCCAATGCGCTTAATGCCAAAATAGAAGTCCGCATCCAGCCACGCTAACAATAATTTCACACTACAAAAAGAAGGGAATGTCCATCGCGGACACTCCCTTCTTTTTATTTTCGTTTGGCTCCTCAAGCATTGCTCGCAGACGCAAGTAACGTCAGCAATGCGGTGCCGTGACCAAAGCATTTTTGCGAATGTTCATCTATGATAGGGAATTTTTGCCAGATATTTCAGCGCTTTCCTGCAATTAACGCTCCCATTTTGCGTTGGGAGACAAGCATATGCGTTTTGCCTGGCTTTTCAGTGCGCGCAAGTTCCCGTCAGTCTGGCCAGCCACTTGTGCCAGGCGCTGATTTACTTATATTTTGCCTTGAACACCGAGCAGGTGAGGCTTCACGCCTCGCCTGTTTCTGTTTGCGGCCAAACGCCTGCAAAACCATCATTTCTTTCGCAGGAGGACAACATGCTTCACAAACAACAAAGGCAGGTGCCATCCCGTCGCAAACGATACGGGTTCGCTCAAAGAGCTGCAGCCATGAGTGGCAGAGTCTACGGACTGAAACACGCCACGCCCAGGATGAAATATCAGCACATGACCTATGTGCTGGATTGGAGGGCCAACCTCAAGCAGCAGACAGACTTCGCGCCCGAAACCTGCCCACTCTGCGGAAGCGAGATGAAATCCCGTCCGCTCTGGCTGGTGGACAATTTTGAGATGTGTTTTTCCTGCTACGAAGTTCTGGAGAAGCAGGGCAGGCGTCCCACATCAGCGCCAAAACCGGCTCCGCTTGACATGGCAACCGACCTGGCGCAGCGCACTCTGACCTTGATCGCCAATGGAAAAGCCACCCATGAGACTTTTCGCGGGCTTGGCCTGGAGACAATTGCGGACCTGGTCAAAAAGCTCGAAGCCCAACGCTTCTGGCTTGGCAAATGCGCAGACGGCAGCTACCTGCGCTACCTGGCGGAAAAACCACTCACAGTCAGGCGCGGACGCGACTTCGTTGGCGCAGTTGGGCCGTTCCTTTCCGCGCTCGGCGCAAGCTACTACGCCCGCCAGGATACCGCAAACCTGACAAGCCTGAGCGCTGCACAAGTCGAACGCCTGGCGCGCGAAGATAACACCGGCGCCTGGCCGCTGATTCGCGAGCAGCTTCTCGTGGAAATGTCGATGTCTCCACAGGATATGGATGATCTTCTGGGCGACATGGCCGCAGAGTACGACCCAAGCCAGGGGGTAGTATCTGTCTAGTAATATCTATTCATACCTATCTGTTTATGCAAATATATGTATAATTAATGGTATGAAGATAAGCATTTGGCAGGCCGCAAAAGAACTGGGAGTTTCCATCGCGACTTTGCGTCGTTGGGAAGCGGATGGGAAAATCCAGGCAGAACGCACTCCAACAGGCCATCGCCGTTATGAGTTCGCGCAATTACGCGGGTTGAAGCCCTATGAAACCAGCAAGAATAATCGCCCAACCCTGTGTTATGCTCGGGTTTCGAGTCATGATCAGAAGGAAGACCTTGTGCGGCAAGTAAATCATCTGGAAGTATTCTGCGTTGCCAATGGCTGGACTTACGAAGTCATGCAATAT